>JAEKKH010000146.1 GCA_019510465.1 Burkholderiales bacterium
GAAGGCCGAGCAGCTCGCGCTGACCTCCAAGTACAAGTCCGAGTTCCTGGCCAACATGTCGCACGAGCTGCGCACGCCGCTCAACAGCCTGCTGATCCTGTCCGACCAGCTGTGCAAGAACCCCGACGGCAACCTGTCGTCCAAGGAGGTCGAGTTCTCCAAGACGATCCACTCGTCCGGCAACGACCTGCTGATGCTGATCAACGACATCCTGGACCTGTCCAAGATCGAGTCCGGCACGGTGCAGGTGGACGCCAGCGAGCTGCGCGTCGACGACCTGCACCGCTCGGTGGAGCGCAGCTTCCGCCACTTCGCGGAGTCCAAGCACGTGGACTTCGTCGTCGAGCTCAGGCACCCGCTGCCCAAGACGATGGTCACCGACGTCAAGCGGCTGCAGCAGATCATCAAGAACCTGCTGTCCAACGCGTTCAAGTTCACGCACCAGGGCCAGGTGATGTTCACCATCTCGACGGCCGCGGGCGGCTGGTCCGCGGACAACGAGGAGCTCAATCGCGCCGGCACGGTGCTGTCGTTCTCGGTCAAGGACACCGGCATCGGCATCCTGCCCGACAAGCAGCAGATCATCTTCGAGGCCTTCCAGCAGGCCGACGGCTCGACCTCGCGCAAGTACGGCGGCACGGGCCTGGGCCTGGCCATCAGCCGGGCGATCAGCCGCGAGCTCTCGCGCCTGCTGGGCGGCGAGATCCGCCTGGTCAGCGAACCGGGCAAGGGCAGCGAGTTCACGCTGTACCTGCCGCAGAGCTACAACCCCGCGCGCAACGCGCGTCACGTCCGCACGAGCGTCGCGCCCGCGGTCTCGAGCGAGTCCAACGTCGTCGCGCTGAACCGCGTGCGTCCGGTGCCGGTCGCGCCGCCCGCCGAGGGCGACGACGGCTGGAGCTACGACGAGACCGAAAAGCAAGCCAGCGAGTCGACGATGTTCGGCAACGCCGCCGAGGACGACCGCGACGGCATCGCCACCGGCGACCGCGTGCTGCTGATCGTCGAGAACGACCTGGCCTTCGCGCGCGTGCTGCTGGCCGGCGCCCGCGCCGCGGGCTTCAAGAGCTTGGTCACCAGCACCGGCGCGAGCGCGCTGACGATGGCGCGCGAGTTCCACCCGTCGGTGATCACGCTGGACATCCACCTGCCCGACATGTCGGGCTGGCGCATCCTCGACCGGCTCAAGGGCGACCTGGTGACGCGCCACATCCCGATCTGCGTGGTTTCCACCGATGACGCGCGCGACCGCGCGCTGCGCTCGGGCGCGCTGGGCTTCCTGGCCAAGCCGCTGCAGTCGTCCGACGACGCCGACGCCGTCATCGCGCAGCTGCACGCCTATGCGGACCGCCGTACCAAGCGCCTGGCCGTGGTGATGCCGCCGTCGTCGCGCCGCAGCGCGTTCATCGCCACGCTGGACACCGACGTCGACGTCGTCCTCGCCGAGGATCGCGAGTCGGCCCGCCACGCGCTGGCCGACGCCGACGTGCTGGTCGTCGAGGACACGCTGCCCGACTTCGGTCCGGAGGACGTGCTGGACGTGATCGCCGAACGCGACGGCATCTGCCAGCTGCCCGTGGTGCTGTACCACGGCGGCGTGACGGAGACGGGCAACTGGAACCAGCGCCGCGCCGGCCTGACCATCGCCGAGGCCGCGACGCTGCCCGAGCTGCGCATGCAGACCGCGCTGTGGCTGCATCGAAGTCCCACGGCGTTGTCCGACGCCGACCGCGAGGCGATCGAGACCCTGCTGGTGGGCCGCTGCCGGCTCAAGGGCCGCAAGGCGCTGATCGTCGACGACGACATGCGCAACATCTTCGCCCTGGCCACGGTGCTGGACGAGGAGGGCATGGTGATCGTGTCCGCCGACAACGGCCGCGAGGCGATCCGCCTGGTGCAGGAGGACGAGACGATCGACATCGTCCTGATGGACATCATGATGCCGGAGATGGACGGCATCGCCACCATGAAGGAGATCCGCAAGCTGCCGCGCGGCCGCGAGCTGCCGATGGTGGCCGTGACGGCCAAGGCGATGAAGGGCGACCGCCAGAAGTGCATCGAGGCGGGGGCCTGGGACTACATCTCCAAGCCGGTCGACCCGCGCTACCTGATGTCCGTGCTCCGGGGCTGGCTGTGCCGTTGACCGCGACTTCCATGAGCGCGCTCGCGCCGCCGTCCAGCCTGTTCGGCGGACTGGACGACCCGGCCGATCGCACCGACATCCTGGTGGTCGACGACCTGCCGGAGAAGCTGCTCGTGTTCGAGACGGTGCTCGGCGAGCTGAACCAGAACATCGTCTTCGCGCGCTCGGGCTCCGACGCGCTGCGCCAGATCCTGCGGCGCGACTTCGCCGTCATCCTGCTGGACGTCAACATGCCGGACATGGACGGCTTCGAGACGGCCGCGCTGATCCGCCGCTACAAGCGCGCGTCGCACACGCCCATCATCTTCATCACCTCGTATGCCGACGAGATGCAGACGGCCAAGGGCTACTCGCTCGGCGCGGTCGACTACATCCCGTCGCCGGTGGTGCCCGAGGTGCTGCGCTCCAAGGTTCGCGTGTTCGTGGAGCTGCACATCCTGCAGCGCCGCATCGCGCGCCAGGCCGAGGAGCGCGTGGCGCTCGCGGCGTCGGAGGCCGCACTGCGCCTGGCCGAGGAATCGACCAAGCGGTCGAGCCTGCTGGCCGGGCTGAGCCACGCGCTGAGCGGGGTGCTCGACCCGCGCGAGGGCATGCACGCGCTGCTCGCCCATGTGGCGCCGGCGCTGGCGCCCAATGCCACGGTGGCGCTCGTCGACGAGCGCGGCGTCGTCACGCACGCGGCCACGCGCACCAGCCTGTTCGAGGATGACGCCGGAAGCGTCGAGATCATCCCGCCGGCGGCGTTGCCGAGCGCGCATTTCGCGCTGCTGCGCCAGGCGCTCGATCGGCCCGCGGGGGCCATCGAGCAGGCCTCGCCCTTCGTCGATGGCGCGCTGCAGATGCTGCCGCTGGTGCACGGCGACCGCTTCCTCGGCGCGCTGTGGATCGACGGCGAACTGACGCCCATGAGCGCGGCGCTGCTCGACGAGGTCGCGGCGCGCGCCGCGATCGCGTTCGCCACGGCCAGCCTGTACAACGCGCTGCAGGTCGAGATCGCCGAACGGCGCCAGGCCGAGGCGCGGCTGGAGGAGGCCGCCCGGCGCAAGGACGAGTTCCTGGCGATGCTCGCGCACGAGCTTCGCAACCCGCTCGCGCCGATCCGCAACGCGGTCGAACTGATCCGCCTGGCCGCCCCCACCGAGACCAAGGTGCGCTGGGCCGCCGACGTCACCGACCGGCAGGTGCGCCAGCTGACGCGCCTGGTCGACGAACTGCTGGACGTCGCGCGCATCAGCCAGGGCAAGGTGGTGCTGCAGGCGCAGTGCCTGGACCTCGTGACGCTGGTCTCCCAGAGCATCGACACGCAGCGCGACGCGATTCACAAGCGCCACCAGACGCTCACGCTGTCGCTGCCGGCGAGGCCGATCAACCTCAATGGCGACGCCACGCGTCTCGCGCAAGTGGTCAACAACCTGCTGTCCAACGCGATCAAGTACACGCCCGAGGGCGGCGCGATCTCGGTGACGGTGGCCCACGAGAGCGGCCACGGCGGCGAATTCGCGTTGCTGGAGGTGCGCGACAACGGCATCGGCATCGACGCCGACCTGCTGCCGCACGTGTTCGAGCTGTTCGAGCAGGGCAAGCGAGCGCTCGATCGCACCCAGGGCGGCCTGGGCGTGGGCCTGACGCTGGTGCAGCGCCTGGTGCAGCTGCACGGCGGCGAGGTGGTGGCCAGCAGCGCCGGCCCGGGGCAGGGTTCGCAGTTCCGCGTGCTGCTGCCATGCCTGGGCGAGGACGACGACTCCGTGCTGCCGGAGCAGGAGGGCGGCCAGCTGCCGGCCGCCGCGGTGCCGCGCCGCATCCTGGTCGTGGACGACAACATCGACGTCGTCGAGACCACGACGATGCTGTTGTCGCTGTCGGGCCACCAGGTGCGCAGCGCCAAGGACGGCCTGCAGGCGCTGCACGTGGCCTCCGAGTTCCGGCCCGACGTCGTGCTGCTGGACATCGGCCTGCCGCTGATGGACGGCTACGAGGTGGCGCGCCGCCTGCGCCAGACGCCGCAGACGGCCGGCGCGCTGCTGATCGCGCTGACCGGCTACGGCCAGCAGGGCGACCGCCAGCGCGGCAAGGACGCGGGCTTCGACGGCCACATGCTCAAGCCGGTCGACCCGCACGCGCTGGCGCGCATGATCGAGCGCTGAGCGGGCGCGGCGTGCCTTTCGTTTCCCGGCGGGCGGACGCTCAGGCGGCGTAGCTGGTGCGCGGGAAGCTCGCCACCGCGCGGGCGGCGGTGCCCGGGGACCCATCGCGGCGCAGTGCCGACGGCGGGGCGAGCACGCGGTCCAGGCGGGCCAGCAGCGTCGGCACGCGCAGCGGCTTGTGCCAGACGTCGCAGAACGTCGTGCCCGCCGGCATGAATTCAGGCTCGGCGGTGACGGCGATGGCGGGGATGTCCTCCCAGCCGGGCACTTGTCGCATCTTCGCCAGCAGTTCGGTGCCGTGGCAGTCGGGCAGGCGCAGGTCCAGCAGCAGGAGCGCCGGCTTGAGGTGCTTCGTGGCCGTCATGGCCGATTCGCCGTCGACGGCCACCACCAGTTCGAGTTCAGGCCGCAGCTCGAACACCGTCTGCATGAGCAGCACGTTGACGGGATGATCCTCGACGTACAGCACCGTTTCTCGCATGGCGTTCCCCTGATGTTGGCTGGCTTCGCCAGTCTCGTTCACCCCTTCCCGATCTGTCGACCGGGCAAGCGGCGTGCCCGCGGCCTTGCAGCCTTTCACGCCCCAGGGCGGCGCGCGCCGGAACGAACGTCGGCAACTCTTGCGCGGCGGTGGCCGCGGTATGGCGCTTGCCTGTAACAGGCATCGGGCGAACGCCCGCAACGAGCAAGGACCATCATGACTTCGCATCGAACCGGCAGCCTGGTCGCCACCGTCGCCATCGCCTCCAGTCTGGCCGCCTGCGCCGGCATGACGCCGCGCGAGCACAGCACCGCCGTGGGCGCGGGCATCGGCGCCGCCGCGGGCGCCGTGCTGACCGGCACCCCGGGCGGCACGGCCACGGGCGCCGCGGTGGGCGGCGTGATCGGCAACCAGGTCAAGCGCTGATCTGCCCCAGACCCGGAAGCGGAAACGCCGACGGAAACGGAAACGGCACCCGAGGGTGCCGTTCTTCATGGCCGGATGGCGCGCGCCACCTCACTCCGGCGTGACGTCGACCTTGTCGGCCGCGTACTCCTTGAGCCGGTTGTACAGCGTCTTCAGGCTCACGCCGAGCGCGGCCGCGGTGCGTTCCTTCTGCTGGTTGAAGTGCTCCAGCGTGGCCAGGATCAGCTGGCGCTCCGCATCGGCCATGGAGGTGCCGATCGGGATGGTGATGGACGGGCCGCTGGCGGCCGGCGCCTGCGCAGGGGCGGCCGCGGCGGCGGGCGCCGCGCCGTGCCTGGTGGGGGTGGTGAGGGAGGTGGCGTAGGCGCTGTTGGCGCCGTGCGGGTCGTCGGGCAGCCATTCCTCGTTGATCGTGTTGCCCGAGGCCATCACGTAGGCGCGCTGCACGACGTTGCGCAGCTCGCGCACGTTGCCCGGCCAGCGGTAGGCCTGCAGCCGCTGGAGCGCCGCAGGCGTGAACGTCTTGGTGGTGCCTTCGCGCTCGCAGATGGCCGACAGGAAATGCTGGGCCAGCAGCGGCACGTCCTCGGCGCGGTCGCGCAGCGGCGGCAGCTCGATGGGGAAGACGTTCAGGCGGTACAGCAGGTCCTCGCGCAGCTTGCCCGACCCCACCGCCTGCTCGGGCGGGCGGTTGGTGGCGGCGATGACGCGCACGTCGGTTTCCTGCGCCACCGTGGAGCCCACGCGCATGAACATGCCGGTCTCGAGCACGCGCAGCAGCTTGACCTGCAGCTCCAGCGGCATCTCGGTGATCTCGTCGAGGAACAGCGTGCCGCCGTGGGCGCGCTCGAAGAAACCCTGGTGCTGGCGGTCGGCGCCGGTGAAGCTGCCTTTCTCGTGGCCGAAGATCTCGCTCTCGATCAGGTTGGGCGAGATGGCACCGCAGTTGACGGCCAGGAACGGGTGCTTGCGGCGCCGGCTCAGGTCGTGCACGGTCTGCGCGACGACTTCCTTGCCGGTGCCGCTCTCGCCGGTGATGAACACCGACACCGCGGTGACGGCGACGCGCGAGATCTGCTCGTAGATGCGCCGCATCGGCGGCGAGCGGCCCCAGAGGTGGCCGAAGTGGCCGGAGGCCTCCCATTCGGCGGTGAGCGAGGCGAGTTCGGCCTGGATGGCCGAAGGCCGCATGACGCGCGACAGGATGCCCTGCAGCTGCTTCATGTTGATCGGCTTGACGAGGTAGTCGGCCGCGCCCATGCGCAGCGCCTGGATCGAACTCTCCAGGCTCGCGTGGCCGGTGATCAGGACGATCTCCGAATTGGCCACCAGCTGGGCGTCCTGGAACAGGTCCATGCCGCTGCCGTCGGGCAGTTGCAAGTCCAGCAGCACCAGGTCGGGCAGCTGCAGCACGATCTGGCGGCGGGCATCGCGCATCGTCCGGGCGATGGCGACGGTGAAGCCCTGCGCGGAGATCAGGGCCGCCATCGTCTCGGCGGAGTCGGCGTCGTCTTCGACGATCAACGCATGAGTCATGGTAGTTCGGTGTCTTGCAGGTCGTTCGGCTTGGCGGAGGGAACAAGCGGGCCTCCACACCGCGAGGTCGCGCCGGGCGTCGGCATCCCTCACGGGGAATGCTCGCGCCGAGTCAGGACCGATTCTGCCGATGGGAGGCCGGGAAGCGTGTAAGACGATAGCTCGACTGCTGGGGGGTCTGCACCTACGGTCCGTGGGGTTGCTCTGCGGGAACGGCGTTTGCTGAACGGCACGCCGTCGCGGGCGTCATGGTCGTCGAGGATTCGCTTACATGGTTCACATCGTCATCTGGCTGGTCGTTGGCGCGGTCATCGGCCTGGTCGCAGGCTCGCTGATGCGGGACAACGATGATCAGAGCGTGTTCGTCAACGTGATCGTCGGCGTGGTGGGCGCGCTCCTCGCGGGCTGGATCGTGGCGCCGTATTTCGGGCTGCATGCCGGCGACCCGAAGGTCCTCGATTTCGGCGCGCTGTCGGTGGCGCTGGTGGGCGCGATCATCGCGCTGGCGCTGCTGAGCGTGTTTCGGAGCCGGCGCCGGCGCTAGCGGCGCGACCGTCCGTGGCATGGCGGTTGCCGAACCGGGCCGTCGCAACAGCTTTCCGGGAGATCCACATGCCCGCACCTTCCATCCGACACGCCGCCGATCCGCTGGACGACATCGACCGCGACAACGGCGGCGCCGACACGGTCATGGCACGGCGGGATCGCGCCGACCTGCCCGGCGCGCGCGCCGACCGGCCCCCTCCCGGCCAGGGCGAGATCTACACCGATGCGGCGCGCGAGCTCTCGCGCGAGTCGGTGGCCCCCCGCCAGGAGGCGCTCGACGCCGATCGCGAGGCCCAGCGCGTCGCCGACGGCGAAGCCGACATCGAGCTGGCCGGCGAGGGGCTGGGCACCGACGTCGCCCACGGTCCGGACGACGACGACACGATCGACGAGACCGAGCGTGCCGGCGACGATTCGATCCGCTGACGGGCCGAGGTCCCGCGCGAGGCACGGGGGCCCTCCCTCCCGCTGGCTCGGGGACGATGCCCAGCGACCACGGCCTGCGCCCGCAGGCCTGGCCGCCTTCACGTCCGGGCCGTGAACGCCATGCCGGCCACGCAGGCGGCCATCACCGCCGTCGTGAGCCAGCCCATGGCGCGCAGGCCGCCCGAGATCGCGAAGCGTCCCATGGCCTTCTGCCTGGCCGCGACCAGCATCACCGCCGCCAGCATCGGTACGGCGATCACCCCGTTGATCACGGCCGTCCAGAACAACGCCTTGATCGGGTTGACATGGACGAAGTTCATCGCGGTGCCGGCCAGCGTGGCGACGGCGATGACCGCGTAGAAGCGCCGCGCCCGCCCGGGCCGGCTCTCCAGGCTGCTTTTCCACTGCATCGTCTCGCCCACGGCGTAGGCCGCGCTGCCCGCGAGCACCGGCACCGCGAGCAGGCCGGTGCCGACCATGCCCATCGCGAACAGCGCGAACGCGAACTCGCCGGCCACGGGCTTGAGCGCCTGCGCGGTCTGGGCCGCGCTCTGGATGTCGTGGACGCCGTGGGCGTGCAACGTGGTGGCCGTGGTCAGCACGATGAAGAAGCCGACGAGGTTGGACGCGCCCATGCCGACCCAGGTATCGATGCCGATGCGGTGCAGCTGCTCGCTGGCCTGCTGCGGCGCGTCGCGCAGGGCACGCTCCCCGGTACAGGCGCCGAGCTCCTCGACCTCCTGCGAGGCCTGCCAGAAGAACATGTAGGGGCTGATCGTGGTGCCGAAGATGGCGACGATGGCCGTCGCATACTCCCCGCTGAACGACAGCGGCGGCAGGAAGGTGTCGTGGGCGACGCGGCCCCAGGGCACGTCGACGACGAAGGCCGTCGCGACATAGGCCAGCAGCGCGATCGTCAGCCACTTCAGGAGCTTGACGTAGCGGTGGTACGGCACCATCACCTCGAGCACGACCGACAGCACGCCGAAGCCGACCGTGTACCAGGCCGGGTGACCGGGCAGCAGCAGGTGGATGGCTTCTCCCATCGCGCCCAGGTCGGCGCCGATGTTGACGGTGTTGGCGACCAGCAGCAGCAGCACGAGCGGCCAGAGCGCCCAGGGCGGGAAGTGCTCTCGCAGGTTGCCGGCCAGGCCCTTGCCCGTGACGCGCCCGATGCGCGCGCACACCAGCTGCGCGGCCGCCATCAGCGGGTAGGAGAACAGCATCGTCCACAGCATCCCGAAGCCGAACTGCGCGCCGACCTGCGAGTAGGTGCCGATGCCGCTGGGGTCGTCGTCGGATGCGCCGGTCAGCAGGCCCGGGCCGACCAGGGCGGCCAGGCCCTTGTTCCTGCCTGAGGAGCCGGACGCTTGCCCTGGACGCTTGGTCGATTCGGCCTGGGCGGAGGTGGGCGGCATGCCGCGGCCGGGCAATGGCCGTGCCGGACGTCGCCGACGCCCGCGGTCAGCCGTCGCAGCCGCGCTCGCCGGCGTCGTCGCGCGCCGCGGACAGCGCGCGCAGGAAGGCCACGATGTCGCCGCGTTCGCCAGCCGTCAATGATGGCGCCGGGCGGTCCGGGTCGGCGGCGTGCGGCCGCACCGCGTCGCACAGGCGGTCGGCGCTGCCGTCGTGCAGGTAGGGCGCGGTGGCGGCGACATCGCGCAGGCCGGGCGTGCGCAACGCGTTGGCCGGGCCGCCGGGGTGGGCGTCGTCCGGGATGCCGGGGGCGGCCGGCGAGCGCAGCAGCGACACGTGCGTCGCGTCGTCGCTGAACGCCGCGCCGGCGTGGCAGGCGGCGCATCCGGCGCGTCCCGCGAACAGGCGCAGTCCGCGCACGGCGGCGGCGGGGAAGGCGGGGGTCGGCGTCGCGCCGCCGGTGGCGACGAGCCGGTCGCGCCAATCGTCGAAGGGCGTGCGCGGGCTGGCCAGCGTCTCGACGTAGGCGGCCAGCGCGAGGCCGACGTCGCGGCGGACGCAGGCATCGTCGGGGCCGGGCGCCGCGCCGAACACGCGGGCATAGCGCGCCGACGTCGCCGCGTCGGCGCGCACGAAGGCGGCGAGCTGCGCGGGCGTCGCGGGCATCTCGCGGGGGTCGTCCAGCGGACGCAGGCTCTGCGCGCCGAGGTCGTCGCGCGCGCCGTCCCAGCCGTAGTGGCGGTGCGTGGCCACATCGAGCAGGCTGGGCGTGTTGCGCGCGCCCGCCGCGACGCCCTGCGCCACGGCGCGCCCGTCGGCGAAGTGGCGCCAGGGCTCGTGGCAGCTGGCGCAGCGCAGCCCGGTGGGCGACAGGCGGGCGCTGTGGAACAAGGCCTCGCCCAACGCGACGCCGTCCGGCCGGCCCGAGGCCGGATTGCGCGCGTCGTGCGGCGGCTCCGGCGGCCAGGGCCCCAGCGCCAGGATGGCCGCGCGCTCGCCCGGCGCCAGCAGCGCGCCGTCGGCCGCCGACACCGGGCGGCCGCAGGCGAGCGCGAGCAGCACGAGCCCGCCCGCGCCGGCCAGCAGCGCGCCGGCGGCCGCAGCAAGGGCGCGGCGCAGGCTACCTGGTGCCGACCGTCTGCGCATGCGCGGACTTCCAGCT
This sequence comes from Burkholderiales bacterium, assembly GCA_019510465.1. GTDB lineage: Bacteria > Pseudomonadota > Gammaproteobacteria > Burkholderiales > Burkholderiaceae_C > Scleromatobacter. Next base: position 10,281 of record JAEKKH010000146.1, read on the forward strand.
CGCGACGGCGTGCTTGAGCTTGGTGTACTCGTCGCACGGCGTGAAGCACAGCTTGTCCAGTGCCTTCAGGTGTTCCTCGGCCTGCGCGATGTTGCCGGTCATCAGGTAGGCCTCGCCCATGTACTCGTGCGCGCCGCGGTGCTTCGGGTCGATCGCCAGCGCCTTGTCGTAGTGCAGGAACGCGGCGTCGAGGTTGCCGGACTTGCGGTAGGCGTAGCCCAGCCAGTTCTGCGCGTCGGCGTCGCCCGCGTGCTCGGGGCTGCTCGCGACATAGGATTCGAGCAGCTGGATGGCCTGCGGATAGTGGTCGCCCTGGATGGCGTCGACCGCCTGGCTGTACTGCGGATCGACGGCCGACGGCTTGCCGCCCGGCAGCGTGGTCATGCCGCCGCCGCCCCCGCCTCCACCTCCACCTCCGCCGCCCCCGCCGCCGCCGGAGGCGAGGGCGGGCAGTGCCGTGCACGCGGCGAGCATGGCGGCGAGAGACAGGCGGATGAGCGGATGCGGGGTCATGGCAGATTTCCTCGAAGGTTGGATGTGATGTCGTCCGCCGGTGGATGCCCGCCCGGCGTGGGAAGGTTCACGGCAACGTCGCGCGCTCGCGGGCATCTCCCTCGTCCTGGGTGGCGACCGCACCCGCGGCGGGCCTTATCGGCGCTATCCTGCGTCCACAACTCCCGCCCGATGGATGGACCCCGCCCACCCCCTCGACGACACGCGCCGCCTCGACCTGCTTCGGCAGCTGGGCCTGCTGTCCGCCGAGCCGGATCCGGCGCTCGATCGCCTGTGTCGCATCGCGGCGACCGCCACGGCCGCCGACATCGCGATGATCACCTTCATCGTGGGCGAACGCCAGGTCATCCGCTCGCGCGCCGGCACCGGGGCCACCGTCGTCCCGGCGAGCGCGAGCCCGTGGCCGTGGGCCCTGGACGGCGAGGCCCTGGTGGAGATCGGCGATGCGCTGACCGACCCGCGCTGCACCGGCGACGCGCACGTGCATGGTCCCGCCGCGATCCGCGCCTGCGCCGCCATGCCGGTCGCCTTCGACGGCGTGGTGCTGGGCGCCGTGTGCGTGCAGCACAGGCGGGCGGGCCGCTTGAGCGACGAGCAGCGCAGCACGCTGGTCGACCTGGGGGGCATGGTGGAGAGCCTGCTGCGCTCGCGCCACGAGCAGCTGCTGCTGGACGAGCAACGGCGCTACGCGATCGACCTGGCCGCCGTGCTGGGCGAATCCGAGGCGATGCTGTCCCAGGCGCAGCGGCTGGCCCGGCTGGGCAGCTGGGATGTCGACGTCCCCACCGGCCTGACGGCCTGGTCGCCCGCGCTGTACGACCTGTTCGGCCGCGACGAGGCGCTCGGCCCGATCACGGCCGACGAGTTCCGCGATCGCATGCCGCCGGAGGATCGCCCGGCCTTCGTCGCCGCGGTCGAACGCGCCTTCCATCGCTTCGAGAAGACCCAGGTCGAATTCCGTTTCCCGCAGGCCGACGGCCAGGTGCGCTGGATCAGCGCCGTCAGCGAGCCGGTGCATGACGCCGGCGGCCGGCCGCTGCGACTGCGCGGCACGCTGCAGGACGTCACCGAGCGCCGGCTCAGCGAGCGCCGCGCGCGCGAGAGCGCGGAGCGCGACCGGCTGCTGTGGCAGACGTCCGCGGACGTGGTCGTGATGGTGGGCGAGGACAACCTGATCCGCTTCTGCAATCCGGCCATCGAACCGGTGCTGGGCTGGCGGCCGGACGAGGTCGTGGGCCAACCGCTGACGATGCTGCAGCCGCAGCACCTGCGCGAGGCGCACCGCCAGGGCTTCGCGCGCTACCTGGCCAGCGGGCAGCGGCGGCTCGACTGGCGCGCCGTCGAGATCGCCGGCCTGCACCGCGACGGCCGCGAGATCCCGATCGAGATCTCGTTCAGCGACATGCAGATGGACGGCCAGCGCATCTTCGGCGCGTTCATGCGCGACGTCTCGCAGCGCGTGCAGCAGCAGCAGGCCCTGCAGCGCAGCGAGGAGCGCTACCGGCGCATCGTGCAGACCGCGGAGGAGGGCATCTGGATGGTGGCGTCCGACGCCACCACCACCTTCGTCAACCCGAAGATGGCGCGCATGCTGGGCTACGAGGCGGCCGAGATGCTGGGCCGCTCGCTGTACGACTTCATGGACGACCGCGCCGGCGACGAGGCGCGCGAGAACATGCGTCGGCGCGCGCAGGGCATCGCCGAGCAGCACGACTTCCGGCTGCGCCGCAAGGACGGCAGCGACCTGTGGACGGCCATGAGCACCAGTCCCATCGTCGACGCCGACGGCCGTCACGCCGGCGCGCTGGCGATGGTCACCGACATCACCGAACGCCGGCGCGCCGAGGCCGCCCTGCGCCAGAGCGAGGAACGCTTCCGGTCGCTGACGGTGTTGTCGTCCGACTGGTACTGGGAGCAGGACGAGCAGTTCCGCATGACGCAGGTCGTCGGCGGGCGCGCGTTCGACGACAACGCCGGCCTGCGCCGCATGATCGGCCTGCGGCCGTGGGAGGCGGGTAGCGCAGGCATGGAGGCGGCCGACTGGGAGCGCCACCGCCGCCAGCTGGAGGCGCACGAGCCGTTCCGCGACTTCGAGATCACGCACGAGGGCGCCGGCGGCACGCGCTACACGGTCAGCGTCAGTGGCGAGCCGGTGTTCGATGCGGCCGGGCACTTCACGGGCTACCGCGGGGTCGGGCGCGACATCACCGAGCAGCGGCGCAGCCAGGTGCTGCGGCTGGAGCTGGAGGCGCAGTTGCGCGAGTCGCAGAAGATGGAGGCCATCGGCGTGCTGGCGGGCGGCATCGCGCACGACTTCAACAACGTGCTGGCCGGCATCCTGGGCAACACGCTGCTGGCCCTGCAGGATCTTCCGTCCGGGCATCCCGCCGGGCTCAGCCTGGAGCAGATCCGCAAGGCCGGCCTGCGCGGCCGCGGGCTGGTGCAGCAGATCCTGGCGTTCGCGCGCCGCCAGCCGCGCGAGATGTCCAGCTGCGAGCTGCGCCCCCTGGTCGAGGAATGCATCGGCCTGCTGCGCTCCACGCTGCCGGCCGGGGTGACCCTGGACGTGTCGATGACCGAGCAGCGCCTGTTCGCCATGGCCGACGCCACGCAGATCGAGCAGGTGCTGATGAACCTGTGCACCAACGCCTGGCACTCGCTGGGTGGCAAGCCGGGCCGCGTGGCGGTGGCGCTGGCGGGCGTGGAACTCGATGGCGCGGCCGCGCGGCACCTGGGCGCCGGCCTGGCGCCGGGCGCCTACGCGCGCATCGCCGTCGAGGACAACGGCCGCGGCATGGACGCGCTGACGCGCGCACGCATCTTCGAGCCGTTCTTCACCACCAAGCCGGTGGGCGAAGGCACCGGCCTGGGCCTGGCGGTGGCGCACGGCATCGTCACGGCGCATGGCGGCGTGATCCGCGTGCAGACGGCGCCGGAGCGGGGCAGCACCTTCGAGATCTACCTGCCGCGCTCGGCCGAGACGGGGCCCGGCGATCGCCCGCAGGCGCTGGCCACCGCGCCGCGCGGCCACGGCGAGCGGGTGCTCTACATCGACGACGACGAGGTGATGGTGGTGATGGTCCAGCGGCTGCTCGAGCGGCTCGGCTACCACGTCACGTGCCTGCATGACCCGGCGCGCGCGATCGAGCTGGTGCGCGCGGCGCCGCGCGACATCGACATCGTCGTCAGCGACCTCAACATGCCCGAGCTGTCCGGCCTGGACGTCGCCCGCGCGCTCCAGGGCATCCGCCCCGGACTGCCGGTGGTCATCAGCTCCGGCAACCTGCCCGACCAGCTGCAGGGCGAGGCGCGCGAAGCCGGCGTGCGCGCGCTGGTGCACAAGCAGTACACGCTGGAGGAACTCGGCGGCGTCATTCACTGGGTCCTGGCCGGCGGCCAGCGGCTCGGGCACGAGCCGCTGTTGATGGCCGCGCGCTAGCAGCGAACCGTCGACAGCTGGCGCGCGTCGCGCGGGGCGGCTGCTAGGCCGCGCTCGCATGACGGCTTTCGAGGTCTGGGTACATTGCCTGCTGCCCACAGACTTTCGAGGAGTCCCCATGGCCAAGACCCGCATCGCCGTCATCGTCGGCAGCCTGCGCAAGGAATCCTTCAACCGCCAGCTCGCCAACGCGCTGCCCGCACTTGCACCGGAGGTCGAGTTCACGCAGCTGCGCATCGACGACCTGCCGCCCTACAACCAGGACGACGACGGCGCCCCCGCGGCCCCGGTCAAGCGCCTGAAGAGCGAGATCCTGGCGGCCGCCGGCGTGATCTTCGTGACGCCCGAATACAACCGCTCGATGCCGGGCGTGCTGAAGAACGCGATCGACCATGCGTCGCGCCCCTATGGCCAGAGCGCGTGGAAGGGCAAGCCGTCGGGCGTGCTGGGTGCGTCGATCGGCGCGGCCGGCACCGCGATGGCGCAGCAGCACCTGCGCAACGTGCTGGCCTACCTCGACGCGCCCACGCTGGGCCAGCCGGAGGTGTTCATCCACGCGAAGGAGGGCGTCTTCGAGGGGCCGGGCAAGCTCAGCGAATCGACGTCGAAGTTCGTCCAGGGCTGGCTGCAGACCTACCTCGAGTTCGTCAAGCGCCACGGCACCTGAAGAGTGAGCAAGGGCCACGTGCAGGGTGCAGCCGACCACGCCGGTGGGGAAGTTGCCGTCCGCCAGCTCCGGATCGACCACGGGCGGAAGCACCGGTGGCGCGCCGCTGCCACATCCGCGGCCGTGAGAGCCGACGACGCCTTTCGGCCGGCGCATGCGGCTTGCCGCTGGCAGGCACCCACGCCGCCGGGGACGGCGCGCCGCGGGCCGGCAAGCGGCGGCCGCGTTCGCCGACACAAGGAGACGTCATGGAACCCCTTCGCATCCTCGAGACGGCGTCGGTGCTGCTGGCGATCGCCGCCTTGGGCGGGCTCGCGATGGCCGGCATCCGCCTGAGCGGCAAGCCGCATCCGCCGACGTGGCTGGCAATGCTGCACGGCTTCCTCGCCGCGTCCGCGCTCACCTTGCTGCTCTACGGCTGGGCGACCGTCGGCCTGCCGGGCCTGGCGATGGCGGGCACGGCGCTGTTCGCTCTCGCGGCCGTCGGCGGCGTGGCGTTGAACCTCGGGTACCACTGGCGCCGGCTGCCGTTGCCGCTGGGCCTGATGATCGGCCACGCGGTGCTGGCGGTCCTCGGCTACGCGCTGCTGCTGATCGCCACCTTGCGCGGTTGATCAGCCGTCGAGCGCCGGCTCGGCCTCGTGCGCGCTGCCTTCGAGCATGCGCGCGAATCCGGGCTGGCGTTCGCGCAGGTCGACGAGCCGGCCGATGTCGACCAGGCGGCCGCCTTCCATCAGCGCGATGCGGTCGAAGTGCGGCAACAGGCCCATGCGGTGCACCGACGCGACGATGCAGGCCGAGGGGAAGGTCTCGCCGAGGTGGTGGTGGATGCGCGCCTCGGTGACGGGATCGAGCGCGCCGGTGGGCTCGTCGAGGAAGACGATCGAGCTGCCGGCCGCCGCGAGCGCGCCGCGTGCCAGGCAGAGTCGCTGGCGCTGTCCGCCCGACAGGTTGCTCCCGCGCTCGGCGACGGCGAACTCGAGTCCGCCCGCAAGGCCGCCCAGCACGTCGTCGAACGCGCTGCCACGCATCGCGGCGGCGAGCACGGGCTCGGGCAGGGCCGTGCCGAAGTCCAGGTTCTCGCGCACCGTCCCCTCGAAGACGTCGGCTTCCTGCGGGATCAGCGTCGCGATCGCGGCCAGGCTGTGCACGCCCGGCTGGACGCGCCCATCGACCTCGACCACGACGCCCGGTGCGGCGTACAGGCCGGCCAGCACGCGCATCAGGGTGCTCTTGCCGGCGCCGCTGCCGCCCACCAGCGCGATGCGTTCGCCGCGCTCCAGGGCGAGCTCGTCCAGGCCCAGCGGCGGCGAGTCGGACGCGGCCGATGCATGGCGATACGCGATGTCGCGCACGACGATGCGCCGCCAGTCCCCGGGCAGGGCGCGCGCCGGCTCGGTCGCCGGCGCATCGAAGATCGGGCGGGCGCTCGCGTAGTCCGCCCGCGTCCGCGACAGCCCTTGCAGGCGGCCGGTCATGTCGGTGGCGACCGCGGCCGTGCGGCCGGCGTACTGTTGAACCATGAAGACCGCGCCGATCGCGATGGCCCCCGTGCCGTCATGGCTCAGCAGCCAGACGTAGGCGACGACCAGCGCCCAGGTCGTCAGGGTGCTCACCAGGTCGACCATGCACCACTTGGCCTCGTTGACCACGATGTTGCGCCCCAGCGGCACGAACACGCGCGCGAGCCGGCCCCGCAGCAGGCGGCGCGACGCCTCCTGCAGCCGCAGGCTCAGCACGGTGCCGATGTGGCCCAGGAAGTCGGCCATGCCCGAGCCGTAGCGGCGCTCGGCCTCCATCTCCTGCATCGACAGCCGCATGAGCGTGCGGTCGATGCGCACGCTGACGAGGGCCAGGGTGCCGAACGCGAGGAACGCCGCGGCGCCGATGGCCGGCGAGAGCGCGGCGAGCGCGACGAGCGGCCCGACGAGCCCGACCAGGCTTTGCAGGTAGATGAACTGGTTGGCCGAGAACTCGTAGAGCGCCTGCGTGGCCTGGCGCACGCGCTGCTGCATGTCGTTCGAGTGATGGCGGTCGTGCCAGGCGAGCGGCGCGGCGGTCAGCCGCGTGTAGAGCTCGTCGGACAGCGTCTCGCGCACGCGCATGCCCACGCGGCGCTCGAGCACGCGCCCGGGCCCGTGCAGCAGCCACGAGGCGACCGACGCGCCCATCACGCAGACGACCCATTCGAGCGCGCGCACCAGGCTTCCCGGCCCGCTCTTCTGAAGCGCGTCGATCGCCTGCGCCGCGAACCAGGGCACGGTCAGCCGCACGCCCTGGGAGGCCATCAGCAGCAGCATCGAGCCCACCATCGCCACGCGGGCGCCGGCTGCGTAGCGCCAGACGCCACGGTAGAGGCCGGCATCGATCGGGTTGGGCAAGGGCGGGGCGGTGGCTGACACGACGGAGCAGTGGCGTTGCGATGCCCGACACGATACGGCAAACGCCAAGGACGACGGCCGGCGAGCCCGGCCGTCACTGCATGATGCGCGGGGCCGACGCGCGGCCCGGCCCTTCAACGCTGGTTCGATCGATTGCTGTTGTCGCCGCCTTGCTGCGGGTTGCGGCCTTGCGCCTGGCCCGGGTCGGACTTCAGGTTGCTGCCGTGCTGGTCGCGGCTGCCACCCGACTGGTTCTGCTGGTTCGAACCGCCGCTGGGCGTCAGCTTGCCGTGGCCACCTTGCTGCTGCTGGCTGCCGGACTGGCTCTGCTGACGGCTCTGCGAGCTGTCGCGATCCTGTTGCGACGGCTGCTGGCCTTGCTGGTTCTGGTTTCGTTGCACGTGCTGCTCCTTGGTTGGGTTGCCCCGCCGTTCTCCGGTGGAGACGGCCCCGAGGAAATTCGGAGGTCGTGCCGCGACGCGGCAAGGTGCATTCCCTGGCCGCGAGGCGCGTTCACGCGGGCCGGCGGCGGCCCGCTCAGTTCGTGTAGTTCTCCACCGTGCCGACGTCGCGCGGCGTCGCGCTCTCGGGATCGGCGCCGAACTCGCGCTTGGCGCGGCGCTGGCGCAGCAGGTCCCAGCATTGGTCGAGCTGCTCGGCGACGCTCCTGAGGCGCTCCGCGTTGGCCTCGGGCGCGGCCGGGTTCTCGCGCAGGCGATGCTCCTCGTCGACGAGTGCCGTGATGCGGTCGAGAATGGTCTTGTCTTCCATTTGGGTGGCTCCTGTGCGGGATCGTCGGTCGGACGGCGCAGGCAATCGGCGCGCCTCCAGCGGCGCAGCATAAGCGCGTGCCACGGTGCTGCCGCCAGCAGGGTCAAGCGGCGGCGCAAGACGGTTCGGTGACGCCCGCACCTAGGGTTTTCGTGAGGCGGCGCCTCGCGTCTTGGCGGCCGCGTCCAGTGGACAGCCCCGCGGCGCCGACGCATACTGCGCGTTTGGTGTTCCGGCACCAGGTACAAGAAGAGCCGTCGCAGACCCGTCGCAGACCCGTCGCAGACCCGTCGCAGACCCGTCGCAGACGCCCGCGCGATGCGGTCGCAAGCGAAGGCCGCCAGTCGCGCGCTTCGGCACGAGGGATCTTCCATGGTGGCAGCTGTGCAGCGGATCGAGCGTCTCGATCGGCTTGAACGCATCATCCAGACGCAATCGCTGCTGGTCCAGGCCGACCTGGCCCTGAACCCGTTCATGCAGCTGGTCATCGACAAGCTGCGCGAGCTCACGCAGTCGCATGGCGCCTCGATCGACTTCGTCGAAGGCGAGCACACCGCCGTGCGGCGCGCCAGCGGTGCCATCGCCGGCCACCTCGGCCTGCGCGTCGCGCTCGACGCCAGCCTGTCGGGCGTGTGCGTGCGCACGGGAGCCGTGCAGGTCTGCGAGGACTCCGAGTCCGATCCGCGCGTCGACCGCGCTGCCTGCCGCCTGCTCGGCGTGCGCTCGATGATCTGCGCGCCGTTGCGCCAGGGCGGCGTGGTGACCGGCGTGCTCAAGGTCTTCTCCGACCGCCCGCGGGCGTTCGACGAGGGCGACGTGCAGATGCTGCAGCTGATGGCCAGCGCCATCGTCGCGGCGCTCGCCAAGAAGGCGGCGCTCGACGCGCGCAACGAGGCCGAGGCGCGCCTGCGCTCCAGCGAGGAGCGCATGCGCGCGCTGCTGGAGCACGCGCACGACGCGGTGATCTCGATCGACGAACAGGGCCGCGTCTCGCAATGGAACCGCGCGGCCGAGCGCCTGTTCGGCTGGTCGCCCATCGAGGCGATCGGCCAGCCCGTCGCGGACCTCGTCGTCCCGCCGCAGATGCGCGGCGAGATCGCCAGCGTCATCGCGCGCTACGCGAACGCCGAGCGGCTGGAGGACGCCCACCAGCGCGTCACGCTGCCGGCGATCGACCGCGCGGGGCGCCAGCTGTCCGTGGAGGTGAGCCTGACGGCCACGCGCGTGGCCGGCCGCTGGGAGCTGACGGCGTTCGCGCACGACGTCTCGGAGAAGCGCCAGCTCGAGGCGCGGCTGCGCGCCATGGCGCTCAGCGACGGCCTGACGGGCCTGGCCAACCGGCGCGGCTTCATGGAGGCGCTCGAGAAGGCCGTCTCGCGCCACGCCCGCGGGGGGCCGCCGCTGGCGCTGCTGTTCCTCGACCTGGACGGCTTCAAGCAGATCAACGACGAGCTGGGCCACCACGTCGGCGACCTGGCGCTGCAGACCTTCGCCCGCCGCATCGAATCGTGCGTGCGCAAGGGCGACACCGTGGCGCGCCTGGGCGGCGACGAGTTCACCGTCCTGGCCGAAGGGATCGCGTCGCTGGAGCAGGCGCGCGCGATCGCCGACAAGATCATCGAGGCGATGAAGCCGCCGCTGGAGACGCACAAGGCGGTGCGCCTGCGCGCGAGCATCGGCATCAGCCTGTACAAGCCGCCGTCCGATGCGTCGCGCTTCCTGCGCGAGGCCGACCACGCCATGTACCACGCCAAGCAGCACCACGACGCGGTCGAAGGCGTGTCGGCGTTTATGTCGGACGCGCAATTCCTCGACTGAGTCCAGAATCGAGGCCACGCCCGCTGCGAAAGGCCCCCGATGCCGGACTCGCCAAGCCATTCCCCCGACCCGCGCTGGAAGCACGACGGCGTGCGCGTCGTGCCCGCCGACAGGCTCGACCCGAACACGGCGCAGACGCCCGGCATGGACCGCCAGGCCGCCATCACGTTCGCGCGCACCGGCGCCCAGAAGCTGTGGGCCGGCACCGTGCACATCCACCCCAACGCCAGGACGGGCGCGCACCACCACGGTCCCCTCGAGAGCGTGATCTACGTGGTCAAGGGCCGCGCCCGCATGCGCTGGGGCGAGCGGCTGGAGTTCACCGCCGAGGCGGGGCCGGGCGACTTCATCTACGTGCCGCCGTTCGTGCCGCACCAGGAGATCAACGCCAGCCCGACGCAGGTGCTGGAATGCGTGCTCGTGCGCAGCGACGGCCAGGCGGTGGCGGTCAACCTCGACATCGAGCCGGCCGAGCCGCCCGAGGACGTGCCCTGGATCGACCCGACGCATCCCGCCGGCTGATCATTCCGCGAAGAACTGGTCGCGCGCCGAGTTCGTGATCGCCGCGACGCACGGATGGGTGATGCGGCGTTCGGTGGAGATCGCATGGAACTCCTCGACGAGGTCCTCGCTGCGGCCGACCACGCGCACCCCGTACTGCGCGGCGGTTTCCGATTCCAGCACCGCCGGCGTCATGAACACGCCGCGGCCTTCGCCGCCGAAGGCCTTCATCAGTGCGGCGTCGTCGAACTCGCCGATGACGCGCGGTCGGATCTTGCGGGCGGCCAGCCAGAGGTCGAAGCGCTGGCGCATCGCCGACGCATTGCCGGGCAGCAGCATCGGCGCGTCGTCCAGGCATTGCGGGAACGTGCCCTGGAGCGAGCGCTTCAACTCGGGCGTGGCGAAGAAGCTCATCGCGGTCGAGCCGAGGGCGTGGTTGAACGCCTTCATGCCGGCCTGGCGGCCCAGCGGCTCGTCGGCCAGCACCAGGTCCAGGCGCTGCACCGCCAGCTGGCCCAGCAGGTCGGCCAGCTTGCCCTCGTGGCAGATCAGCCGCACGTTGGCCGCCGCCGACAGCGCCGGCTCCAGCAGGCGGTAGGCGATGGACTTGGGCACCGAGTCCGACAGGCCGACGCGGAAATCGAGTGCCGCCGACACGCCGCTGGTCTTGCCGATGCGGGCCTCGAGCTCGGCGCCGAGCGCGAAGATCTGGTCGGCATAGCCCATCGCGAGGTGGCCCTCGTCGGTCAGCTCCAGGCCGCGGCCGGCCTTGCGGAACAGCGCGCAGCCGAGGCGGTCCTCCAGCAGCTTGATCTGGCCGGACAGCGTCTGCGGCGAGATGTTGAGCTGCTGGCCCGCGCGCACGACGCCGCCGGCCTTGGCCGCGGCCCAGAAGTAGTGCAGGTGCTTGTAGTTCATCGCCGGACTCCGTTGCTGCGGTTTTCTCGATGAGAGGGGGCGGTGAATACGACTTTACGCTGAAAGTCGCGCTCGCGAGAATCTCCTGTCCGCCGCCACGCACCGGATCTGCGCCATGGACTTCCTCCTCGACCCGACCCTCTGGGTCGCCTTCGCGATGCTCACGACCCTCGAGATCGTGCTGGGCATCGACAACATCATCTTCCTGACGATCCTCGTGGGCCGGTTGCCGGCCGACCGGCGCGACGCCGCGCGGCGGATGGGCCTCGCGTTCGCGATGCTCACCCGCATCGCGCTGCTGCTGTCGCTCAGCTGGGTCATGGGCCTGACGACCGAATGGTTCAGGTTCGCCGGCCACGGCTTCAGCGGCCGCGACCTCGTGCTGCTGGGCGGCGGCGCCTTCCTGCTGTACAAGGCCTCGCGCGAGATCTTCGAGGCGGTGGAGCAGGCCGACGAGAGCGCCCCCGTCCCGGCCAAGGCGGCCGCCGGCACCGCCTTCTGGAGCGTGATCGCCCAGATCGCCGTCGTCGACATCGTGTTCTCGCTCGACTCCGTGATCACCGCCGTGGGCATGGTCGACCGCGTGGGCGTGATGATCGCCGCCGTGGTCGCCGCGGTGGCGGTCATGATGTTCGCGGCGCGTCCGATCGGCGAGTTCGTCGACCGCCATCCGTCGATCAAGGTGCTGGCGCTGGCCTTCCTGGTGATGGTGGGCATGACGCTGGCCGCCGAGGCCTTCGGCGTGCACGTGCCCAAGGCCGTGATCTACGCGGCGATCGGCTTCTCGCTGGCGGTGGAGCTCCTCAACATCCGCGCCCGCGGCCGTCGCCAGTCCGCACGGGCGGCCGAGCTGCCAGCGCCGCGCGCGCCGTGAATGTCGTCGATGCGATTTATGCGATGAATCGCTTCGAGTCATTCGCATTTACTCGCATCGTCGTTCGAGCGACAGTGTGCTGTCCCCAACGCAAGGAGTCTTGCCGTGAATCTCAACCTTCAACCCAGTTCCGACCGCCCGCGCCGCTCGATGTACGCGGAAGACGCCCGCGTCGTCTCGACGGGAGGCAATGCGCGCGTCCTGCGCAACACCTACGCCCTGCTGGCGCTGTCCATGCTGCCGACCGTGCTCGGCGCCTGGCTGGGCGTGGCCACCGGCCTGGGCGCCATGTTCTCGGGCGTCATGGGCCTGGTCGTCTTCATGGTCGGCGCCTTCGGCCTGATCTGGGCGATCGAGAAGAACCGCAATTCGCCGGCCGCGGTGCCGCTGCTGCTGGGCTTCACGTTCTTCATGGGCCTGATGCTGTCGCGCCTGCTGGGCATGGTGCTGGGCCTGGCCAACGGCACCGGCCTGGTGATGATGGCCTTCGCCGGCACCGCGACCATCTTCTTCGGCATGGCCGGCCTGTCGTCCATCATCAAGCGCGACCTGTCCACGATGGGCAAATGGCTGTTCGTGGGTGCCGTGATGCTGTTGGTGGCGGGCATCGCCAACGTGTTCATCCAGTCGAGCGCGCTGATGATCACGATGTCGGTGATGGCCATCGGCATCTTCTCGGCCTTCGTGCTGCACGACCTGAAGCGGGTGCAGGACGGCCAGGAGACGAACTACGTCATCGCGACGCTGGGCGTCTACTTGAGCCTGTACAACGTGTTCCAGAACCTGCTGGTCATCCTGGGCGTGTTCGGCGGCCGCGACGAGTGACGGCCGGGCGCCGGCATCACCCGGCGACAGGGTTCCACGGCGACGCCGGTCAACCGCCGTCGTCGCCGTCCGTCTGCGCACGCAGGGCGTCGAAGCGGGCGCGGTATTCGGCGCGCAGGCCGCGGCGCAGCTCGGCCATCTGGTGGCGCCGGCGCTCGTCGGCCGTCTTCGGCTCCAGCGGCGGCACCGCCACCGGCTTGCGGTCGTCGCCGAGCGCCACCATGGTGAAGAAGCAGCTGTTGGCGTGGCGCATGCGCTGGGTGCGGATCTCCTCGGCCATCACCTTGATGCCGACTTCCATCGAGCTGGTGCCGGTGTGGTTGACCGAGGCGAGGAAGGTGACGAGCTCGCCCACGTGGATCGGCTCGCGGAACATCACCTGGTCGACCGACAGCGTGACGACGTAGCGCCCGGCGTAGCGCGCCGCGCAGGCGTAGGCGACCTGGTCGAGCAGCTTCAGGATCGTGCCGCCGTGCACGTTGCCCGTGAAATTGGCCATGTCCGGCGTCATCAGCACGGTCATGGAGAGCTGGTGCTTGGGTGAATCCATGGGATGTCCTCGACGGCCTCAGTGGGAAGGTGGTGCGACGCTGGCGCCGGCCACCGCGTGGCGGGCCATGGCCTCGGCGACGAAGCCGCTGGCCTTCATGTCCTCGACGAACGCCCGCAGCGCCGCCTCGGCCGCGGGCCCGCGCGTGCGCGCGAGGCCCATCGCCTGGCGGATCACCATGAAGCGGCCCGGGAGCAGGCGCAGGCCGGCATCCTGGGCCGCCACCTGTTCCAGCACCTGGCGGATGCCACCCGCGACCTCGGCGCCGCCGTCGCGCAAGGCCTGCACGACTTCGGCGGCACCCGGCACGCGCACGAACGACGCCGCCTTCAGCTCGCGCGTCAGGAACAGGTCGTACGCGCTGCCCTTGCCCACGGCCACGCGCGTACCGGCGCGGTCGACATCCTCATTGGCGCGGCACCGCGAGTCCGTCCGCACGAGGTACGCGCCCTCGATGAGGACGTAGGCGTCGGTGAACGCGATCTCGGCGCCGCGCAGCGGGTCGATGGCGAAGAAGCCGATGTCGGCCGCGCCGCTGGTGACCGCGTCGACGGACCGCATGGCCGCGGGGAACTCGAGGGTGTCCAGCGGCACGCCCAGGCGCTCGGCCAGTGTCCGCGCCAGGTCGACCGAGACGCCGCGCGCCCGCCCGCTGGCCGGGTCCGTGGAGGCCAGGATCGGGTTGCCGAGATTGATGGCCGCGCGCAAGCGGCCGCCGGGGGCGAGCAGGGCGGCGGCGGCGGCGGCGTCGGGGGTGGAGGCGGTGCTCATCGGGCCATTCTGCTGGAAGCCGCCCCTGGCGCTGTCTGGACGGCGCCACATTCGGCAGGGCTTGTCATCCGTATTGAACCTCGGGCGCGGGCCAGGGTCATACACGACACTGCCGAGCGGTCACGCGCCGCCCGCTGCAAGATCCGCGCTGCCGCGTTGTAAGGATCGCGCCGTGCGCGCCGACTGACTCGCATCACCGCCACGAAACGTAGAAAGCCCGCCATGCCCATCGCCCGTCGAACCGCGCTGCTGTCCGGCCTCAACCTGCTGGCCGGCGCCGGGATCGCCACGCTTGCCGCCGGCTTCGGCCGCGCCGGCGCCGCCGCCAAGTCGGCGCCGGAGCACTTCGAGTTCACGCTGACCGACGACCAATGGAAGGCCCGGCTGTCGCCGCAGGCCTACGCCGTCCTGCGCCACGAGGCCACCGAGACCCCCTTCAGCAGCGCGCTGAACAGCGAGCACCGCAAGGGCACGTTCAGCTGCGCGGGCTGCGCGTTGGCGCTGTTCTCGTCGGACACCAAGTTCGACAGCGGCACCGGCTGGCCCAGCTTCTTCCGCCCGCTTCCCAACGCCGTCGCGCAGCAGACCGACACCACGCTGGGCATGGTGCGCGACGAGGTGCACTGCCGCCGCTGCGGCGGCCACCTGGGCCATGTGTTCGACGACGGCCCCAAGCCCACCGGCCTGCGCTATTGCATGAATGGCGTCGCGCTCGCCTTCACCCCGGCCTGACCCAACGAGGACGAACAAGCCATGAACCGCACCGCCACGACGCCCGCTCCCAAGGCCGCTCGACTCTTCCTGACCACCGTGGGCCTGGCCTGCCTGGCCGCCATCGGACTGCACTTCGGCCACGCCGGCGCGGCCGAGCCGGCGGTCGCGATCCCGGCGCCCGCGCAGGACGAGCCGGCGTCCGGCCGCCACACCGAGACGGCCGTCTTCGCCGGCGGCTGCTTCTGGGGCGTGCAGGGCGTGTTCCAGCACGTCAAGGGCGTCACCAACGCCGTCTCCGGCTACTCGGGCGGCAAGAAGGACACGGCGCACTACGAGGAAGTCGGCACCGGCGTCACCGGCCACGCCGAATCCGTCGAGGTCACCTTCGACCCGGCGCAGGTCAGCTACGGGACGCTGCTGCAGGTCTATTTCTCGGTGGCGCACAACCCGACCGAGCTGAACTTCCAGGGCCCCGACCACGGCTCGCAGTACCGCTCGGCGCTGTTCCCGCTGGACGACGCGCAGCGCAAGGTGGCCACGGCCTACATCGCGCAGCTCGAGGCGGCGAAGGCCTTCCCCAAGCCCATCGTCACGAAGGTCGAGGCCTACAAGGGCTTCTTCCCGGCGGAGGGCTACCACCAGAATTTCCTGACGCTGAACCCCGACTATCCCTACATCGTCTACAACGACCTGCCCAAGGTAGCGGACCTGAAGAAGATGTTCCCGGCGCGCTACGCGGATCAGCCGGTGCTGGTGCCCAAGGTGGTGGCGTCGCGCTAGGGCGGCCCGTGGCTGCAGGCGTCGCCCGCGGCAGGCGCCGCGGCTACTTCGTCAGGAAGCCCAGCACCGTCGACGCGAACTTGCCGTACGGCGGGCCGATCAGCTTGAGCGAGCTGAAGCGCGCCTGGTAGAAGACCGGGCGCAGTTTCGAGAACGTGTCGAAGCCCTCGCGGCCGTGGTAGTGGCCCATGCCGGACTCGCCGACGCCGCCGAAGGGCAGGTCGTGCTGGGCGACGTGGAACAGCGCCTCGTTGACCGACACGCCGCCCGACATCACGCGATCGAGCAGCATCTGGATGCGCCGGCGATCGCCGCTGAACGGGTAGATGGCCAGCGGGCGCGGGCCGGCGTTGATCGCCTGGATGACGGTCTCGAGCGAGTCGTACACACGGATCGGCAGGATGGGGCCGAAGATCTCGCGCTGCAGCAGCACCGAGTCGGCCGGGGCGTTCAGCACGATGTGCGGCGCGATCTTGCGCGTCGCGCGGTCGAACGGCTCGCCGGGCAGCACGGGGATGACGGTCGCGCCGTGCGCCTTCGCGTCCTCCAGCGCCCCGAGCAGGCGCTCGAACGAGCGCTCGTCGATGATGGAGGTGTAGTCGGGCGAGGCGAGCGTCGGATAGCGCGCGGTGATGATCTCGCGCGCCACCGTCACGAACTCGTCGACCTTGTCGCGCGGGATCCACGCGTGGTCGACGGTGGTGCAGATCTGGCCGGCGTTCATCAGCTTGGCGAACAGCATGCGCTCGGCCGCCAGGCGCAGGGGGAAGTCGTCGCACAGGATGGCCGGCGCCTTGCCGCCGAGCTCCAGCGTGACGGGCACGAGGTTGGCGGCCGCGGCCGCCATCACCGAGCGGCCGGTCTGGCCCGAGCCGGTGAACAGCAGGTGGTCGAACGGCAGCCTGGAGAACTCGATGCCCACGCCGCCGGTCTCGTCGAAGAAGCGCAGCTTCTCGGGCGGGAAGTACGCAGGGATCTTCTCGATCAGGAGCGCGGCCAGGTGGCGCGAGTTCTCGCTCATCTTGATCATCGCGCGGTTGCCGGCGGCGAAGACGTAGGTCAGCGGGATCAGGCTCAGGTGCAGCGGGAAGTTCCACGGCACGATGATGCCGACGACGCCCAGCGGCTGGGGGATGACGCGGTTGCTGGCGCCGAGGAAGTTGCGCAGGTCCACCGAGCGGCGCTGCGGGCGCATCCATCTGCGCAGCTGGCCGATGACGTGCGAGATGCCGTCCATCGCGGGGAACACCTCGGCCAGCAGCGTCTCGTGCTGCGAGCGGTGGCCGTAGTCGGCGCTGATGGCGTCGCACAGCGCCTGCTTGTTCTCGCGGATGAAGCGCTGCAGCGTGCGCAGGTCGGCCTTGCGTTCGGCCAGCGTCGGCACCGGCTGCGCGAAGTAGGCGGCGCGCTGCACGGCGAGCGCGTCCTCCAGCGTGCGGGCGATCTCGGAGGGCGTCGGGGCGATGTTGGGCAGGTCGTTCTTCATGGCGGCTCCTCGGGCGCGCGGGGAACGCGTCCAGGCTGCGATTGTCCGCTTGCGCCGCGGCGCGCGACGTCAGGGACACCCCTGTCGCGCCGGTGACAATCGATTGGCTCGCAAAGCCAGTCGAGGGTGTCGCGAACGTGGGACCGCCTCGTCAGACCTCGTGCGCGAGCTCGGGCTCGGCCCCGCCCCCCGGCTGCTTCGGTGCGGCCTTGGCCTTGCGGATCAGCAGCAGCAGCGGCAGCGACACCACCGTCAGCGCCAGCATGAAGCGGAAGTCGTCGAGGTAGGCCATCATTGCCGCCTGGCGGTCGACCAGGGCGTTGATCAGGCCCAGGCCGGCCGGGTTGCCCGGGTCGGCGGCGGCCGGCAGCGACGGGAACGCGAGGTTGCCGCGCGCGATGTCGGTGGCGAATTGCGCGTGGGCGCGCGCCGTGCCCGAGGTCAGCATCGCCTGCACGATGGAAATGCCCACGCTGGAGCCGATGTTGCGCAGCAGGCTGAAGATGGGCGTGCCGTCGTTGCGCAGGTCGGGCGCGAGCGTCGCGAAGGCCACGGCCGACAGCGGCACGAACGTGAAGCCGATGCCCAGGCCCTGGATCACGCCGGACACCACGATGACGCGGCTGCCCATGTCCAGCGTCATCGTTGTCATCATGTACAGCGCGATGGCGGTCAGGACGAAGCCGACGGCCATGATGGCGCGGGCGTCGACGTGATGCAGCAGGCGGCCCACCATCAGCATCGCCACCATGGTGCCGATGCCGCGCGGGGCCATCACGATGCCCGTGTAGACCACCGGGTAGCCCAGCAGGCCCTGCAGCAGCGTGGGCAGCAGCGCCATCGTCGCGTACAGCACCAGGCCCACGATGAAGGCGAACATCAGGCCGGTGACGAAGTTGGCGTCCTTGAGCAGGCGGCGGTCGAAGAACGAGGTGCCGATCGCGGTGAACGTGTGGGCGACGAAGAACGCGAAGGCGACCAGGCAGCCGATCGCCTCGAGGCGGATCTCGACGGAATCGAACCAGTCCAGCTGCTCGCCGCGGTCGAGGAACATCTGGAGCAGGCCGATGGCCAGGCTCAGCGTGGCAAAGCCGAACAGGTCCAGCCTGACGCCCGCGGGGCGGCTCTCGGGCAGGTAGCGCGCGATGCCATAGAAGGCCAGCACGCCCACCGGCAGGTTGATGTAGAACACCCAGCGCCAGCTCGCGTTCTCGGTGAGCCAGCCGCCCAGCATCGGGCCCAGGATCGGGCCGATCATGATGCCGGCGCCCCAGATCGCCATCGCCTGGCCGATCTTCTCCTTCGGGTTGATGTCCAGCAGCACGGCCTGCGACAGCGGCACCAGCGCCGCGCCGAACAGGCCCTGCAGCAGCCGGGCGCCGACGATCTCGACGATGTTGTCCGCCATGCCGCACAGCGCCGAGGCGACGGTGAAGCCGCAGACCGCGATCAGGAACACGCGCCGGCGGCCGAAGGCCGAGCACAGCCAGCCGGTCAGCGGCGTGGCGATGGCCGCGGCCACGATGTAGGACGTCAGCACCCAGGAGATCTGGTCCTGCGAGCTCTGCAGCGCGCCCTGCATGTGGGGCAGGGCGACGTTGGCGATCGTGGTGTCGAGCGCCTGCATGATCGTCGCCAGCATGATCGAGACGGTGATCATCCCGCGGTGCGGGATCTGGCGGGGGTCTCCCAGGCTCACGATGGCGATCCCGGCGCCGGAGCGTCGCCCTGCAGGTTGGCGCGCACGCGCTGCAGCATGGCCAGCAGCTGCTTGCGCTCCGCGGCGCTGAAGCCAGCCAGCGCCGCCTCCTGCACGCGGTCGCTGACCGCCAGCGCCTTCGCCAGCGCGGCCTCGGCCGGCGGTTGCAGGGCGATGGCGTTGGCGCGGCGGTCCTTCTCGCTCGGGCGGCGCGAGATCCAGCCCGCCGCTTCCATGCGGTCGACCAGCGTGGCCACGGCCATCGGGGTGAGGTCGAGGTTGGCGGCGAGTTCGGCCTGCGTCGGCGGACGGTCTCCCTCGCTGGTCGCCACCTGGCCCAGCAGGCGGCACTGGGCGCGCGACAGCCCCAGCTCCTCGCGCGACAATTGGTCGAACTGGCGGCCGTAGAGCCGGCCCACCTCGTTGACGACGAAGCCGAAGCGGTGCGAGAAGTCGTGCTTTTTCATATAGGGATATATCATAAACCAGTTTATCAATCGACGCTGACCGCAGGCGGGCGCGGGGCTCGTGCGGCGCGCAGACGGCCGGGCCGCGCCGCCGCTAACATGCGTTGCTCCCCATGCCCTGAAATGGCTCCATGCCGACGCCGCAGCGCCCGTCCGCCGCTCCCCACCGCCGCCCCGTGACGCTGTCGCGCTGGACGATGACGCTGGTCGCCGCGGCGGGCGCCGTCGTCATCCGGGCGCTGCTGCAGCCGGTGCTGGGCGACACGATGCCGTTCCTGATCGCCTATCCGGCGGTCGTGCTGGCCGCATCGATGTGGGGCATCGCGTCGGGACTGGTGGTCGCGTTCGCCTGCGCGCTGGTGGCGGCGGTGCCCTACGTCCCGCCCACGCTGTCGCCGTCCGACCGCCCGATGCACCTGGGCGCGTTCGGGCTGGTGGCGATCTTCATCTGCCTGGTCAGCAACCTGCGGGCGCGTTCGCGCACCGCGCCCGGCTTCGACGACACCGGCACCGGCGTCGCGACGCCGCTCGCCACATGGCTGCGCGCGATGGTGTGGGGTGCGTTGCTGGTTCCCTCGACGGCCTTCGTGGCTGCGGCCTGGTGGGGCTACGAGCACGCCGTGGGCGAGGCGAAGGCCGCGGCCGAACGCACCGCGGTGCTGGTGCGAGGCCAGGCGCAGCGCAGCTTCGAGATCGCGCGCGACATCGCCCACCGCGCAGACGCCGCCGCGGTGGGCGACGACGCGGCCGTGCGAGCCCGCGAGGCGGAGATCCACGCCCGCCTGGCCGACATGGTGGCCGGCCTGCCGTCCGTCGTGAACCTCAACGTCTGGGACGCCCAGGGGCGCCCGCTGGCGCGCAGCGACCGCTATCCGGCCGATCGCCTGGTCTCGGTGGCCGACCGGCCGTACTTCATCGGCCAGAAGACGGCGCCGTTGCCGCTGGGCGTCAGCGACGTCCTCGCCGGGCGCCAGACGGGCCACGAGCTCGTCAACGCCACCATCCGGCGCGAGACCGCCGACGGGCAGTTCGGCGGCGTCGTGGCCGTGTCGCTGGCGCCGGCGTTCTTCCGCGACTATTACCGCTCGCTCGCCGCCGACAACCCGGCGCTGGCGCGCCTGGACCTGCTGCGCACCGACGGCGCGATCATCGCCCGCTGGCCGCAGCCGCGTGCGGGCGACGATCGCCGCGTCGCGGACGACGACGCGGTCTTCGCGCACATCCGCGCGGGCGAGCGCAGCGGGCAGATCGAGGTCCGCGCGGCCGACGACGGCGAGGACACGCGCATCGTCAGCTTCCAGCGCGTGGGCGAGTTTCCGCTGTACGTGGCCGTGGGCGTCAGCCGCGCGGCGATGCTGGCCGGCTGGCTGCGCTTCGTCGGCCTGCTGGCCGCGGTGCTGGTGCCCGTGACCGCCGGGCTGACCTACGTGTCCATCGTCGCGCTGCGCAAGACGCGCAGCGAACAGGCCATCACCGCCGAGCTCAACGACGCCGTCGCCCGCCGCGCCGCGGCCGAGAAGGGCATGCTGGAGAGCCAGAAGCTCGAGACGCTGGCGCAGCTCACCGGCGGCGTCGCGCACGATTTCAACAACCTGCTGGCCATCATCAGCAGCAGCCTCCACGTGCACCGCCACCTGCATCCGGAGCAGGCCGACGAGCGCCACCTGCAGGCCGTGTCGCGCGCGGTGCAGTCGGGCACGCGCCTGACGCGCCAGCTGCTGTCGTTCTCGCGCAAGCAGGCCCTGCGGCCGGAGCTCATCACGCTGCAGTCGTGGCTGCCCGGCGCCGAGGGCCTGCTGCGCAGCACGCTGGGCTCGCGCATCGCCATGGAGATCGTCGTCGAGCCCGAGGTCTGCCCGATCCGCGTCGACGCGGCGGAACTCGAGCTGGCGTTGATCAACCTGGCCTTGAATGCCAGGCACGCGATGCCGGGCGGCGGTCGCCTGCGCATCTCCGCGCGCAACGAAGGCGCGTCCGAGGATGGCACGTCGATGGTGGTGATCGCCGTCGCGGACACCGGCGTGGGCATCGCCGCCGACGTGCTGCCGCGCGTGTTCGAGCCGTTCTTCACCACGCGCATGCACGAGGCCGGCTCGGGACTGGGCCTGAGCCAGGTGCACGGGTTCTGCGCCCAGGCCGGCGGCCGCGCGCGCATCGCCAGCGAGCTCGAGCAGGGCACGACGTTGGAGATGGTGCTGCCCGCCGAGCCGCCGCAGCCGCATCCGCCGGCGCCGCCGCAGGACGCCGATGGCGGCCCGCTCTCGGGGCGCGTGATGCTGGTCGAGGACAACGAGGACGTGGCCCATTCGACCGCCGCCATCCTGCAGGCGGCCGGGCTCGACGTGGCGCACCACTGGAGCGCCGACGCCGCGCTGGCGGCCTTGCAGGAGGGCCCGTCGCTGCCCGACATCGTGCTCAGCGACATCGAGATGCCGGGCCGGCTCAGCGGCATGGATCTCGCGTTCCGGTTGCGCGAGCGCTGGCCGCAGCTGCCGGTGGTGCTGGTCACCGGCTATGCGAAGCAGCTCGAGGAGGCGGTGTCGGGCGGGCTGCGCGTGATGCCCAAGCCGACGCCACCGCAGGACCTGCTGCGCGAGCTGCGCCGCGCGATGTCGGAGGCGTCGCGGCGGGCACGACCCCAGGCTCACCCGCCCAGGTAGGCTTCCTGCACGCGCGGCTCGTCGAGCAGCTCGCGGCCGCTGCCTTGCAGCACGACGCGGCCGTTTTCCAGCACGTAGGCGTGCTCGGCGATCTTGAGCGCCTGGCGCACGTTCTGTTCGACCAGGAAGATCGTCAGCCCGCCGGCGTGGATCTCGCGCAGCGTGCGGAAGATGCCTTGCACCACGATCGGGGCCAGGCCCATCGAGGGCTCGTCCAGCAGCAGCAGGCGCGGCCTGGCCATCAAGGCGCGGCCGATCGCCAGCATCTGCTGCTCGCCGCCGGACAGGTTGCCCGCCAGGCCGCCTTCGCGCTCCTTCAGCCGCGGAAACAGCGCGAACATGCGGTCGAGGTCGCTCGCTCGCGCGGCCGCGCCGTCGCGCCGCGTGTAGGCGCCGAGCTCGAGGTTCTCGCGCACGGTCAGCGTGGTCAGCGTGGCGCGGCCCTCGGCCACCTGCACCATCCCGGCGGCCACGAGCTGGTGGGCGGGCAGGGCGGTGACGTCGTGGCCGTCGAACACGACCCTGCCCGCGGCCTTGGGGACCAGGCCCGACAGCGCCAGCAGGGTCGTCGACTTGCCCGCGCCGTTGGCGCCGACCAGCGTCGAGATCTGGCCCGCGGCCAGGGACAGGTCCAGCTCGCGCACGGCCTCGATGTGGCCGTAGTTGACGCTCAGCCCGGTGACCGAGAGCAGGGGTTCGGTCACTCGTCCCCCTCGCGCGGACAGCTTGGCACGGGATGTCTCATTCGTCGACCTCCTCTTGCGGCGTGACCGAGACCTCGTCGTCCTCGCGTCCCAGGTAGGCCTCGATCACCTGCGGGTCGTTGCGGATCTGCCCGGGATCGCCGTGCGCGATGATCTTGCCGAAGTTCAGCACGGAG
Organism: Burkholderiales bacterium; assembly: GCA_019510465.1. Lineage (GTDB taxonomy): Bacteria > Pseudomonadota > Gammaproteobacteria > Burkholderiales > Burkholderiaceae_C > Scleromatobacter. The sequence continues at coordinate 32,995 of JAEKKH010000146.1, forward strand.
ATCTCCTCGCACAGGCCCATGACGAAGCGCATGTCGTGCTCGATCATGAAGATCGTGTAGCCGCGGCCCTGGATGTTGACGATCTCGCGCATCAGCTCGGTCTTCTCGGTGCTGTTCATGCCGGCGACCGGCTCGTCGAGCAGCAGCAGGCGCGGCTCGGTGGCCAGCGCGCGCGCGATCTCGAGGCGGCGCTGGGCGCCGTACGACAGGTTGTCGGCGAGGTCGTCGGCCTTGTGGTCGAGCTTCATCCACGACAGCAGCTCGCGCGCGCGGTCGCGGGCGCGGCGCTCCTGCTCGCGGTACTGCGGCAGCGCGAACATCAGCCCCGGCACGCCGTAGGCCAGGTGGCGGTGCATGCCGACGATCACGTTCTCCAGCAGTGTCATCTCCTTGAAGATGCGGATGTTCTGGAAGGTGCGCGCCACGCCCGCTCGCGTGATCTCGTGCGGCTTGCGCCCCAGCAGCGTGGCGCCGTCCAGCGCGATGTCGCCGGTAGTGGGCGGCAGCAGGCCGGTCACGAGGTTGAAGACGGTGGTCTTGCCGGCGCCGTTGGGCCCGATCAGGCCGGAGATGGCGCCCTGGCGCACCGTGAACGACACGTCCTGCAGCACCTTGAGGCCGCCGAAGTGGCGCGAGACGTTGGTCAGCTTCAGGAGTTCGGTCATCGGGCGCTCCCCGTCCCGCGCACGGCGGGGCGAGCGCCCGCGCGCGATCGTGCATCGCTCATGGCGTGACTCCCTTGCTCCCGAGGCCCAGCACCCGGCGCATCCAGGCCGGGTTCCACAGCCCCTTGGGCAGGAACAGCACGATCAGCACGAGGATCAGGCCGTTGGCCACGGCGCGGTAGTCCTTGAAGCTGCGGAGCAGCTCGGGCAGCAGCGTGACGATGATGCCGCCCAGCACGGGGCCGAACAGGCTGTTGATGCCGCCCAGGATCGTCATGGTCAGGATCTCGACCCCGCGGTCGAAGCCGTACTCCTGCGGGCCGATGAAGAAGGTGAGGTGGGCGTTGAGCGTGCCGGCCAGCCCCGCGATCGCCGCACCGAGCGCGAAGGCGAGCATCTTGTGGCCGTTGACGTCGATGCCCATCAGGCCGGCGGCGGTCTCGTCCTCCTTGATGGCCTCGAAGGCGCGGCCGATCTTCGAGCGCCGCAGCCGGGCCAGCAAGAACAGCACCGCGACGACGGTCAGCAGCACGTGCCACCACTGCGTCAGCTGCGGGATGCCGTTCAGGCCCAGCGCGCCGCCCGTCAGGCTTTCGGCGCGGATGATGCACAGGCGAACCACCTCGCCGAAGGCCAGCGTGGCCATCGCCAGGTAGACGCCCGACAGCCGCAGCGTCGGCTTGCCGATGAGAAAGGCCACGGCCGTCGGCGCCGCCATGCCCGCCGCGATCGCCGCGGGGAAGGGCCAGCCGTGGTTCATCGTCAGGATGGACGAGGTGTACGCGCCGATGCCCATGAATGCCGCGTTGGCCATCGCCAGCATGCCGCACGACAGCGTGAGGTAGATCGACAGCGCCAGCAGCGAGGCCGTGCCCAGCGACAGCACGAGGTTGCTGTAGATGGACCAGAAGTTGTCGAAGGCTTCAAGCATGCTGTTCAAGCATATCGGGCGAGCAGGAAGGGAAGCCGGATTCCCGGGAAGTGAGGGTCGCACCCGAGCCGAACCGGGCTCCCCTTGGGGGGAGTGCAGGCGGCAAAGGACTTGCGCAGCAAGGCCCCGCCGGAACGGCATCGGGCCTGCAAGGCCGATGCTTCCCGACATGAGAAGCGAGGGGGCTCATACCTTGCGTTCCTGGACGCTGCCGAACAAGCCCTTGGGGCGCACCAGCAGCACCAGGAACAGCAGTCCGAAGGCCACCGCGTCGCGCATGTCCGAGCCGATGTAGGCCACCGACAGCACTTCGGCGAAGCCGAGGAACAGGCCTGCGAACATGGCGCCGCGGATGTCGCCCATGCCGCCGAGGATGATGACGGCGATCCCCTTGTGCAGCATGGGCTGGCCCATCAGCGGGAACAGCGCGTTCGAGTACAGCCCGATCAGCACCCCCGAGATGCCGCCCAGGCCGGCCGCGACGAACGACGTCAGCATGAACAGGCCGTCGACGTTGATGCCCAGCAGCCGCGCGGCCTTGGGCGATTCGGCGATGGCGCGCAGCGCGCGGCCCAGCTGCGTGCGGCGCAGCGTGACCAGGAGCACCGTCATCAGCACGAAGGACACCAGGATGATGCCCAGCTCCAGCACGGTGACACTGACGCCGGCGATGGCCAGCGACTCCTGCGGCAGCACCTCGCTGGGGAAGCGCTGGTTCTCGGCGCCGAACAGGCCCTGCACGAGGCTGTTGATGGCGATCGCCAGGCCGATGGTGGCGATCATCGGGATCAGGTGCGGGGCGTCGCGCCGGCGCAGCGGCTTGAGCACCAGGCGGTCGATCAGCAGGCCCAGCAGGCCCGAGAACGCGAAGGCGGCGACGATCGCCAGCCACAGCGGCGCATGCAGCTTCGTGATGGCGGTGAGCGCGGCATAGGCGCCGACCATGAAGACGGCGCCCTGCGACAGGTTGACGACGCCCAGCACGCCGAAGACGAGCGTGAAGCCGAGCGCGAACAGGGCATAGACGCAACCCAGCGACAAGGCATTGAACAGCTGCTGTTCGAGCACGGTAAAAGCCTGGTAACGAAGAAGTGGGACCCGAAGACCGAGTCAATGCGCGGACGAGGACTCGGCCGGCCGCAGGCCCGACCGAGGGAGGGAGGCAACCGGCTTCGCCGGGGCCGAACCGGCCGGCCCCCTCGGGGGGCAGCGACCAGCGGGAGCGTGGGGGCTCATTTTAAGGAGGCAACCGGCTTCGCCGGGGCCGAACCGGCCGGCCCCCCGGGGGGCAGCGACCAGCGGGAGCGTGGGGGCTCATTTTAAGGAGGCAACCGGCTTTGCCGGGGCCGAACCGGCCGGCCCCCCCGGGGGGCAGCGACCAGCGGGAGCGTGGGGGCTCAACGTTCGATTTCGTAGTTCTTGCCGCGGGTGGTGCTGACGATGGCCGTCTGGTTCGCGTCGTAGCCGGCCGGCTTGCCCGAGGCGTCGTTGACGCGCCGGAACACGAACGGACCGGTGGCGCCGTTCCACTTGATGGCGGGCAGCGCGGCCTGCAGGGCCTCGCGATCCTTGGCCAGGTCGCCGCTGAACTTGACCTTCTTCATCGCCTCGGCGGCGATGTGCATCGCGTCGTAGGCCTGGGCCGCGAACTGGTCGGGCGGGGCGCTGTACTTCTTCGTGTACGCGATGATGAAGCTGTTGTTGGCCGGCGTGCGGTTCTCGATGGACCACGGGCTGCCGACCCACAGGCCGTCCGAGGCGCCCTTGGCCAGGTCGAACACCTTGACCGAGTTCATGCCGTTGCCGCCGATGAAGGGCACGTTCAGGCCCAGCTGGCGCGCCTGCACCATGATGGGCGCGCCTTCGGCGAGCAGCGCCGACAGCACGATGGCGTCCGGGTTCGTCGCCTTGATCTTGGTCAGCTGCGCCTTGAAGTCGACGTCGCCCTTGGCGAAGGTCTCGGTCGTCGTGATCGGCATCTTCTCGTCGTCGAGCGCCTTCTTGAACGCGTCGTAGCCGCTCTTGGTGAAGACGTCGTCGTTGCCGTACATCACCGCGACCTTCTTGATCTTGGCGATCTTGGCGGCGATCTTGATCGTGACCGGCAGCACGTCGGCCTCGGTGACCGAGTTGCGAAACACGTGGTCGCCGATGGTGGTGATGCCCTCGGCGGTGTTGGACGTGCCGAAGACGACGACGTGGGCCGCCTGCGCGATCGGGTCGGAGGCCTTGGCGGAGTTCGACAGCGTCGGGCCGAACAGCATCAGGGCCTTGTCCTGGAAGATCAGCTTCTTGAAGGCGTTGATCGCCTCGTCCTTCTTGCCCTGTTCGTCCTCCACCACCAGCTCGATCGAGCGGCCGTTGATGCCACCCGCGGCGTTGATCTCGTCGGCGGCCATCTGGAACGCGTTGCGGATCGGGATGCCGTACTGGGCGGCGCCGCCGGACAGCGCTTCGGCCACGCCGATCTTGATCGGCTCGGCGGCCCCGGCCGTCCCGAGGGACAGGGCCGCGGCCAGCGCGATGGCGGAAATTCGGGTGATGCGGGTGAGGTCGTTCACTTGTCTTGTCTCCGTGGGGTCCCGACGGGGCCGGGTCGTGAGTGCTCAAATGTAAGCGGTCGAGCGCGTCCCATCGAGTCTCGGGGATTGCGCATTGACAACCAGGCCCGACCGGAGTTAGCTCTTGAGACAGATTCGGGCCGGGCGATCACGCGCGGGACGGGCATTTCGGGTAACGTCCGCAGCAGACCAGATCGCCCCAGGGACCGCGTGAGTATCCGAACGAGACTGCTGCTGCTCGTGTTCGCCGTGTGGCTGCCCGCGCTCGCGGGCTTCGGCTTGCTGGCACGCTCCACCTACCTGAACGAGACCGAGACGGCGACGCGGCACCTGCGCGACCTCGCACACTCGATCAGCTTCGTCGTCGACAGCGAGCTGGACAAGCGTGCGGCGATCGCCAACACGCTCGGGGCCGCCCGCTCGCTCAAGGAAGGCGAGATGGAGCGCTTCTACCAGCACGCGCTGCGCGCCACGGCCGGCACCGGCAACACGGTGCTGGTCGTCGACGCCACGCACCAGGTCCTGAACACGCGGCGGCCGTATGGCGCGGAGTTGCCCACGCGCGGATGGATCCCGGATCCGCCCCTGGTCACCGGCACGCCGGTGGTGACGGACCTGGTCATCAGCAAGGTCACCGGCCAGCCGGTCCTCACCGTGCTGGCGCCCGAGCCGGGCGTCGACGTGCAGCGCTACAACATCGGCGTCGCGTTCGGGCCGGACGTGATCCAGCACGTGCTGGACGTGCAGCAACTGCCCCCCAGCGCGGTCGCATCGGTGCTCGATGGCAAGCTCAGGACGGTGGCGCGCAGCCGGGACCCGAAGAAGTGGCTCGGGTCGCCGGCGTCGCCCTCGACGGCGGCGGCGGCCTCGCGCGGCCTGGTGGACCAGAAGTTCGAATCGACCTCCCGCGAAGGCGAGCCCACCATCGCCGTCATCGCCCGGTCGGCGCGCTACGGCTGGACGGTGGCCGTCGGCCTGCCGCGCTCCGCCCTCGACAAGCCGGCGATCCGCGTGACGCTGCAGGCGTTCGGCGCGGCGGGCATCCTGGCGGTGATCGGGTTGGCGCTCGCGCTGTACTTCGCGCGCCAGATCAGCGCGCCGGTGCTGACGCTGAGCGATGCGGCGGCGGAGCTCGGGCGCGACCGGGTGCCGGCGCCGCTGCGCACGGGGCTGGTCGAGGCCGACCGCGTGGGCGCGGCGCTGCACGAGGCGGGCGTGCGTTCGGCGCGCGCGACCGAGGTGCTGGAGTCGCGCGTCGCCCAGGCCATCCGCCAGACGCAGGAGGCGCAGACGCGGCTGCTGGACGGCCAGAAGCACGAGGCCATCGGCCGGCTCACGGGCGGTCTCGCGCACGACCTCAACAACTTCCTGCAGACGATGAGCACCGGCCTGCAGGTGCTCGACCGGCTGGTGCACGAGGAGCCGGGCCGGCGCGTCATCGAGGCCAGCACCCGTGCGCTGGACAAGGCCGCCACGCTGGTGCGCCAGATGCTGGCCTTCGGCCGCACGCAGCCGCTGAAGCCGCAGCCGATCGACCTGCACGACTTCGTGCTGCGCTGCGAGGACCTGATGGGCCGCGCCGTCGGCGGCAAGGTGCGGCTGACCGCCGACATCGAGCCCGGCCTGCCACCGTTGATGGCCGACCCGACGCAGTTCGAGCTGGCGCTGCTGAACCTGGTGTTCAATGCGCGCGATGCGATGCCCGAGGGCGGCACGGTGATGATCCGCGGCCGCCTCGCGAGCGCGACGCAGGCCTCGGCGCTGCCGCCGGGGAGCTACCTGGCCGTCGACGTCGTCGACACCGGGGGCGGCATGGACGCCGAGGTGCTGCAGCGCGTGTTCGAGCCGTACTTCACCACCAAGCCGGTGGGCGTGGGCAGTGGCCTGGGGCTGCCGCAGGTGCGTGCGTTCGCCGTGCAGTCGGGCGGCATCGCCACGATCAGCAGCGAGCGCGGGGTCGGCACGACGGTGTCGCTGCTGCTGCCGGTGTCCAGCGACCCGGTGCTCGCCCGGGACGCCGCGGCGGCGGCGCCGGCCGAGTTCATGCCGCTGCGCGTGCTGTTCGTCGAGGACGACCTGCTCGTCTCGTCCGTGGTGGTGCCGGCGCTGCGGGCGGCCGGGCACGCGGTGCGCCACTGCCACACCGGCGAGGCCGCGGCGCGCGCGCTGCAGGACGGCGGCCTGTTCGACGTGGTGTTCACGGACGTCGTCATGCCCGGCACGATGAGCGGTCTCGACCTGGCGGCCTGGTGCCGGGCCAACGTGCCCGAGATCGCCGTGATCGTGGCCACCGGCTACACGACGCAGCACATCGACGCCGCCATCAAGGTGTTGTCCAAGCCGTACTCGATCGAGACGCTGCTCAAGGAGCTGCAGTACGCGGTGCGCGTGAAGCGCGCCTAGTGCGCCGTCCCGGGAAGCAGGCGCGCGGGCGAGAGTCGTCTCAGGCGTGCGTACTTCGGGGACAGCACACGAGCTGGCGCCTCGGGCGCCCCGATTGCCGACGCGGTCGCATCCGACGGACTGCAAGGCGACCCATGACCGACGTTCGCAAGGGCCAGGCGCCCGGCCAGATCTCGCGCGCCGAGTTCAGCGAGCGATTCCAGTCCTCGTACCGCGATCCCGCGTTCCAGGCGGAGAAGGAGGCGCTGGGCCGCATCGAGGAGATCGCCTGGCTCGCGTACAAGGCCGAGCGCAAGTCGCCGGTCACGCGCAAGGCCGGCCCGGGCTTCGCCGATCCGGCCTACGACCTGTCGGTGGAGTGGCTCGCCGCGCGCGACGCGCTCGCCGCGGCCCAGGCCAGGCAGGCCGATCCGGCGTCGCCGTCGCGCGTGCTGATGATCCTGGGCGCCTCGCGCAACGACGGCAGCTGCCCGGGCGAGATCTCGAAGACGTTCCGCCTGTCGCGGTGGATGACCGAGGAGCTCGAAGGGCAGGGCATCGAGGTCGACACGCTCGACCTCAGCCTGATGACCTCCGAGGTCGGCCGCACCATCCATCCGTGCAAGGGCTGCGTGTGCACCGCGATGCCGCTGTGCCACTGGCCCTGCAGCTGCTACCCGAACCACTCGCTGCGCCAGACCGGCGACTGGATGAACGAGATCTACCCGCGCTGGGCGGCCGCGCACGGCGTCATCATCGCCTCGCCCGTCTACTGGTACCAGTCGCCGAGCCCGCTCAAGCTGATGATCGACCGCCTGGTCTGCGCCGACGGCGGCAACCCCGATCCGACGTCGACGCATGGCAAGAAGGCCGAGGAGGCCAAGGACATCGAGCTGGCCGGCTGGGACTACCCGCAGCACCTGGCCGGCCGGGTCTATGGCCTGATGGTGCACGGCGACGTGGCCGGCGCCGACAGGACGCGCCGGGGCCTCGGCGACTGGCTCGACTGGATGGGGCTGATCGACGCCGGCCCGCAGGCGCTGCTCGATCGCTACATCGGCTACTGGAGGCCCTATGCGACGAGCCACGAGGATCTCGACCTCGACGTCGCCGTGCAGCAGGAGGCGCGCAACGTGGCGCTGGCGGTGGCGCACGGCGTCAAGGCACTGCGCGCGGGAACCTTGCCGGCCGTGCGGCCGCATCTGAAGCGGCCGCGGCTGAAGTGAGGCGTCCTTTCCGGGATGGATCCTGCGCGTTCGCTTCGCTGCGCCCAGGATGACGGGTCGGACCCGCGACTCTGCTTCGGCCCGGCCCCAGCACGCGTCCCGGACGTCGACCGGACCGACATCCCGGAGCCGGCCGCCCGCTAGTGCGAGTGGCGGTGGGGCTGCGCCTTCGCGCGCCCGGAGGACGGCGCCTGCTTCGCGCGGCCCTTGGGTGCGGGCTGGCAGTCGCTGCAGCGGCCGTACAAGGTGATCTCGTGGCGCGCGACGCTGAAGCCGGGCGGGGCGAGGCCGGCCAGGTCGCCCGGGCAGCGGTGCACGTCGAACACGCGCTGGCAGACGTCGCAGCGGAAGTGGTGGTGATGCTCGCGCCGCGCCGGCTCGTAGCGCGGCGCCTCGCCGGGCAGCGTGACGACCTGGATCTCGCCGGCATCCACCAGCGCCTTCAGGTTGCGGTAGACGGTGGCCAGGCCCAGCGCCGCGACGTGGCGCCGCGCCTCGTCCAGCACCTCGGCGGGCGAAAGCGGCCGTCCTGCGGCGGCAAGCGCCTCGCGGATGGCGGTGTTCTGGCGGGTGGCTCGTTCCACCCCGAAATTCTGCCACGCCTGCTGATATTGAGTATCCATTATCATTAAGGAATGTTCACAGGCATCACCCCGGTCGTGCTGGCAGGCGCCGCCGTCGCCTCGACGCTGGGCGGCGGTGCGCTCGCGCTGCGCTTCCGCGACCGGCTGCACTACCTGCTGGGCTTCACCGCCGGCGTGCTGCTGGGCGTCGTCGCGTTCGACCTGCTGCCCGAGATCTTCTCCCTGGCGCGCGAGAACGCGTTCGACGCTTCGGCGGCGATGGTCGCGCTGGTGGTCGGCTTCCTGCTGTTCCACGGCCTCGAGAAGTTCGTGCTGGTCCATCCGGCGCAGGAGAACCACTACTCGCACCACCACCATCCGCATGTCGGGCTGGCCTCGGCGGCGGTGCTCGCGGCGCACAGCTGCATGGACGGCGTGGCGATCGGCATCGGCTGGCAGGTCTCGCCCATGGTCGGCCTGACGGTGGCGCTGGCGGTGATCGCCCATGACTTCTCCGACGGCCTGAACACCGTCTCGCTGATGCTGCGGCATCGCAACTCAACGCGCCGCGCGATCGCCATGCTGGTGGTCGATGCGCTGGCCCCGCTGCTGGGCGTGCTGCTGACGCAGGCCTTCACGATTCCGCCGTTCCAGCTGATGGTCTATCTCGGCTTCTTCGCCGGCTTCCTGCTCTACATCGGCGTCTCGGACATCCTGCCCGAGGCGCACTCGCGCGCCGGCCCGGGCATCGCGGCCCGGCTGATCGCGCTGACCTGCTGCGGCGCCGCGTTCGTCTGGCTGGTGGTGCGCCAGTCGGCCTGAGTCGCCGGTTCGTTCTCGACCGGGCACGCGGGCTCGTCCTACAGACCGCCGCGGGCGGCGCCCGCTAATGTCCGCGGATCGAGAACATCCGAGGAGCGCCGCGATGGCCACCGTTCGTCCCCTGGTCCGGTTCGCCGTGACGGGCGCGCTGCTGATCCTGATCGGACTTGCGCTGCTCGTCGGCGGCATCGTCCTCGTGACGGCCGGCGGAACGCCGTTCTACCTGCTGGCCGGTATCGGCTTCGGTGCCGCGGGCGTCCTGCTGTGGCGCGGGCTGGCCGAGGCGCTGATCGCGTACGCCGCGTTGCTGGCCGCGATGCTCGCCTGGAGCCTGTGGGAGGTCGGCCTCGACTGGTGGCCGCTGGCCGCGCGGCTCGACCTCGCCTTCGTGTTCGGGGTGCTGCTGGTGCTGCCCTGGATCGCGCGGCACCTGCGCGGGCCGCAGTCCGGGCGCATCGTGCTGGCGCTGGTGGTGGGCGCGTCCGCCGTGGTGGCCGTCGGTGCGGGCCTGCGCGACACCCACGAGATCGCCGGCCAGTTGCCCGATGCCGGTCCGGCCGTCGCGGCGACGGCGCCCGCCCGCGTGCCCGACGGCGAATGGCACGCGTACGGCCGCACGGCGGCGGGGCAGCGCTGGTCGCCGCTGGCGCAGGTCACGCCGGACAACGTGGCCCGGCTGCAGGTGGCCTGGCAGTTCCGCACCGGCGACGTGCGTGGCCGCCCGGGTGACCCGGAGGAGACCACCGACGAGGTCACACCGCTGAAGATCGGCAGCCGCCTGTACTTCTGCACGCCGCACCAGTCGGTGATCGCGCTCGACGCCACCACCGGCCAGCAGGCGTGGCGCTACGACCCGAAGATGCAGGCCGACCTCGCGCTGCAGCACCAGACCTGCCGCGGCCTGTCCTACCAGCCGCCCGCCGAGGCCGCCTCGGCCACCGCGCCGGCCGCCTCCGTGGCGCTGCGCGGCTCGGGCCGCCGCCTCGACATCGCGGCCAACGACGCCAAGGCCCGGGCGGACTGCGGCGCCAAGCTGTTCCTGGCGACCGCCGATGGCCGCCTGATCGCGCTCGATCCCGACACCGGCGCCGTCTGCTCGCGCTTCGGCGGCGGCGCAGGCCAGATCGACCTCGGCGCCAACATGCCCAACCTGCATCCGGGCTCCTACTACTCGACCTCGCCGGTGATCGTCACGAAGCGGCTGGTCATCGTCGGCGGCACGGTGCTGGACAACTTCTCGACCAGGGAGGAGTCCGGCGTCATCCGCGCCTACGACATCGACACCGGCGCGCTCGTCTGGAACTGGGATTCCGGCAACCCGGACGTGACCACGCCGATCGCCGCCGACGCGACCTACACCGCCAACTCGCCCAACAGCTGGTCGATCGCCAGCGTGGACGAGGCGCTGGGCCTGGTCTACCTGCCGATGGGCAACCAGCCGCCCGACCAGTGGGGCGGCCAGCGCAGCCCGGCGGTCGAGAAATATTCGTCGTCGGTGGTCGCGCTGGACCTCGCCACCGGCCGGGTGCGCTGGGTGTACCAGACGGTGCACCACGACCTGTGGGACTACGACGTGCCGTCGCAGCCGTCGCTGGTCGACCTGAGCGTCAACGGCACGACCGTCCCCGCGCTGGTGCAGCCGACCAAGCAGGGCGAGCTGTTCGTGCTCGATCGCCGCACCGGCCAGCCGCTGCTGCCGGTGGCCGAGCAGCCCGCGCCGCAGGGCGCCGCCGCCGGCGACCACACGGCCGGGACGCAGCCGAAGTCCGCGCTGTCGTACGAACCGGCCCGGCTGACCGGCAAGGACATGTGGGGCGGCACGATCATCGACCAGATGATGTGCCGCATCGCGTTCCACAAGCTGCGCTACGAGGGCCGCTTCACGCCGCCGTCGACGCAGGGCTCGCTGATCTACCCGGGCAACTTCGGCACGTTCAACTGGGGCGGCGTCGCGGTCGATCCGCAGCGCCAGTCCGCCTTCACGACGCCGACCTACCTGGCCTTCGTGTCGACGCTGGTGCCGCGCCCGAACCCGACCGCCGAGCTCGTGCAGAACGGCCAGCCGCCCAAGGGCGCGCTGCCGGCGCTCAACGAGAACTTCGGCGCCCCGTTCGCCGTCAAGCTGCATCCGTTCACGTCGCCGCTGGGCATCCCCTGCCAAGCGCCGCCCTGGGGCTACGTCGCCGGTGCCGACCTGCGCACCGGCAAGGTGGCCTGGGAGCACCGCAACGGCACCGTGCGCGACCTGTCGCCGATCCCGCTGCCGCTACGCATGGGCGTGCCCAACCTCGGCGGCCCGGTGATGACGGCCGGAGGGGTCGCGTTCCTCTCGGGCAGCATGGACGACTACGTGCGGGGCTATGACGTGCGCACGGGCCGCCAGCTCTGGGAGGAGCGCCTGCCGGCCGGCGGCCAGGCCACGCCGATGACCTACCTCGGGGCCGACGGGCGCCAGTACCTGCTGGTCGTGGCCGGCGGCCACGGATCGACCGGCACCAGGCCGGGCGACTACGTGATCGCGTACGCCCTGCCCAAGCCGTAGCCCCGCGGTTCAGCCCGCGGGCCGCCCGCGCGCGACGCCGCGCGGCGACACCCATTCCAGCAAGGTCTTGACCAGCTTCTCGGCGTCGATCGGCTTGGCGACATGCGCGTTCATGCCGGCGGCCAGGCATTCCTGGCGGTCGGACTCCATCGCCGCGGCGGTCATCGCGATGATGGGCAGGCCCATGCCCTGGGGCAGCTTGCGGATCAGCCGCGTCGCCTGCGTGCCGTCCATGTCGGGCATCTGCATGTCCATCAGGACGACGTCGAAGCGCGCCTTCTTGACGCACTCGACCGCCTCGACGCCGTTCGCGGCGATCGTCACCTCGAGCCCGCCGGCCTGTAGGAAGGCGGCGGCCACCTGCTGGTTGACGGGGTTGTCCTCGGCCAGCAGCACGCGGGCGCCGCGGATGGGTCGCATCGCCTCGGCGAGGTCGAAGCGCGGTTCGCCCGCGCGCGGCGGCGGCGCCTCGCCATGCTGCAGGCGCACGACGGTATCGAACAGGCGCGACGGGGTCACCGGCTTGGTGACGATGTCCACCCCCGGCAGGCCCTTCAGGGATTCGGCCACGCGTTCACGCGCCGCGAGCGAGGTCATCGCGATCACCGACAGCGGGGCCGAGCCGGGCTGGCTGCGGTGTTCCTCCACCGCGCGGCGCGCCTTCAGCAGCAGGTCGAGGTCGCCCGTCTTCCAGTCCAGCAGCATCAGCTCGTGCGGTGCGCTCGGGTCGGCCCGGCGCAGTTTGTGCAGTGCGTCGTCCGGGAAGGACGCCGTGCCGACCTGGAAGCGCCAGCTCTGGAGCATCTGCTGCAGGATCAGCCGCTCGGTGGGCTGGCCGTCGACCACCAGCGTGCGCATGCCGCGGATGCGGTGCAGGTCGATGCGCTCGCCGGCGCCGCGCGCGATGGCGAACCGGCAGGTGAAGCCGAAGATGCTGCCGCCGCCGGGCGCGGGCGTGACCTCGATGCGGCCGCCCATCAGCTCGACGAGCCGCTTGCAGATCGCCAGGCCCAGGCCCGTGCCGCCGTACTTGCGCGCGGTCGAGCGCTCGGCCTGCTGGAACACGTTGAACAGCCGCTCGGCCTGCTCCGGGGTGACCCCGATGCCGGTGTCGCGCACGGAGAACGCGAGCTCGACCTGCTCCTCGGAGCGCGACACGACGCGGGCGCCGATGACCACCTCGCCGACCGACGTGAACTTGATCGCGTTGCCCACCAGGTTGTTGAGCACCTGGGCGAGTCGCAGCGCGTCGCCGACCAGGCGCGGCGGCAGGTCGCGGTCGATCTCGAACAGCAGGTCCAGGCCGGCTTCCTCCACCTTGGCCGTGAACAGGCTGCCCACGTTCTCGATCGTCTCCTCGGGACTGAACTCCTCGGCCTCCAGCGCCACCTTGCCGGCCTCGATCTTGGAATAGTCCAGGATGTCGTTGAGCAGCGTCAGCAGCGCCTTGGAGGACGTCTGCACCTTGGTCAGGTAGTCGCGCTGCGTCTCGTCCAGCCGGGTCTGCAGCACCATCGCCGTCAGGCCGATCACGGCGTTCATGGGCGTGCGGATCTCGTGGCTCATGTTGGCCAGGAACAGGCCCTTGGCCTGGTCGGCGAAGCGCGCCTCGTCGCGCGCGACGCGCAGCGCGGCGGCCTGGCGGCGGTCGTTGTGGTGGACGCGCACGAGGCGGGCGTAGAGCGCGCCGTTCTCCAGCAGCAGCTCGATCAGCACCGTGCAGCTTGCCATCAGGCCGTAGACGCGGCCGGCGTAGAAGCCGAAGTCGAAGCGCTGCGCATTGAGCATCGACGACAGCGCGACGTCGAACGACCAGGCCACCAGCGAGACGCTGAGCCACAGGTCCAGCACCGAATGCGGCCGGTGGCGCCACAGCGCGGCCACGCCCAGCAGGCTCAGCGCCCAGATCGCCGAGGCGCTGAACGTCAGCGCCAGGCCGAAGTGGTCGGGATAGAGGAAAGTCGGCAGCCATGGCTGGCCGAGGGTGGCGTACAGCGTCAGCAGCGCCGCCAGGGCGATGGTGGCCGCCGGCATCGCCAGCGCGAGGCGGTCGTGCGGGCGCGCAGGCGCGAACCAGGCCTGCTCGTTGGCCGCGGCCACCGGGGCGTCCTGGCGCTCGCGGTGCTTGAGCGCGGCGTAGGCCAGCACGAACAGCGGGAAGCCGGCGTGCCAGAACATGTACAGCGAGGCGGTGGTCTGCCGGCCGGCACCCAGCAGGCCGCCGGGCGCGAACACGCCGGGGTAGCTGAGCGCGTGGACGACCGTCATCAGCGCCGTGAACAGGTAGGCGCAGGCCAGCACCATCAGCGCCCGCGAACGCAGGATGCGGTACTGGCCGAACAACAGGGCCGCAGTGACGGTGTCGTTGATCAGCAGCGCCGACTCGTAGATGGGGATGAACGCGGGCAGGACGCCCAGCGGCACCCGCACGAACGGAACCAGGGCGCCGAACAGCAGCACCGAGGTGGCCAGGACCAGGCCGGCCCGCCAGCGCTGCCGGCGGTCGGCCGGCTGGTTGAGGAGGAAGGTGACGCCGCTCCCGGTTCCGGTGACCGGGGCGGCGGACAGTCGGCTGTCCGGTACGGCTTCTCCAGCGTCCATGGCGCGCTCCCTGGCCCGGCGATCCATGCCGTCGGGCATCTCGCGACAGGATAAGCGCCTGCCCGGCGACGGCCAATCCGCCCCGGAATGCCTGCGAGGGCGGCGCGGGTTCGCCATCGCCGGCGCCGGCCAGTTGAAGAACCTTTTCGCCGACGGGCGCTGAATTGCCCTTCATTTCCGGCCTTGATCGCCGATTACGCCCGGCGCCGGATCTCTACGATTCAACCATCCGAATCCAGGGGTCCGCCCATGACGTCCGTCACTTCCTCCACCAGCACGATCAGCTCGCCGTACGCCTCGGTGAAGGAGCAGATCCGGCCGGCCCGGTTCGAGTCGTCCGACAGGGCGGACGGCGGCAGCCCGTCCGGCGCCTGGAAGGGCGTCGGCGACGCGATCGCCGAAGGCGGCAGCGCCACCGTCTCCCTGAGCGAGAAGGCGATGCATGCCGTCGAGGACGGCGCCAGCTACGTCGGCAACGCCGTCGAGACGGGCATCGCCGACGTCGGTGCCGCCGCGATGGCCGCCTATGCCGCGGTCAGGAACGGCGTCAACGAGACGGTGCACGGGGTCGAGAACGCCGGCGCGGCCGCCTGGAACACGATCAAGGCGGGCGCCGAGGACGTCGCGGGAATGGCCGGCGACGTGGTGCATGCCGCCGAAGCCGGCGTCGAGGCCGTGGGCGACGTCGCCGTCGACGCCTGGCACGGCGTCGAGCACCTGGCTTCCGAGGCGCTGCACGGCATCGAGAAGGGCACCGGCGAGCTCGAGCACCTGGGCAGTGACGCCTGGCATGCGGTCGAGAACGGCACGCACCGCATGCGCGACTACGCCGGCCAGGCGGGCGACGGCATCAAGACCGCCGCGGGCTACGTCGGCGACGGCATCGGCGACGTCGCCGACGCGGTCGGCAACGTCGCCGGCCGCATGGCCAGCTATGCCACGGTGGGCGCCGCGGCCGTCGAGCGCGCCTTCACCGCCGTCGCCTGAGTCCCGAGACCGAACCCGCCTTGCATCCCATGCGCCACTTCCCGCTCTTCGCCCTGGCCGCGGCCGCCCTCGTGCTGCCGGGCTGCTCCGTCATCAGCCCCGCGCCGGTGCTGGAACTGGTCAAGGCCACCGGCGCCGTCGCCGTCAGCGCCATCTCGCATGGCCCCAGCAGCGCGAAGAACACCGTCTACCACGAGCACAAGGCGCTCGACACCGTCTGCGTCGAATACAACCCGCTGACGCCCGATCCCGACATCGCCCCCGCGCTGCAGGCCGAGCTGCGCACGCACGAGATCGACAGCCGCATCTACGAGGAGGGCGGCGCGCCGGCTTCCTGCAAGTTCCGCGTCACCTACACCGCCGACATCGAGTGGGGCATCCCGCCGTTCGGCAGCGGCTACAAGTCCTACATGCGCGACGCCACGCTGACGCTGCGCGACGAGAACGGCACGGTGCTCTCCAGCAGCGCCTACGCGTTGGACGGCACCTTCCAGATGGGCAAGTGGTCCACCAGCCGCAGCAAGCTGGCGCCGGTGGTGACCGCGCTGGTCACCGGCTTCGACCACTGACCGGCCCGCCCGACATCGTTCCAAGGATCTTCCGTGACCGCCTCGACCTCCGCCTTCCGCCGTCTCGTCGCCCCGTCTTTGCTGGCCGTCGCCGGCGCGATGGCGGGCTGCGCCTCCAACACCCCGCTGGTGCAGGGCCCGACGTCCGTGCGCCCGGTGCCGCCGCCGACCTTCGCCGAGCGCACCGTCACGGGCGGCATCTATCGCGCCAACCTCGGCACCGTGTCGCTGTTCTCCGACCAGCGCAAGCCGCAGGCCATCGGCGACACGATCAAGATCGACATCTCGGAAAGCCTGGACGCCAGCAGCGTCGTCAACAGCGTGAACAGCCGCGAGAACGCGGTCGCGTCCAAGGGGCCGGGCATGAACTCCAACAGCCTGGGCTCGCTGCTCAAGGGCCTGGCCAACATGGATGCCACGGCCTCGGGCAGCGACTCGTTCACCGGCAAGGGCAATTCGCAGAACACCGCGAAGTTCAATGCGCGGCTGTCGGCCTTCGTCATCAACGTGCAGTCCAACGGCAACCTGGTGGTGGCCGGCGAGCGCAGCATGTCGTTCAACGGCACGCTCAACACGCTGCGCTTCTCGGGCGTGGTCAACCCGCTGGACATCAAGGCCGGGGGCATCGTGGCCTCGGGCGACGTGGCCGACGCGAAGACCGAGCTGGTGGGCAGCGGCGGCACCGCCGACACGGCCTCGCGCAGCTGGCTGCAGAAGCTCCTGACGGACGGCCTGTCGGTCTGGTGACGGGTGACGAGACGGGGCGGGCAGGCCTCGCTCCAGCACGATTTCCGCGGCTTCGCCTCGTCGGGCGAAGCCGCTTTCGTTTGTGTCGGGATCGACATGCAGCCGACATGACCTGCACGACGGCGCGCGCTATGCTGACCCGCGTCGCATCCCGTTCCCGTGCCTTGAAATGATCACCTGCCTCATCGTCGATGACGATCCCGCGCTGCGCGAACTCGTCGGCGACCACCTCACGCGCTACGGCCTGACGGCGCGCCTGGCCGACAGCGCCGCCGCGATGCGCCGCGAACTGGCCCGCGGCGGCATCGACATCGTGCTGCTCGACCTGATGCTGCCCGATGGCGACGGCATCGAGCTGTGCCGCGATCTGCGCATGCATTCGAAGCTGCCCGTGATCATGCTGACCGCCCAGGGCGACCCGATCAGCCGCGTGCTGGGGCTGGAGATGGGGGCCGACGACTACGTCGCCAAGCCGTTCGAGCCGCGCGAGCTGCTGGCGCGCATCCATGCGTTGATCCGCCGCAGCTCCGGCACGCTGGCTCCCGGCGTGGGCGAGCCGGCCGGCGAGGCCGGCGCCGCGCCCCGGTTCGCGCCCCCGGGGCTGTCCGCGCGCGCGGAGTTCGGCGGCTGGCAGATCGACTGGCGCAACCGCATGCTGGTCAGCCCCGAGGGCACGGGGCTGTCGCTGTCCAACGTCGAATACCGGCTGCTGGCGGCCTTCGCCGAGCATCCGGGCGAGGTGCTCAGCCGCGGCCAGCTCGTCGAGATGACGCGCAGCGCCGCCAGCGAGAACAACGAACGCTCGATCGACCTGGCGGTCTCGCGCCTGCGCGCCAAGCTGCGCGAGTCCCTTGAGAATCCGCATTTCATCCGCACCGTGAGAGGGCGCGGCTACCAGTTCACCGCCGAACTGGCCCGGTAGGCGGCACGTCGTTCGCCCGGGACATCGCATCCCGCGCGAACGAAGGAACCGCCATGCTGCTCGTCTGCCCCCACTGCGCCGCCACCAACCGCGTCCCCGACGACCGCCTGCGCGACGCGCCGGTGTGCGCCAGGTGCGGCACGGCGCTGGCCGATGCCCGGCCGGCGGACCTCTCCGAGGCCGTGTTCCCCAAATACATCCGCGCCACCGAGGCGCCGGTGCTGGTCGACTTCTGGGCCGCCTGGTGCGGGCCCTGCCGGCAGATGGCGCCGCACTTCGAAGCCGCCGCGCAGCAACTGCCCGACGTGCGCTTCGCCAAGGTCGACAGCGACGCCGCCCGGCAGGCCAGCGCGGCCTACGGCGTCCGCAGCATCCCGACGCTGATCCTGTTCCAGGGCGGCAAGGAAGTGGCGCGCCGCTCGGGCGCGTCGTCGGCGGGCGACATCGCCGCGTGGACCCGGGCGCAGCTGGCGCACGCGGGCGCGTGACGCCCGCGGTCGCGCGGGACGCTCAGCGCGTGCCTTCGGGCACCGCCATCGGCGCCAGCCCGGCCTGCTCGAGCGCCTCGGGCTGCGGGCCCAGCGGCGAGACGGCCTCGATCTCCAGCCACGCGTCGAGGCCGCCGCGCAGCGCGCGGGCCCGGTGGTGTCCGTGGTCGGCGAGGATGCGCACGCCGCGCAGCGCCGACACCTCGTTGGGGCAGCTGCAGTACAGGACGATCTCGCGGTCGCGCGGCAGGCCGGGGGCGGTGGCGGGCAGGTCGGCCAGCGTCGCGAGCATCGCGCCCGGCACGCGCCGGTTGTCGTGCAGCGTGGCGACCGCCGAGCGCACGTCGATCACGATGGGCTCCTCGCCGCGGCGGATCAGCTCGCGCAGCTCGTGCACGGCGATGCGCGGCGCGTAGCGGTCGCTGAGCATCCAGCGCCGGCGCAGCCAGCGGCCGGTGATCAGGACCGCGAGCGCGATGACGATGGCGACGGCGGCAATGGTGCCGAACTCGGTCATGATGTCCAGCACCATCACGACCTGGCCCGCGAAGATGACGCCGATCGCCAGGAACACGAGCGTCCAGATCAGCGAGGCGCCGACGTCGTACGAGAGGAAGCGACGCCAGGACATGCCGAGCGCCCCCGCCATCGGGGCGGCCACGACCGAGATGCCCGGCAGGAACTTGGCGGCGATCAGCGAGCTGCCGCCCCAGCGCGACAGGATGCCTTCGCTCTGGCGCACGCAGGTGTCGGGCGACAGCGAGATGCGGCACAGCAGCTTCATGACCCGGTGCCCACGCCAGCGTCCGGCCTGGTACCAGACGGCGTCGCCGAGCACGTTGGCCACCACCGAGACGCCCACGCACACCAGCAGCGAGATCTGGCCCGCCATCGCCACGCCGCCGGCCACCACCAGCAGCGGCGCCGCGGGAACGGGTGCGCCCACGCGCGCGGCCAGCGTGATCACGAAGACGATCAGCGCGCCGTGGGCGATGAGCAGCGGGATGAGGTCGCGCATGACGGGAAGGAAGACGACGGACGGTATGGCCGCAAGGATACAAGGCTTGCCGAGGCACGTTCGCCGCAGGGCTGTCGGACGCAGGGGCGCGGGCGGCGACAATCCGGGGATGTCAGACGAGAACCAGATCGAGATCCCGCCGTCGTTCATCGCGCTGTTCGTCGAACCCGGACGCAGCAAGCCGAGCGCGACCCGCGCCGAGATCACGCAGCGCTACGAGTTCTGCGAGGCGCTCGCCACGATGCTGGTCGAACGCGCCCAGACGCTGCAATGGCAGCTGGGCATCACCGAGCCGGACGTCCTCGATCGCCTGCATGCGGGCCTGATGGGCGAGGGTGCGCCGGTGCCGCCGAACGAAGGCGAATGGATCATCAAGCGGCTGGCCGAGCTCCTGGAATGGGAGCGACCAGCCTGGAAGCGCGACGCCTGACGGACCGGCGGCCCCAAAAGACGATGCCCGCAACCATTGCTGGACTGCGGGCAACATCACCGAACGTCTGACTCAGACGACGGATTCCTGCGGGTACTGGGTGACGGGTTCCCATCGTTCCGCCCAATTTGCGGCCGGTTGCGTACCTCGGACACTTCGTATTCTGCGGCGGCCGATTGGCGCCGATCGACGGAGAAGCGCCCGCTTTCAGGCCAGTTCCGAATGCCGCGATTCGCCCGCCTCGCGCGCGGCGGCGCCCTTGCTGACGCTTTCGCCGTCGTTGCGGCGCAGGCCCCGGAACGCCAGCGAGGACAGCAGGGTGAGCGACGCCATCATCAGGTAGCCGTGATGCAGCGCGCGCGTGACGGCCACGTGGTCGGACTGCGGCAGCTCCGCGAGGAAGAACGAGGTGACCAGCGTGGCCATCGCCAGGCCGAAGCTCAGCGACATCTGCTGCAGGGTGCTGGCGATGGTGCTGGCCATCGAGGCGTCGCCCGGGTCGATGTCGGCGTAGGCCATCGTGTTGAGGCTGGAGAACTGCAGCGAGTTGAACAGCCCCAGCACCAGGCCCAGCCCGATGATGGCGCCCAGCCAGGTGCCGGGCCCGATCAGCGCGTAGCAGGCGATGCCGCAGGCCACCAGCATCGTGTTGGCCACCAGCACCTGGCGGTAGCCGAAGCGCCGCAGCAGCGAGGCCGACATCACCTTCATGAACATCGCCGCCGCCGCGGCCGGCATCATCAGCAGGCCCGACTCCCAGGCCGGCAGCCCCAGGCCCAGCTGGTACAGCAGCGGCAGCAGGAAGGGCAGGCCGCCGATGCCCAGCCGGGTGACGAAGCCGCCCAGCACGGAGATGCGGAAGGTGCGCACCTTGAACACGTCCAGGCGCAGCAGCGGGAAGGGCGCCTGCGTCGCGTGCCAGCCGTAGGCGGCCAGCAGCGCGACCGCCAGCAGGATCAGCAGCGTGATCTGGAACGCCGGCACCGAGTGCTCGCCGAACACCTCCAGCAGCCACGACAGCAGCGCCACGCCCGAGCCGAACAGCACCAGGCCGACGATGTCCAGCGGCGGCGGATCCTCGGTGCGGTAGTCGGGCATGACCTGGCGCCCCAGCCAGAACCCGACCAGGCCGACGGGCACGTTGACGAAGAACATGATCCGCCAGTTGAGCCAGTGCACGATCAGGCCGCCGACGGTCGGGCCCAGCAGCGGGCCGATCAGGGCCGGGATGATGATGAAGTTCATCACCCGCAGCAGCTCGGACTTCGGGAAGGTGCGCACCACCGCGCTGCGGCCCACCGGCATCATCATCGCGGCGGCCATGCCCTGCGGCACGCGCGAGGCCACCAGGAGGCTGGCGTTGGGCGCCAGGCCGCACAGCACCGACGACACGGTGAACATGCCGAGCGCGAACAGGAAGATGCGGCGGCTGCCGAAGCGCTCGGCCAGCCATCCGCTGACCGGGATCGAGACCGCCAGCGCCAGGATGTAGCTGGTGGCCACCGCCTTCAGGCTCAGCGGCGTGACGCCCAGGCTGGCCGCCATCGACGGGATGCCGGTGTTGACGATCGTCGAGTCCAGCTGCTCCATGAACAGCGCGGTCGCGACGAGCCAGGGCAGGTAGCGCTGGGTGCGGGCGAGATCCATCGCGGCCCATTCTCGTCCGCGGCGCGATTCGACGGGCGTGCATGGTTTCCCCTGCGGCCGGCGCGGCCGCGCGGCTCGACGACAATCCCGTACCGCCATTTTCCTGCCGCCGAACGCCATGAGCTTCGAAGTCGCCGACACCCTCGACATGTCCACGCCCGCCGCCAAGCGGGCGTCCTACGAGCTGCTGGCCGCGCAGGTGCGCTCGCTGATCGAGGGCGAGCGCGACATGGTCGCCAACCTGGCGCAGTTCTCCGCCCTCGTCTGGCAGTCGGTGCCGGAGCTGAACTGGGCCGGCTTCTACCTGGCGCGCGGCCAGGAGCTGGTCGTCGGCCCGTTCCAGGGCAAGGTGGCCTGCGTGCGCATCCCGTTCAGCAAGGGCGTGTGCGGCGCCTGCGCCCGCAGCCGCGAGATCCAGCGGGTGGAGGACGTGCACGCCTTCCCGGGCCACATCGCATGCGACTCGGCGTCCCGGTCGGAGCTGGTGCTGCCGGTCATCGCCGGCGAGCGGCTGGTCGCGGTGTTCGACCTCGACAGCCCGCGCCCGGCCCGCTTCGACGCCGAGGACGCGCGCGGCTTCGCGGCGGCGGTACAGGTGCTGGCCGCTGGCACCGACTGGCCCTGAACGGGCGTCGCGGGCTACGGGTTTGACCTGATCGGCCGTCCAGCGCGGCGGCCGTTGACTGGGCAAGAGGGCCGGGCCCGAACCGGTTCCCGGCTCGACAATGCAAAAAACGCACACCGCGCCAATGCTTCACGGGATTTGACCCCGGGATTGCAGAAAAGATCGCCATCCGCGGGCGATTGTCTGCCTATCATGGCTGCATGATTTCGATGCAGGGTGTCCCGTCGTCGCTGATCGCTCGTCACGAGTCGTGGGTGCGCAAGCAGGCCAGCGCGCTGTCCCGGCGGTTGCCCGCCAACGTGGAGAAGGCCGACCTGATCCAGGCGGGCCTGATCGGCGTGGCCCAGGCCGCGATGAACTTCCAGTGGGAAGGCGACCCGGACAGCGAGGAGGGCCGCGAGGCGTTCCTGCGCTATGCCCAGCTGCGCGTGAAGGGCGCGATGCTCGACGAGCTGCGCCAGATGGACCAGTTGAGCCGTTCCCAGCGCCGCAAGTTCAAGGTCATCCAGATCGCCCGCGAGCGCTGGATGCAGGGCCACGACCAGCCGCCCAGCCTGTCCGAGCTGAGCGCCGTCTGCGGCATCGACGTCACCGAGATCGCCGAGCTCGAGCAGGCGGCCTCCACCGCGCAGACGCAGAGCCTGAGCGACGACGACGACGACGGCGACCACCACGCGCCGGCCGGCCACGCGGCCACGCCCAACGACGAGGTCGAGGCCCGTGTCGACACGGCCATCCTGCTGCGCCGCCTCGAGAAGTTCTTCGCCACGCTGCCCGAGCGCGAGCGCCAGGTCATCGACGCCTACATGGGCATCGGCATGAGCACCGAGGAGGTGGCCGAGTCGCTGGGCGTCAGCACCTCGCGCGTGTCGCAGATCTACCAGGCCACCGTCAAGCGCATCGGCCAGCACTTCGCCCAGAAGGACCAGCGCGCGCTCGACAAGTACCCGGTGCGTTCCGGTCCCGAGTTCGAGACCTTGCTCGCCAAGCGCGAGGCGCAGGCGCCCTGGGGCACGCTGCTGGAACAGGCGCTCACGGCGCCCGGCGAACGCTTCGGCGCCCGCGCGCGCCGCAAGGCGACCGCGGCCGCGGCCGCCAACGGCCACGTCGAGGGCAACGAAGCGGCCTGAATCCGGGCGGGCACGCACGCCGATTGCTGGCCCGGCGGGGTCGCAACATCGGCCGCCCCGTCCACCATGTCCGAAGATCCGCACGCCGCCGGCGCCACGCGCCGCGGCTTCCTGCAGTCCGCCGGGGCCCTGGCCGGCACGCCGCTGGTCGCCGGGCCGGTCCACGCCGCCACGCGATCCGCTTCGGAGCAGCCGCCCGCGGCCCCGGTGGCGCTGACCTTGCGCGTCAACGGCCGCGATCACGTGCTGCACATCGAGCCGCGCACCACGCTGCTGGACGCGCTGCGCGATCACCTCGGCCTGACGGGCAGCAAGAAGGGCTGCGACCGTGGCCAATGCGGCGCCTGCACCGTGCTGGTCGACGGGCGGCGCATCAACGCCTGCCTGTCGCTGGCGCTGCAGCATGACGGCGACGAGATCGTCACCATCGAGGGCCTCGGCGAGCCCGGCCACCTGCACCCCTTGCAGGCCGCCTTCATCGCCGAGGACGCGTTCCAGTGCGGCTACTGCACGCCGGGCCAGGTGTGCTCGGGCGTCGCGCTGATGACCGAGGCGCGCCGCGGCGACTGCAGCGCGGCCACGCCGGACGTCCGGCGCACGGGCGCCATCGCGCTGACCGACGCGGAGATCCGCGAGCGCATGAGCGGCAACCTGTGCCGCTGCGGCGCGTACGTCAACATCGTCGACGCGGTGCGCGTCGTCGCGCGGCAGGAGGGCGTTGCATGAGCGCCGCCCGGCCGCCCGAAGGCGCTCGCCCGCAGCCGGCAGGCGGAGGGTCGTCCAATGAGACGTCCTGTGTCAACCCGTTCGCGGGACGAGCGCCGGGCCGCCCCAAGCCGGCCCGCGGTCCCCTCGGGGGACGGAGCGCCGTACCCGGCGCGGGAGGGGTCGTCGCGTCTGCGGGACGAGCGCCGGGCCGCCCCAAGCCGGCCCGCAGTCCCCTCGGGGGACGGAGCGCCGTACCCGGCGCGGGAGGGGTCGTCGAGTCTGCGGGACGAGCGCCGGGCCGCCCCAAGCCGGCCCGCAGACCCCTCGGGGGACGGAGCGCCGTACCCGGCGCGGGAGGGGTCGTCCGGTTCGCGGGACGAGCGCCGGGCCGCCCCAAGCCGGCCCGTGGTCCCCTCGGGGGACGGAGCGCCGTACCCGGCGCGGGAGGGGTCGTCGAGTCTGCGGGACGAGCGCCGGGCCGCCCCAAGCCGGCCCGCAGTCCCCTCGGGGGACGGAGCGCCGTAGCCGGCGCGGGAGGGGCGCCAATGAGCGCCCGCACCGCAGGCCGAAGGGCGGTTGCCCGATGAACCCGTTCGCCTACCACCGCGCCCGCAGCGTCGACGACGCCGTGCGGCTGGGGCAGTCGCCCGGCGCGCACTTCCTGGGCGGGGGCACCAATCTGATCGACCTGACCAAGGGCGGCATCGTGCAGCCGCTGCTGCTGGTCGACGTGAGCCGGCT
>JAEKKH010000010.1 GCA_019510465.1 Burkholderiales bacterium
ATGGTGGAGCCGGGGGGAATTGAACCCCCGTCCGCAAGCCATTGCCGGACAGTTCTACATGCGTAGTTCTCTGATTTGGATCTCGCTCCAGCGGTCGCGCAGGAACACGCTACCGATGACGCCAGCTACTTGATCTCATCTCCTGCCGAGTAGCCCGACAGGAGACCAGCCAATGTGAATGACCTCTCAGCTCAGGATCTTGCGATCCAGTGCCCGGCCCATCGGCCAACCGTTGAGAGGCTCACGGGTGTTAAGCCGCGAGAGCGTACGAAGAGTCGTTCGCAGTTACTTTGTTTCCAGTGGATTTACGAGCGAACTGGTGCTCGGCATGCCCTGCGCCGGATCCGTACCCACGTCGAAACCTGGTCGGCCCCAGAACCGATCATTTTAGGGCAAGCCGAGCGCCTTCAAGGGCGCGGCTGGAAATACCGTGCTGGAAAGGCCTCGAAAGGCGAAGCGCGCCCTCCGTCGCCACGGCGCGCCTCGGGTCCGGACCCGCGCGGGCCGGTCGCACGTCACTTGCGACGGCGGCGCATCGACAGGCCGATGACGGCCAGGCCGGCGGCGAACAGGCCCAGCGTGGCCGGTTCGGGCACGGCGACGGCGCTGAAGTCGTCGAAGGAGGTGCCATAGCCGTCTGACATGCCGGTGGCGGCGACCGTGAACGTGGAGATGCTGCTGCCGGCCGTGAAGATGATCTTCTCCTGCAGCCAGCCGTTCGACGCGGCATTGCCCACCAGCGAGGCCGAGTTGACGTTGCCGGACAGCACGACGGCGTCGAAGCCCTCGGAACTGGCGGGAACGCCGGCGCGGTTCTGGTACCAGAACGACACCTGGTAGGTCTGGCCGACGGTGGTGGCGAAGCTGGTGGTGATGCGGTCGTTCTCGTAGCCGTCGAGCTCGATGAAGTTGCTGCCGTCCTGGGCGTTGCCGACGACGTCGTTGCGGATCTCCAGGCCGTGCAGCGAGGGCAACAGGCTGGCCTGCGTGACCGTCCAGCCCGGCACCGCGCTGTAGGTGCTCCAGGTGCCGGCCGGCTGCGAGATGGCCTCGAAGCTGCCATCGGTGAGCAGGTTGGCCGCGGCCGAGGCCGTGGTCGCTGCGGTGGCCAATGCGGCCAGTGCGACGATCTTCTTCATCGTGAATCCTCCATTCAGGTCCGTCCATGTTAATGACAGGACATGAACGAACGCTGTCGAGCCGGATGACCGGATCGCCCGAGCCCCCCGCCTTTTCGTGACCGACCTCACGAACGGCCGATCCACCCCCTAGGATGCATGGCGGCTTCCGGTGCCGGACGACGTGACGCCGGCCGGCCGGTCGACGCGAGGACGCGCGGATGCGCCGCCGCGCGCGGGCGCGTCACGCGCGCCGCCCGTCAGCGCGCGCGCAGCCAGTCCAGCAACCCGGACGGCGTGTCCACCAGCGCGTCCGCGCCCCAGTCGTGCACGGGCTCGCCGAGGCCGAGATAGCCCCAGGTGGCCGCCAGCATGGGCATGCCGGCGGCGCGAGCGGCCTGCGCGTCGCGCAGGTCGTCGCCGACGTAGGCCACGCTCCCGGGCGCCAAGCCCAGCGTGCGCGCCGCGTGCAGCAGCGGCTCCGGATGCGGCTTGGAGTGCGGCGTCGTGTCGCCGCAGACGACCACGCGGGCGCGCCGCGCGAGGCCCAGGCCCGAGACGATGGGCAGCGTGAAGCGCGTGGCCTTGTTGGTGACGATGCCCCATGCGACGCCGTCGGCCTCGAGCGCGGACAGCATCTCGAGCACGCCGTCGAACGGCCGCGTGCGTTCGAGCAGGCCCGCCGCGTAGTGCGCCAGGAACGCGTCGCGCAAGGTCTCGAAGCGCTCGTCGCCGGGTGCGACGCCGAAGGCCACGCCCACCATGCCGCGCGCGCCGGAGCCCACCATCGGCCGCAGCGACTCCAGCGGCAGCGGCTCGAGGCCATGGTCGGCGCGCAGGCGATTGGCGGCGCCGGCCAAGTCGGGGGCGCTGTCGATCAGGGTGCCGTCGAGGTCGAACAGCACGCCGCGCAGGGGCGGCGTCGCGCGGCCGCTCACGAGTCCGCGGCCGGCCGCCGGCATGCCACCATGTAGTTGACGGACGTGTCGGCCGACAGCCAGTAGCGCTGCGTCAGCGGGTTGTATTCGAGGCCCGCGAGCTCGAGCGTCTCGAGGCCGGCCTCGCGCGCGAAGGCGGCGAGCTCGCTCGGGCGGATGAACTTGGCGTACTCGTGCGTGCCCTTGGGCAGCAGCTTGAGCAGGTGCTCGGCGCCGACGATCGCGAACAGGAAGGCCTTCGCGTTGCGGTTGAGCGTGCTGAAGAACACCAGGCCGCCCGGCTTGACCAGGCGCGCGCAGGCCGCGACGACGGACGCGGGGTCGGGCACGTGCTCGAGCATCTCCATGCAGGTGACGGTATCGAAGCTCGCGGGTCGCTCGGCGGCGAGCGCCTCGACCGCGACCTCGCGGTACTCGAGGCCGGCCACGCCGGATTCCATCGCATGCAGCCTGGCGACCTTGAGCGGCTTGACCGACAGGTCGATGCCCAGCACGTTCGCGCCGCGCTGCGCCATGGACTCGGCCAGGATGCCGCCGCCGCAGCCCACGTCGAGCACGTTCCTGCCGTGCAGCGGCGCACGCTGGGCGATCCAGTCCAGTCGAAGCGGATTGATGCGGTGCAGCGGCTTGAAGTCGCCTTCGGTGTCCCACCACTTGTGGGCGAGTTCACCGAATTTCTCGAGTTCCTGGGGGTCGGCGTTCGTCATGGTTCGCATGCTAGCGCCTCGCGGGCGCGGCCCCGGTGAATAACCGGAAGCGGAAAGGAAAAGACCCGCTCGAGGCGGGTCTGAAGGAATCTCGCGATTCGCGCGAAGCCGGGGCTTCGCGGCGATTCGTCGTATTACTTGCCGGTGGCGCGGGTACCGACCACTTCGATTTCCACGCGGCGGTTCTTCGCGCGGCCTTCGGCGGTCTTGTTGTCGGCGACCGGCTGCTTCTTGCCCTTGCCTTCGGTGTAGACGCGGTTGGCTTCCACGCCCTTGGACGTCAGGTAGTTCTTGATCGACTCGGCACGCTTGACCGACAGCTTGTCGTTGTACGCGTCGCCACCGATCGAGTCGGTGTGGCCGACGGCGATGATGACTTCGAGGTTGATTTCCTTGGTCTTGCTGACCAGGTCGTCGAGCTTCGTCTTGGCTTCCTGCTTGAGGTCGGCCTTGTTGAAGTCGAAGAAGGCGTCGGCGGCGTAGGTGACCTTCTCGCTCGACGGAACCGGTGCGATGGCGGCGGGGGCCGGAGCCGGGGCGGGCGCGACCGGGGCGGGCTCGGGAGCCGGGGCGGGCGCGACGGGCGCCGGCGCGGCGGCCACGACGGGCTTCAGCGCGCCATCGCAGTCGGCCACGGCGGTCGCGGGCGTCCAGAAGTTGTCACGCCAGCAGTATTCGCGCGTGCCGTTCTTCCAGACGTTGCCGTCCACGTTGCGCCAGTTGTCGATGCGACCGGGCGCGGTGGTCGCGGGCTGCGCGAACACGGACATCGGAGCGACAACCGCGACGGTGGCGACAAGCATCGCGACCTTGTTCAATTTCTTCATGATTCTCCTCTCGAGGAAAGCCGCAGTTGCCTGCGATACGTCCAAATCGGATCTGGGTAACGTTGGCGCACGCCCACCTGGCAGCGCGCACCAGCGACAAAAATCATTGTGCCATCGGCATATGACACGGGCTTCATTTTGATAATCGGCCCTCGAATGGGCCCCGTGAGTGTTGTACGCCAGCGACACGATCCAACCCGTAGAATCCCACGTTCCGCCTGCGCCGGGATTCGCCCGGGAAAGCAGGGCGATCGTCTGTAGGCCATGACCCAATTTGCCAAGGAAACCCTGCCCATCAGCCTCGAGGAGGAGATGCGGCGCTCGTATCTGGACTACGCGATGAGCGTGATCGTGGGTCGGGCCCTGCCCGACGCACGCGATGGCCTGAAGCCCGTCCACCGCCGTTGCCTGTTCGCGATGCACGAGCAGAACAACGACTGGAACCGTCCGTTCAAGAAGTCGGCCCGCATCGTCGGCGACGTGATGGGTAAGTACCACCCGCACGGCGACTCCGCGATCTACGAGACCATCGTGCGCATGGCCCAGCCCTTCTCGCTGCGCCACATGCTGGTAGACGGCCAGGGCAACTTCGGCTCGGTCGACGGCGACAACGCC
Organism: Burkholderiales bacterium; assembly: GCA_019510465.1. GTDB lineage: Bacteria > Pseudomonadota > Gammaproteobacteria > Burkholderiales > Burkholderiaceae_C > Scleromatobacter. The sequence goes on from JAEKKH010000010.1 coordinate 4,206, forward strand.
GCGGCGATGCGGTACACGGAAATCCGCCTGGCCAAGATCGCGCACGAGATGCTGGCCGACATCGACAAGGAGACCGTCGACTTCGGCCCCAACTACGACGGCAGCGAGCAGGAACCGCTGGTGCTGCCCACGCGCCTGCCCAACCTGCTGGTCAACGGCGGCACCGGCATCGCGGTGGGCATGGCCACCAACATCCCGCCGCACAACCTCAACGAGGTGGTCGACGGCTGCCTGCACCTGCTGCGCAACCCCGAGGCGTCGATCGAGGAGCTGATGGAGATCATCCCGGCGCCCGACTTCCCCACCGGCGGCATCATCTACGGCGTCAACGGCGTGCGCGAGGGCTACCGCACGGGCCGCGGCAAGGTCGTGATGCGCGCGAAGGTGCATTTCGAGGACATCGACCGCGGCCAGCGCCAGTCGATCATCGTCGACGAGATCCCGTACCAGGTGAACAAGAAGACGCTGCTCGAACGCATCGCCGAGCTGGTTCACGAGAAGAAGATCGAGGGCATCAGCCACATCCAGGACGAGTCCGACAAGTCGGGCATGCGCATCGTCATCGACCTCAAGCGCGGCGAGGTGCCCGAGGTCGTGCTGAACAACCTGTACAAGCAGACGCAGCTGCAGGACACGTTCGGCATGAACATGGTGGCGCTGATCGACGGCCAGCCCAAGGTGTGCAACCTGAAGCTGCTGATCGCG
>JAEKKH010000466.1 GCA_019510465.1 Burkholderiales bacterium
CTGGCCGAGCCACTGAGCGGTGCCGGCGGCTTCGGCCAGCGTCAGCAGGTCGGCCTCGTCGACGGCGAACAGCGGGCTGCGCAGGGCACGCGCCAGCGACAGGTCGTGGCCTGGCGAGGCCAGCGCATCCAGCAAGGCGAGCAGGTCGGCCACGTCGGGCAGCTCGGCCAAGGGCTGCTCCTCGGGCACCGCATGCGGCACACCGGCGGCGGTGAGCGCCTGGCTGAGCTGGCGCAGCGGATCGCGCTTGCGCGCCAGCACGAACAGGTCGCCGGGCTTGAGTTCGGGCCTGGCCTGCAGCAGCCCGACGATGGCCGCACAGACGCGCTCGCACTCGGGTGCGCGGCGGCTCAGCTCGGCTTCGCGGCGAGGCTCGGTCAGGCTCGGGCGCCAGCGCAGCGGGTCAGCTTCTGCCGCGGCGGGCGCTGCGACGACTTCTGCGTCCAGCGCCCACAGGCCCGCCAGGTCGTCTGTGCCGGCCACCTCGGTCGTGTGCACGCGAAAGCCCTGGTAGGCGCCGGCGCGCTGGGCGCTGTCGAAAGTCGCATTCACGGCCGCCAGCACCTCGGGCGCGTTGCGCCGGGTGTGGTCGCAGGCCAGGCGCACGCCGGCCAGGCCGTCGCAGACGAAGTCCTGGGCCGCAGCGAACACGCGCGGGTCGGCGCGGCGAAAGCGGTAGATGCTCTGTTTGGGGTCGCCGACGATGAAGACCGACAAGGGCGAGCCGCCGCCTGCGCCGGCATAGGCCGCCAGCCAGCCGTGCAGGGCCTGCCATTGCAAAGGACTGGTGTCCTGGAACTCGTCGATGAGCAGATGGCGCACCTGCGCGTCCAGGCGCTGCTGCACCCAGCCGGCCGTCTGCGCATCGGCCAGCAGGGCCAGCGCGCCGCGCTCCAGGTCGTTCATATCGACGAGGCCACGCTCGCGCTTCAGCACCTCGAAGGCGTTGACGAGCACCAGCGCCAGGCGGCGCATCGCGGCATGTTCATCGGCCGCACGCTGCTGGGCGATTGCCGCACGCAGGTGCAGCAGCTCGTCGCACAGCTCGGCCAGGTCCGGATGGTCAACACCCAGCTTGCGCGGCTCGCCCTTCAACGTGAACAGCGCGGCGAAGCAGGCATCGAAGTCCTCGGCCTGCACGAGCGCCACGGCCGCGTCCTGCGCCTTCTTGCCCTT
>JAEKKH010000057.1 GCA_019510465.1 Burkholderiales bacterium
CCGTCCGGCTCGTCGATGGCATGCGCGGCAGGATCCCGGCCCCGTCGATGCAAAATCTATCAACACCTGCCGCCGCGGTTGTTATCGTGGGCTGATCATTCGATGACCAACGGTGTCGGGATGTATGACGGCGCCGGAACCGGGAAATGACGGCGCCCGCACGGGACCGCGAGGTCGAGAAGCAGGGTCGATGCCAAGCCCGGCGACCTTGCGCAATGCCGCCTTGATGTCCGGGTCAGACGGACTCTCGGCGTATGGGCCTCAGGGACGCGGTAGCCCGCCGATCTGCTGCATCAGTCCGAGCAGGTCCGGTTGCCCCACTTCGGACAAGATCTTCCCGCTCGAGAGCCGATAGATGTTGAGCGCTTGCACGGCAATCGTCCTGCCGGTGGGAGGCACGCCGAAGAAGGTTCCGCGGTGCGTCCCGCGCATCGTGAAGCGCGCCGCGATGACATCACCTTCGACGACGGTTTCCTCGAGGCTCCAGTGAATGTCGGGGAATCCGCCGCGCATCATTCCAATGATCTCCAGGTAGCCCCGCGGCCCGTGCACGGGTTCGGCGCGCCCCGGAACCTGAAACACGGCGCCCGGAGAAACCAACTCCGTCGCAAGTCCCGGATCCGCGGAGTTGATGAACTCGACAAAGCGAGCCATGAAATGTCGGTTGGCGTCTTGCATCGGTCACCTGGAAGTGTCCATCGGGAAGGAGTCCGGGGCATGGTGGCCGGCCCCCCCCCTGCGTTCCCCTATTGTTCGCGTTGCCGGTCTTCTCGACACGATCAAAGTCGGTTTCCAGATGGTGAATATCAGACAATGGATCGATGCCGCGCGAGACGAGGCCCATCGATATCGAGCGGGTCCGATATCAACCTTCGGCCGACAGGACGCCGGGTCTCGAGGCATGCGAGCGGCCGTCGACCAACCTCTACCCAAGCTCGAACGCGACGGCCTCCGCCAGCTCAGGGATGCGCCGCTTGGCGCTGCGCATCCTTCGCGACGACGGGAACGCCTGCGGCGCGGCAGGCCTCGATGCCGCCGGCGATGAAGCGGGCGTCGAAGCCGCGGGCGCGCAGGGACAGGGCTGCCGAACGGCCGATGTCCAAGCCATGGAAGCAATAGACGAGGATGGGCCGGGCGGCGTCCAGCTCGCGGCTCCAGTCGACGAGTCGGGCCGGGTCGCGCCACACGGCGCCTGCGACGACATCGCGCGCCTCGACGAACGTCGCCGCGCGGCGGACATCGATCAGCTGGGCATCGGACTTCGCGTCGGCCGGGTCCGCCGCATGGGGGTGTCCATCCGCCTCGACCGCCAGGCCGAAGCGGCGATGGACGACGTCCCAGCGGATGTTGCGCATGAACGCGTCGACATAGGCGGCGGCCTTGGCGCCGAAGTCCAGGTGGTAGGCGTGCTCGTACATGTCGAGGGCGAGCAGGGGCGTGGCGCCGGCGAGCAGCTGCGCGTGGTCGTCGGCCCGGTGGTTGATCAATCGCCCTTCGCGCGGCGACCAGGACAGCAGGGCCCAGCCGGAGCCGCCGCCCATCGCCTTGGCCATCGCGGTGAACTCGGCGCGCCAGCGCGCCACCGAGCCGAAGTCGCGTTCGATCGCGATCGACATCCCGCAGTCCGGCAACACGCCGTCGCCGCCGAGCCCCTCGAAGTACAGCTCGTGCAGCCACGCGGAATTGGCGGCGACCAGTTCCTCGCGCTTCAGGCCGTTGATGACGAACACCGGCGCCGCGGCCCAGTCCAGCTGCGCGAGCTGGCCCCGGATCGCGCCCAGGCGCTTCACGGCGCCGGCGTAGTTGTTCTCGTGGTGGCTGGCGATCAGCCGTTCCGACAGGCCGTCGAGCCGGGCGGGATCGAGGGCCAGCGGCCGGGTTTGCAGGTCCATGTACATCTCCTCAGACATGATGAAGCAGCGGCCAGGCGACCAGGCCGATGGCGGCCGCCGCCAGCACGATCACGGGCTCGGTGAGCTTCTTGAACCGCCACAGCAGCAAGGCCGTTCCGACGGCCAGCAGCGCGGTCAGCCAGTCCGTCACCGAACGCTGCCCGATCACGACGACCGAGCCGGCGATCGCGCCGATGGCGGCGGCCGTCGCGCCGTTGATGAAGGCGAGCAGGCCGGGCCGCTTGCCGTGCTTGCGGAAGTACGGCGCGGGCAGGATGGTCAGCAGGTAGCAGGGAAGGAACGTGCCGGCGGCCGCCATCACGCCGCCCCAGAAGCCTTGCACCAGGAAACCGATGAACGCGGTCGTGATCACCACCGGGCCGGGCGTGATCATCGCGACGGCCACCGCGTCGACGAACTGGCGATCGGTGAGCCAGTGGTATTCCTTGACGACGCCGCCGTAGAGGAACGGCACGATGGCCAGGCCGCTGCCGAAGACGAAGGTGCCCGCGTACGTGAAGTAGCCCAGGATCTTGAGGAGCTTGTCCGGGTCGGCCGAGCCCAGCGCGAGCGCCGCGAGCAGCGGGCCGCTGGCCGCCTCGCGCACGCGCGCGGCGCCGCCGAAGCTCGGGGGCGCGCGCAGCAGCCAGACCAGGATGCCGGCGCCGACGATGGCCCAGACGACCTCGGCCTGCAGCACCGCGGTGGCCACCGCGTTGACGAGGAAGATGGCCCACAGCAGCTTGTCCCGGCCGATGTTCTTCGTCGTGAGCTTCCAGGCGCTCACCGCGATGATGCCGATCACGGCGGCGCCGACGCCGTAGAACACCGCCTGCATCCAGCCGATGCCGCCGAAGGCGACGTAGGCCTCGCCGAGCGCGATGACCATGAAGAACGATGGCAGCACGAACGCGAGCCCGACCAGCGTCGCTCCGGCGAAACGGTGATGCACGAAGCCGAGGTAGATCGCCAGCTGAGCCGCGAGCGGGCCGGGCATGAGCTGCGCGAGCGTGAGGCCTTCCTTGTATTCGCTCTCGGTGATCCAGCCGCGCTTGTCGACGAGGTCGCGGTACATGTAGCCGACCAGCGCGACGGGGCCGCCGAAACCCCAGGTCCCCAGGCCCAGCATGTAGCGCACCAGCTGCCACATGGTGTAGCACGGGGCCGCGGACGGCGTCGTTCGATCGAGGGTGTCGTCGCTCATCGGGGCCTCCTCAGGTCCGGGCCTGCGCCGCTGCACGCAGGAAGTGCGCATGCAGCGAGTCGAGGACGTTCGACATCTCCGCCAGCAGCGCGTCGTCGTCCTGCAGGCGCTCGCGGGCGCCGGTCATGACGGCCTCGAGGCCGGCGGCCTCGGGCACCGGCTCGCCACCGACGTCGAGGTGGTGGACGATGGCCGCCAGGCGCACCAGCGCCGGATCGTCGTCCAGCCCGAAGCTGGCCATCAGCGTCTCGAACGTGACCCGCTCGCCGACGTGCGTGAAGGCTGCGCCGTCGAAGTCGAACCCGATCGCCTTGGGCGGGCAGTCGGAAGGCGTGGCGAGCCAGACGAACGTCGCCTCGGGATCGATGAAGCGGCGGATGAGCCAGGCGCTCGCCACGCGATCCACCCACAGGCGCCGCCGCGTGGCCCAGGTGCGGGCGCGGTAGGCGGTGACATCGAGGCGTGCGACGCCCCCGGCGGCCTGCTGCGGCTCGTCGGGCGAGAGCAGGGCCTCGATGCGCTTCGCGAACTCGACGCAGGCGGCCTCGGCTTCGGTGCTCGCGTCGCCGGGGAAGAAGTCGATCGCCCGCAGCGACTCGAAGTCGCGCTGGATGCGTCGCTGCAGGCGCGCGAGTTCGGACGCACCGAGCTTGCCCAGGCCGCGGTTCGCCTCCTTCCAGGCCTTGCGAAGTTCGGCGTAGTCGCCGCTGCGGTCGAACAGGACGCGCCAGGAGGCCTCGTCGTCGGCGCCGCGCGGCTGCGCCCGCACGAGCCAGGCCACGCCGCCTTCGCGCGTGCAGTCGTCGGCGATCTCCCTCAGCGCCGCTTCACGTTCGTCCCCCTGCGGCAGCAGGTACGCGCCGTCGCGCAGGGCCATGCAGCCGAGCGCCTTCAGCGCGCGCCAGACGCGCATGCGCGCGGTCGCGCTCGGCGTCGGGAGCGAGAGGACCAATAACAGCCAGGGCAGCGACCCATCCTTGTTCATGTAGCGACTATAACGTCAATGTCGCTTAATCTACAAGCCTCCTTCTTGCCATGATGTCGCGAGCGCGCCCGGCCGTCACCAGCCGTAGGTCGCCGCCACCGACGCGACCGTCGCATGTCCGCCCTGGTCGCTCGTGCCGCGCCCCACGCCCGGCACCACGCGCCAGCCGGGCGCGACGTCGATCGCGGCCTTGAGATCCACGCTGCGCATCGCGCCGCCCTCATGCACCGCGCCGGTCGTGGCTTCGGCCGACACCGCGACCTTGTCCCAACGGTAGGTCGCGCCGACCTGGGCGCTGCGGTCGAGGTCGACCTCGTCGCGGTTGACCACCGACGTGCCGCCCAGCAGCGTGCGCGCGAGGAGGGAGTCCGAGCCGAGCACGCCGCCCGACGACGAGGCACCGCCCTGCTCCGTCCGGCTGCGGTAGTGGTTGCGCGCGACGGCGCCGTACACGCTCACGCGCTCGCTCACCTGCAGCGCGCCATGCACGCCGACGCCGGTGCCCGCGACGCGCACCCGCGCGGGGACGGTCGTCGAACCACCCGCTCCGTCGGACACGGCGACCGAGCCCGTGGCGCTCGAGCGGCGGTGCGTGACGTCGATGCCGATGTCGTCGCCGTCCTGCTTCCAGTCGAGCGATGCGCCCCAGTCCGACTGCCGGTAGCGGCGGCCGTCGAAGCGCTGTGCCGTGTTGACGGTCAGCTGCAGCGACTTGCCGGCCACGCCCACGCCCGCGGTGGCGATGCCGGGCCGGCGCCCGCCGCCGGCCTCGTTGCTGCGCGAGGCGCCGCCGCCCGCCTGCACCCAGGCATGCCGGCCCACGGGCAGGCTCAGCGTGGAAAGCAGCTGCCGGTTGCCATGGTTGTCCGACTGCGCGCCGGCGCTGACGAAACGCGTGCCGTCGTTGGGGGGCGGCGTGTCGGCGTGCGCGGACCAGGGGGCGGCAGCCAGCGCCAGCAAGGCCGTGGCAGCGGCGATGCGCGTGGGGTGGAGACGGGAGTTCATGGGGCGGTTTCCGGCGTGTTGGCGGTTCATGTACAGCACAACGACGGATGCCGCCGGTTTCTTCCCCCGGCTCATGAAAAATGTTCGTCGACGCCGGCGCAGCGGCGGCGGTGTGCCGCGCCTAAGGCCGCCTGCGGCTCCCTCTGGCCGCCCGGCGCGTCAGAGTTCGTCCAGCGCCATGCTGCGCGTGGCCTTGACGACGGCGCTGCGCGAGGACGTCCGGCGCGACGAGGCGGCCCGGTCGTCGGCCGGCATCTGCGCGTTCAGGTAGGCGCGCAGGTCGTCCTGGTCGGGCACGTTCGCGAAGCGGAGCACCTTGTAGCCGGCCTTCGCGAGCACCTTCGCGCGCACGGCGTCCGCGCGCGCACGCCCCTTGCGATCGGGGTCGGCGAGCTCGATGACGACCTGCACCTTCATCGATGCGTCGCACAGCACGAAGTCGGCCACCAGGCGGTCGAAGCGGCCGCGGTGCTCGCGTGCGCTGCTCACCAGCGCCGGGAAGGCGACCTGGGCCAGCACCTCCGAGCCCGGGCAGGTCTCCCTGAGCCGCCGGTACATGGCCTGCTCGCGCTCGGTCATGACGGGACGGGCCTTCAACGCGATCGCGCCGGCGCCGCGCGCGCCCTTGGAGCGCCGGACGGCCACGACGGCCAGCGTCAGGAGCAGCGCCAGCGCCAGGATCGCCAGCAGGACGGGCGGGAGCAGCAGCTTCATCGAAGCGGTTCTCGGTGATCGGACACGCGGGCGATTCTGGCGCCAGCTCGACCGTTTCCAGACCGACCCTCGACATTTCCCGCGAAGCCGTGACCGAGTTCACCCCTCGGGCGAATACGGGGCAGCCGGGGTGGATCCTGAGCCTGCGCCTCGCACGCCGCAGGATGAGGGCCTGGAGCTTGTTTCCCCCAGGTGCCTTGCGCCATCGATCCGGCACCGGCCTTGCCGGATTCCCGGCAACCAAGGAGACCTTCCATGACCCCACCCATCGTGAAGCCCGTCGCCGATCCGCTCGACGACATCGACCGTGTCGTCCCCGTCGACACCCTGATGGCGCGCCAGGATCGCGCCGACCTGCCGGGCAACCGTTCCGACATCCCGCGCAACGACGACGCGCCGCGCGACGAGGCCGACGACGCGCTCGACGATTCGTCCGCCGACGCCGGCGCCGTGCTCGACCCGGACGCTGTCGCGCTGCCGGTCGACCGCGGCCACGACGTCTCGCTCGACGATCCCGACGTGGCGGCCACGCTCGAGAACGCCCAGCTCCAGCGCACCGGCCGCGGCCCGGACGACGACGAGCCGATCGAGGAGACCGAGCGCCTGGGCGACGACTCGCGGACGGCCTGATCAGCGGCGCGCCCGGCTGGGGACGGCCCGCAGCAGCAAGCCGTGCCGCAAGTCCGTTCTCGCTGCAGGCGAACGCCGGGTGGCGCATCGCGCCGCGGGTGCGGCGGGGCGACGGAGTCCGACCGCTCTCAGGATGGCGTCCACCTGCTTTTCCGTTCGGGCGATGTCGGCCTCGTGCCCTGCCCGCCCCGGGACTCGCCGCGCGCGTCCTGCGGCGGTCGCAGCGGGATGTCGATCCAGCGTTCGAGCCAGTCGACGATGCGCTGGATCGCGTCCAGCCTGTGCGACGGCTTGCCTTGCCCGATCAGGCGGTGCGACCCCCCGGGGTAGAGCACCATCTCGGCGGGGGTGCCCGAGCGCTGCAGCTTGACGAACAGCTCCTCGGATTGCGCCACCGGGCAGCGCTGGTCGTCCTTGCCCTGGAGCAGCAGCACAGGGGCGCACGCCTGCTCGATGTGCGCCATCGGCGACAGCCGAAGCATCCGCTGGCGGTTCGCCTCGGGCTTGCCGTCCATCGAGTACGGATCGGCGTAGTAGCCGCTGTCGGAGCTGCCGAAGTGAGACTCGAGGTTGGCCACCGGCGCGCTGACGGTCGCGGTTCGGAAGTCCTTGCAGGTACCGATCGCCCAGGCCGCCATGAAGCCGCCGTAGGACGTTCCGGCGATCGCCGCCCGGTCGTCGACCAGGTCCTCGCGCCGCAGCGCCTCGGCCGCCGCGAGGTGCTGCGGCAGGTCCAGGTCGCCCCAGCGTCCGTTCAGGCGTTCGATGAACTCGCGGCCGTAGCTGCTCGAGCCGACCGCGTCGATGGCGAGGATCGCCCAGCCGCGGCTCGCCAGGATCTGCCAGTACGGCGCCGTCGCGAACTGCAGCGAGACATACGACGCCGGTCCGCCGTGCACATCCACCAGCAGCGGCAGGCGGCTGCGGCGGCCGGGCGGCAGGACGACCCAGCCCTCCACACGCTCGATGCGCCCCTTGCCATCGGGTGCATCGAAGCCGCGGCGCTCGACGCGCAGTGGCGTGCGTTCGCGCCACCAGGCGTTGAAGTCGGTCAGCCGGCGTGGCTCCGCGCCGGTCCAGTCGGTGACGTGCAGCTCGATCGGGTGGTCGACGCCCTCCTCGGCGTAGACGATGCGCTCGCGCGCCGCCATCATGGCCACCTGGCCGCGCGGCGGATCGACGAGGCGCTCGGGCGAACCGGCGCCGATGTCGAACGCGGCGATGCGCTGGCCGCCGCGGCGCGCCTGGATGAAGGCGATGCGCCGGCTGTCGGCGCTCCACTGCAGCGGGTTCTGAACCACCTCGATCGACGCGTCGCCGAGCGCACGCAGCTCGCCGGAGGCGACGTCGCGCAGCCACAGGCGCATCACCGAGTCGCCGCCGTCCTGCGCACCGGCGAAGGCCACCCAGCGGCCGTCGGGCGACCACGCGGGCCAGCTGGCCGAGGCCACCTGGCAGCGCCACGACTGCCGCTCGCCGGCGGCCGCGTCCTGGCCGACGGCCAGGCACCACAGGTCGTTGCAATAGCTCTCGTGCGGATCCTCGCGGCTGCAGCTGAAGACGAGCGACGCGCCGTCGGGCGACCACGCGATCTTCGAGACGTCGAAGTCGCCGCGTGTCAGCATCGTCGCCTCGCCGCTGCCGACGTCGACCAGCGCCACGTGCAGCCGCGTTCCCAGCGTGTAGCCCTGCCCGTCCGACTTGTACGGCAGGCGCCAGACGAGTTCCGGGTCCTTGGAGGATCGCGCCGCGCGCTGCAGGTCGGGCTCGCCGGTGTCCGCGCCACGCCGCAACGGGTCGACGTGCACCGCGCACACGGCGGCGATGTGGCGGCCGCCGGGGCGCCAGGCGAAATCGACGACGCTGCACTTGAAGCGGGTCAGCTGGCGGGCCTCGCCGCCTGCGGGCGAGATGAGGTGCAACTGCGGCTGCTCGCTGCCCCGGTCGGACAGGAAAGCGATCAGGCGACCGTCGGGCGACCAGCGCGGGACGGTGTCGCGGCCCGACCCGCGCGTGAGCTGACGGGGCTCGCCCCCGTCCATCGCGACGAGCCACAGATGGGACAGGTACTCGTCCTTGTCGCGGTCGATGGATTTCAATTCGATCACCGCTTGCGCGCCATCCGGTGCCAGGTCCAGGTCGGTGATGCGCTGCTCGAGAAAGATGTCCTCGGGCGTGAATCGGATCGGTGCAGGGCCTTCGGTCGTCATCGAGTCCTCGCGAGGAAATGGAGCCCCGCGGGGCAGGCGGGGCTCCACCGGCGGGCGGTCAGCGTTCGTCGCGACGCGCGCCGCCGTCCTGCTGGCGCGACTCGTCGCGGCGCTGGCTGCCTTCCTGGCCCCGTTCGCGACTCGACGAGGATCCGTCGCGCTGCTGGCTCTGGCCCGATTGCGACTGCTCCTGCTGGCCGCTGCGCTGGCGATTGCCTTCCTCGCGCTGGCCCCCTTGCTGGCCCTGGTTCGCTTGCTGGTTCATGAGGATCTCCGGTTGTGTCGTCGACACCGTGCCGACGCGCTGTCTCTGTCTCGGCAACGCTCATTCCAGAGAAGCGAACAGGGTCGCCCGGCCACGACGAGGCGCCCGCGCGGGGCACGTGCGATGCGCGCCCGGCCGACCGCCGAGCGGACATGAACGGCGGCAGCCGCTGGTCGACGCGCAGGCACGAACGCGCTCGCGGGCGAGTCGCGAAATGGAGCGCCGCGCGGGCCGGAGGACCGTGCGGCGCCCGAAGGCCGGCGAACCGACGTCGCAAGGCGTGCGGCCGCACGCGAGCGCATGAACGTCGGGCGGCGCAAGGCGCGAGGCCATCGACCTTCGCGGCGCGGCGCCGGCCTCAGCGCTGGCGGCCGACGCCCGTGGCGTTCGCGTTCCGCGCACCGACGTGCGCATTGCGCTCGGCGTGCCGGGCATCCTTGTCGGCCGACTGCGGCAGCGACGTGTTGCCGCCGGCCGCGTCGCCGCGAAGCTCGTCGAGTTCCTCCTGCTCGGTCGCGGCATCGGCGCGCGTGGTCTTCGGATTGGCGGGCCCGGCGGGCAAGTTGGCGTTGCGCATGGGAAGCTCCTGAAGTGGCGGGTAAGGGGCACCGGACGCACGCTCAGGCGCCGCCGATGCCCACGGTGACGCGCCCGGTGCCTTCGCAGTTCGGGCAGGGCCGGCCGTCGACGTGGCCACTGCCCCCGCACGCGGGGCACACGTTCTCGCCGGTGCCCGGGGTGCCGGGCCGCGCCTCGTCGCCGGGACTCATCGGCGACGAGGGGGCGGCGGGCTGCGTGCCGCCGGTGGCGGGCTGGTCGGTGAAGGGTAGTGAGGCCATCGCGCGTCCTTGCGAAGTCGGGCGGTCCCGTCGCCCGGCACGGCGCGTACCCCGGCTGCCGCCGACGGCGCCCGTGCCGGGAGGCAACGGGCGGCCATCTCTTCTCACCTGCCTGCTGGACGAATGCAATCACTGCCGCCCGGGCTGGCGCTACCGACAGCCGGGCGTCGTCGGCATCAGGCGGCGGCCGCCTCGACGGCGCCATCGCCGATTACGTCGTCCAGCCGGGTGCCGGCCGGCAGGGGCACGTGCACGTCGCCGCCGTGCGGGTCGGCGCCGACGAAGCGCAAGGCCTCGACGACGCCGTCCACTCGCACCTTGGGTCGCAAGCGGTGCACGACATAGTCGCCCGGCGCGATGCGCACGCGCCGGCCGGCGGCCGTCCAGCCGGCGACGTTCGCCCCCTCGGGCACGGTCACGCGTTGGCAATCCATGGCCATGGTGCGCATGGTCGCGGATCCGCATCAGGCGGACTGCACGGCGATGCGCCGCGGCTGCGCCTGCGGCTGCTTGGGGATGCGCAGCGTCAGCAAGCCGTCCTTCAGGTTGGCCTCGATGCGGGCCGGGTCGAGCTCGCGGCTGAGCGTGAAGCTGCGGCGCAGGCGCGGCACCTCGACTTCGGCCCACAGCGCGCGCATGTCCTGCGGCGCGGCCAGGTCGACGGCACCTTCGACGGTGAGCGTGTCGCCGTCCAGCCGGACGTCCAGGCGCTCGCGGGCGACGCCGGGCATGTCGGCCAGCAGCGTGATGCCGCCGGCGTCCTCGAAGATGTCCACGGGCGGCGTCGCGGCACGCTCCATGGAGTCGTCGCGCGGGCGGTCGAGGCCGCGCTGCGCGGCATCGGTGCGGGTGATCTCCTTGCTGTCGGTCATGGCGATTCCTTTCGATGAGTGGTCGTGGCGAACCATCACTGGACGGTGATGCGTTGCGGCTGGGCGGCCTGCTGCAGCGCGACGCTGACGCGCAGCACGCCATCGCGGTAGTGCGCCTCCACCTTGGAGGTGTCGGCCTCGTCGGGCAGGGACAGCGCCCGCATGAACCGGCCTTGCGCGCGCTCGTTGGCGTAGACCTGCACCGAGCCGTCGCCGTGCTGCGCCGCCTTGCGCTCGCCGGCGATGCGCAGGATGCCGCGCTCGATCGTGACGTCGATCGTGCCGGCGTCCAGGCCGGGCGCGAAGGCGTAGACCTCGATGCTGCTGGCGGTGCGCCCGACATTGACCGGCGGCGCGTTGCCGGTGGCCGCCGAGCGGATGCTGCCGGGCGCGCCGTCGGCGGACAGCGAGCGCGACAGCGTGCGCTGCAGGCTGGCGAGCTGGTCGAAGAGCCCCTGAGGGCGGTAGAACAAGGTGTCGATCATGTTGGACCTCCTTCAGTCGGTCATGGATGGCGACGATGCGCGGCATCGTCGGGACGTCCGGACGGCGCCGGACACGGTGGGGCGCGACAGGGGCCGCGCCCCGGGATAGGTCGGCAGGCCGGCGGTTCAGCGTGGCGCGAGGGACGCCCTCGCGCCCGCGTCGGCCGCGAAACACGGCCAGGGCGGCGGCTTCAGGCGGCGCAGCGTCTCGCGCGCCATGAAGTAGGCGCGCAGCTCGGCTTCGGTCATCGACGGGCTCGCCCGCCGGCGATGGCGCCCTGGAGCGGGGCGGCCGGGTGGTGTCGGTAGCATGGCCATGATCCAGTTCCTCATCCGAATCGTGGGTTGGCGATCGAAAACGACTCGGAGTTGGGGACCGTGGCGGCGGCATCAAGCCCCCTCAATACTTGGTGAAAACCCTTAGTCCTGGAGGCGTTGGTTGAAAGCCGCCGGCCGGGTTTCACCGCGCGTCGGAAGGCGCAGCAGCGGCGCCCCGCGCGGGCTCGGCGGCCGCTCGCCGAGTCGGCGCGCCGTCAGCGGCCGCCCGCGCCGTGCAGCCAGTCGAGCACGGGCTGCGGCAGCGGCGCTGCGGCGTCCTCGTGCAGCAGGGTGTCGGGCTCCAGCGGCACGCGATGGACGACGCCGGTGCGGTCGGCGGCGCGCACCTCCAGCACGCCCAGCGTGCTGCCGTCGGCGAGCCGGTGCGGCTGCACGCCCTGCAGCGGGAAGCCGGCCGTGGGCGTGCCGAAGAAGCGCGTGTTCGGACGGCCGCGGAAGGCGACGGCGACGTCCTCGCCGGCGTCGCGCGTGCCGGGCCCGATCAACAGCGCGACCGGCCCGCGGTAGTCGGGCTCGGGCGGCGCCTGGGTGTCCACCAGCGCCGGTCCGCCCGCGATGCGCGCGGCCCCGCGCTCGACGATCCACTCCTGCTGGCCGTGCCGGCCGGCAAAGTGGCCCACCGCCGGGCCGTCCAGCAACGCGCTGAGCGCGGCCAGCGACGGCCACGGGCTGTCGCCGTCGTGGTCGCGCAGGTCGATGATCCAGCCGCGCGGATGGCGTGCCGCCACGGCGGCGATGCCCTCGTGCAGCGACGTGGCCCAGGCGAGCGCGGCAGGCGCGGCCGTGGTGTCGACCGCGTGCAGTCGCAGCACGGCCGTGCCGTCGCCGCGCAGCTCGAGCTCGGGCGCGCGGGTGACGAGCGCGGGCCGCACCGGCGGCGCCTCGCCGGGCAGCGCGTAGAAGCCGTGGTCGTCGTGCACCGCCTGCATCAGGCCGCGCAGGGTCCAGGCGACGTCGGCCGGCTCCTGCGCCCCGCTGGACAGGCGGCGCGCGATGTCGACCGCGGCGTTGGGGTCGGACAGCGGATCGACCAGGCCGTTGAAGTAGGTCTTGATCGCCTCGTCGAGCAACGGCGCGACGGCGGGCGCGAACTCGCCCGGGTCGTAGCGCGCGTCCGAGCACTCCAGCGTGAACGACACGGCCACCGGTTGCGCGGGCGTCGCCACCAGCGCGCGCACGCCGAGCGTCTTCGCGTCGTCGGGCACGTAGACGGCCAGCCGCTGGGTCGCGTGGCCGCGCGCGGGCAGCGCCAACGGCAGGCCGAACAGCGCCATCGACGCGCCGCCATCGGGACGCGCATCGACCACCATCTGCGGCAGCACCTGCGTCGGGCCGTCGCCCTCGTTGCTGGCGTCGAGCGTGATCCAGATGCGGCGGCGCGCCCACCAGCGCACGTCCCAGTTCACGAGCGCGATCGGCCGCGCGGCATCGACGTGCACCGACAAGGCATCCCCGGCCTGCGACTTCGGCTCCTCGCTCGCCGGCGTGGGCGTGCAGGGCGCGCGCGAGGCGCCCGCGGCGGCGCCGGCCGCTGCGGCCAGCAGCAGCGCCGCCACGGCGGCACGGGAGAGTCGGGACGGCAACGAGTGAGGAGTCATGCGGACAGGGGCGCGGAAACCAGCCCGCAATATACGGCCCCCGCTGGAGGAGCCGCTACCGGCCGCTGCGGCGAGCTCTCCTGGCGAAGACCGCTCAGGCCAGCGCCGCCGCGAGCTCGCGGTATTTCTCGCGCACCATGGCCTCGCCGTACTTGCGCTCCAGGCGGCGCACGGCGAAATGGCCGCGCGCCACCGTCTGGAAGTGGTCGATGAAGATCGTGTTGACGGCCGCGCCGCCGACCGCGCCGATCAGCGGCACCATCTGCGCGGCCGCCTTCTCGGTGACGTTGACGGAGTAGTGCTCGGCGATCAGCGTGATCAGCCGCACCAGCGCCGGCGCGCCCTCCTTGGCCAGCCCGTGGCGTGCCAGGTGCGCCGCCGCGCTGGAGACGGCGCGCGTCATCGCCTCGCGCACCGCGAAGTAGCCCACCTCGGCGGCGTCGTCGCTCGTCGCGTTGCCGCCGAGGGCGAGCACCATCACGCATTCGAGCTGCGTCTGGCGGTCGGCGAGATCGGCGCCCTCGCTGCGCGCGACGTCGGCGATCGAACGCATCATGATCGTCGTGGACACCGGCAGCTCGATGGCGAGCGCCGCCAGGCCGAACGCGCCGCCCACCGCGCCGCTGGCCGCGCTCGCCACCTTGTGCCAGCCGTTGGAGGCCGGCGGCGGCGCGCCCGGCGAGAAGGGGTCGTTGGTCGACAGCGTGCGCAGCGACAGGTTCAGCGCGCCGTGGATGGCCTTGCGCGCGGCCGCGGCGATGACGCCCGACGCGCGCTTGGGCAGCATCCCCACGAGGCGCTCGATCGGCGACCCCACCAGGTTGGCGAGCCGCGCACCGACGCCGGGGCGCTCGATCGCACGGACGGCGTCGGACAGGGCGTGGACATCAACGGCGTGCATGCTCATCGGCGGCTCCTCCACCGGGAAAGATACCGCGCTTTCGGCAATCCGCGCGCCGCGGGTGTCCAATGGGCGCATGGCCCGACCGACCGCCCCGTTCCTCGCACTCGCCTGCACGCTGGCCGCGGCGGGCTGCGCCGCGCCCGCCGGCTCGATGGACGCGCGCTACGAGGCCTCGCTGCTGCGCTGGCAGGGCGCCACGCGCGCCCAGCTCGAGGCGTCGTGGGGTGCGCCCACGCTGGCGCAGCCGACGCCCGACGGCGAGGTGCTGACCTGGATCGTGCGCACGAGCCTCGACGACCGCACGGCGTCCGGCACGCCGCCCATGGTCGCCGTCACCCGCGTGGGCGGCACCGGCGCGACGATCGCCAGCGCCACGCCCGCGCTCACGGCGCCGGCGGTGCCCATCACCTGCACGACGCATTTCGTGCTGAAGGACGGGCGCGTGGCGGCGTGGAAGTTCGAGGGCATGGGCTGCGGGGCGCCGACGTAGAAGCCGCTCGATCCGCCACGGCAGGGCCGGAACGGGAAAGGGCCCGGCATCTGCCCGCTTCGCGCGGCGACGCCGCTCGAAGGGCCGCCCTCCGGCGCGAAGGAAGAAGGGCCGGGCCCCTCCACCCTGCATCAACCGATGCACGTCCGGTTCTTGCCCGTGCGCTTGGCCTCGTAGAGCGCCTCGTCGGCGCGTTCCAGCGCGGCTTCCAGCGCCTCGCCCGGGCGATAGCGCGTGACGCCGGCCGAGAACGTGACGAACACCTCGCGGCCGTCGTGCATGAACAGGCTGGCGGACAGCGTGCGCTGCAGTCGCGTCAGCGTGACCTGCGCCTCGTCCACCACGACGCCCGGCAGCATCACGACGAACTCCTCGCCGCCGAAGCGCGCGACGATGTCCACTGCGCGCAACTGCTTCTGCACGTGGCCGGCGAGCGACTTCAGCGCGATGTCGCCCACCGAGTGGCCCAGCGTGTCGTTGAGCTTCTTGAAGTTGTCGATGTCCAGCAGGCCGATCGCCAGCTCGCCGCCCTGGCGCTCCAGGCGGGCGGTCTCGACCTCGAAGGCCTGCATCAGCCCGCGCCGGTTGGCGACCTCGGTGAGCACGTCGGTGGAGACCTCGTCGGACAGCCGGCGCAGCTCGGACTCGAGCGAGCGCACCTGCTCCTCGAGGTCGGCGGCGCGCTGGCGGCCCTCGTTCAGGCGCTCCTGCGTCTGGCTGACCAGGCCATGCACGGCACGGCCTTCCTCCATCATCTGGCGCACGACGCTGGCCAGGCTCTCCAGCGAGTCGGCATGCGCGATCGTGTCGACGTAGCGCGCCACGCTGTCGGAGAACTGGCCCGTGTGCTCGCCCAGCGCGTCCAGCTCGGTGAGCATCTGCGAGATGGCGTCCTTGAGCGCCACGCGCGCGCTGTCGCGTTCCGAACGCACGCGCTGCTGGCGCGCACGCGTGGTCGCCAGCATCTCGCTGGCCGCGCGCACGGAGCGCACGCTGGGCTGCTCGCCCAGGCTCTGCTTCAGGCTCTCGGTCTGGCCCTTGACCCAGCTGCCCTCCTCCGCCACCTCGGCCAGGCCGGCGCTCATCTCCAGCGTCAGCCGGTGCAGCTCCTCGACCAGGTGATGGCGATGCGCCAGCAGCCGGCGCGCGCGCTCGCACAACGCCTCGGCCTGCGTGCGCAGGCGCGCGGTGGCGCCGTCGCGCGCGAGGTCGGACTGCAGGTCCTTCAGTTCGTGCGATAGCGCCGCGGCGCGCGCATCGTCGGCGGGCAGGGCCACGTGCAGCGTGGCGTCGTACTGCGCGAGCACCGGCGGCCAGTCGCCATGCGCGCGCGGGCGTTCGGCCGACGCGTGGCCGATGCCGCCCTGCAGCTCGATCGAGCCGCCCTGCGAGATCGGGTCGCTGCCGAGATCCAGCGTCTGCACGCCCCGGCTCGACGCCGCGGCCGGCGCGTCGCCGCCCGCATCGACCGTGACCGCGTCGTCGGCGATGTCGCCGTCCCAGGACGCGACCAGCTGCTTCATGCGCTGGTGCAGCCGCGCGATGTCGCTGCGGTTGGCCTCCAGCACGCGCTGCAGGCTGTCCTTCTTGCGCGCCGCCGTCCACTGGCGGCCGCCGCGCTCGAGGCCGCGCGCGAGTTTCTCGATCGTGAGCGCCATGCCCTGGGACAGCGCCGCCTGCGATTCGGCCGCCCGCTCGACATGGCCGCGCGCCGCGTCCCAGTCGGCGCGCTGCAGCGCCTGCGCGAACTCCTCGCGCTGGGTGCCGTCTTCGAACAGGCGCGCCGCGATGCGGTCGAACACGCCCTTGGCCTTGGCGCCGGACGCGGCCGGCGCCGCCGCGGGGGCCGCGGGCGAGGCCGCGGGGGGCGCGCCGCCCTCCTCGGACCAGGCGCGCGCGTAGTTCTCGGGCGTGGGCTCCTGCTTGGACAACGCGAGGCGGCGCAACGCGGCCTTGGCGGTCTCGGCGGCGGCGGGTTTGGGCATGGCGATGTCGGCGGCTGGCGGCGCGAAGGCCGCGTGAGATTACGAGCGCCGCCCGACGTCGACCACTTCGCCGGCGTTGGCGCGCATCTTCGCTGCGGAGGGCGCCGCCACCACCTTGCGTGGCAGCGAGACACTCTCCATCCAGGTCTGGACGTCCTCCGGCGGCATCGGCTTGCTGAACAGGAACCCCTGCATCAGCGAGCAGCCTTCCCCGTAGAGCACATCCTGCTGCCTCTGGTTTTCGACACCTTCGGCCACCACCTTGAGGTCCAGCGACTTCGCCAGTGCGATGATGGCGGTGACAACCGCAAGACTCTGTGGCAGCACGCCGAGGTCGCGCACGAAGCTGCGGTCGATCTTGAC
>JAEKKH010000058.1 GCA_019510465.1 Burkholderiales bacterium
ACAAGATCGCCGCGCTGGGCATGACGCAGCAGGACGTCGGCCAGGCGCTGGGCGCCGCGCTGGGCGGCGGCTACGTCAACTACTTCTCCATCGCGGGCCGCTCGTACAAGGTGATCCCGCAGGTGCAGCAGGTCGACCGGCTGAACCCGTCCAAGGTGCTGGACTTCTACATCAAGACGCCCAACGCCGGCCTGATCCCGGCCAGCACGATCGCGCACCTCAAGTACAGCACGCAGCCCGAGGCCATCAACCGCTTCCAGCAGCTGAACTCGGTGACGATCTCGGGCGTGGCGGGCGTCTCCAAGGGTGAGGCGCACAAGATCCTGGTCGACGCGCTGCACGAAGCAGCGCCGGCAGGCTACAACGTCGACTTCGCGGGCGAATCGCGCATCTTCGCCAAGGAGTCCGGCGGCTTCCTGATCACGATGGCCTTCGCCGTCATCATCGTGTACCTCGCGCTGGCCGCCCAGTTCGAGAGCTTCCGCGATCCGGTCGTCATCCTGGTGTCGGTGCCGATGGCGCTGTTCGGCGCGGTGATCTTCATCTTCCTGGGCTTCACCTCGATCAACATCTACACCCAGGTGGGCCTGGTGACGCTGATGGGCCTGATATCGAAACACGGCATCCTGATCGTGGAAGTGGCCAACAACGAGCAGAAGAAGGGCCTGTCCAAGATCGACGCCATCATCGAGGCCACCGGCATCCGCCTGCGCCCGATCCTGATGACGACGGCCGCGATGGTGTTCGGCGTCGTGCCGCTGGTGATCGCCTCGGGCGCCGGCGCCGCGGGCCGCCAGGCGATGGGCCTGGTGATCTTCACCGGCATGTCCATCGGCACGCTGTTCACGCTGTTCGTCGTGCCCGCGTTCTACATGCTGATCGGCGCGAACCACGAGAAGACCGTCGAGACCGACAAGGCGCTCGACGAGGAAGTGCGCCGCATCGACGAGCAGGCGAAGCCGGCCCACTGATCGCCTCTTGCCCGGGCGAAGCGACGAAGGGCCTGGCGGCGACGCCAGGCCCTTTCTTCGTTCGCGGCGCCCGAGCCGGCGATGTCGCGCTCAGCGCCTGGCGATGTCGCCCGCCCACAGTTCGTTGAGGAAGCCGAACTTCCACTTTTCGGGCGATTCGCGCCCGACGATGCGATCGCTGGTGCCACCGGACAGGTCCAGCCGCTGCAATGCCACCGGCATCTGCGACTTCAGCGAATAGAACACGCGCACCACCGGCGCCGTCAGCGCCGACGCGTTCTGCTCGATGACGACGGCCAGCCGGTCGGACTGCAGGCGCACCAGCGAGCCGGTCGGGTAGATGCCCACGCTCTTGACGAAGCTCGCGAAGATCGCCGGGTCGAACTGGCCCTTCCAGCTGGCCATCTTGCCGATCGACTCGGCCGGGTCCCAGCCGTTCTTGTACGGGCGGTCGGAGGTGATGGCGTCGTAGACGTCGCAGATCGAACCCATGCGCACCAGCTGGCTCAGCTTGTCGACGGGCAGCCGGTGCGGGTAGCCGGTGCCGTCGACGCGCTCGTGGTGGTGCAGGCAGACGTCCATGGCGTCCGCGGCGGTGCCGTGCGCGTCCTGCAGCAGCTCGAAGCCGCGCACCGGATGGCTGCGCATCACGTCGAATTCCTCGTCGGTCAGCTTGCCGGGCTTGTTCAGGATGTCCAGCGGCATCAGCGCCTTGCCCACGTCGTGCAGCAGCCCCGCGGTGCCCGCCGTGCGGCACTGCGCCTGGTCGAAGCCCAGCTCGCGGCCGAGTGCCACCATCAGCGCGCAGACGGCCACCGAATGCATGTAGGAGTAGTCGTCCTGCGTCTTCAGGCGCAGCAGGCTGACGATCGCGCCGGGGTTGCGGATGACGGAATCGGAGATCTCCTGCACCAGCGGCAGGCAGGCCTCGGCGTCCACCGCGCGGCCCAGCCGCACCTGGCTGAACACCTTGTGCATCTGCGCCCGGCCCTTGTTGCACAGGATGCTGGCGGTGCGCAGTTCCTCCGCGAAGCTCTTCGACGGCGGCGGCAGCGGCGCGGGCGACGGCACCGGGCGCGTCATGGGAGCGGACGCGGGCGCAGCCGCCGGCACGCGTGCGGGCGCCAGCGCGGCTGCCGCTTCCTCGACGACGTCCAGGCCCTTGTCCGCATCGATCCAGACTTCCTGGACGACGCTGTCCTGCAGCTTCCTCAGCTGTTCCTCGTCGCGGATGACGAAGCGGGTCTTCCAGAACGGGTGGTCCATCCACGCCCCTTCCAGCGCATGCAGGTGCATGCCCAGACGGACTTGGTCGATGCGGATCTTCTTGAGCATGGAGCGTACGGACGGGCAGGACATGAGCCGGGCTCGTCGCCGGCATGACCTCCATTTCGGCCTCTCGCGCCTCGACTGTAGGGACTTCTGGACGGATCGCCGGAAAAACGAAACCGCCCGGAGGCGGTCGTGCGTGAAGGATTCCTGCGGCGGCCGGCGGGCCGCCGGCGCGTCACTTGAACTTCGCCTGCGGGACGGTGCGCACCTCGCCCGGCAGCGTGGCCAGGTAGTCGGCGATCTGGGTGATGGTGTCGTCCTTCAGCGGCTTGGCCATCGCGCCCATCACGGGGTTGGCGCGGCCGAAATGCGGGTTGCCCTCGACCTTGTAGGACTTCAGCGCCACCTCGAGGTAGTCGGCATACTGGCCGGCCAGGCGCGGGATGGTGCCGTCGGTGGGCGTGGAGAAGTTGACGCCGTGGCACGACACGCAGGTGGCCAGGGCGGTGCGCAGCTTGTCGGGCACGGGCGTGGCGAGCGTGGCGGGCACCGTCTCCCCGGGCTTGCCGAGTTGCGCGTAGTAGGCCGCGATGTCGGCGATGTCCTGGTCGGACAGCGACGCCGCGATGCTGCGCATGGTGGGGAACTTGCGGTCGCCGCTGCGATAGGCCGTCAGCGCCGAGGCGAGGTACTTCGCGTCCTGGCCCGCGATCTTGGGCACCTTGTAGACCTGCGGGAAGTCGGCCTGGTAGCCCACGATGCCGTGGCAGCCGATGCACATCTGAACCTTGGTCGACCCGCGTTGGACGTCTTGCGCGTGGGCGGTGGAGAAGAAGGCCGCGAGGGCCAGGAGCAAGGTCAGGGTTCTTGTCATCGTCTCGTCTTGGTTGATCCGAACAGAGGCAGTACTTCCAGGCGGCGGGCGCATGCCCCGGCTATCCAATCGATTATAGGAACGTCCCCTTATACTGGAACGACCCCCTCCGTCAGGCAAAACCCGCCCCTGGGCGCAGCACCCCACCATGAAGTTCGAAGGCTCCAGCAACTACGTCGCCACGCCCGACCTGATGCTCGCGGTCAACGCCGCGATGACGCTGCGCCGGCCGCTGCTGGTCAAGGGCGAGCCGGGCACCGGCAAGACGATGCTCGCCGAGGAAGCCGCCGCGGCGCTCGGCCTGCCACTGCTGGAGTGGCACATCAAGAGCACGACGAAGGCGCAGCAGGGGCTGTACGAATACGACGCGGTGAGCCGGCTGCGTGACAGCCAGCTGGGCGACCCGCGCGTCAGGGACATCCACAACTACATCGTCAAGGGTGTGCTGTGGCAGGCCTTCACCAGCGCGACGCCGTGCGCCCTGCTGATCGACGAGATCGACAAGGCCGACATCGAGTTCCCCAACGACCTGCTGCGCGAGCTCGATCGCATGGAGTTCCATGTGTACGAGACCAAGGAGACGATCCGCGCCATCCAGCGCCCCATCGTCTTCATCACGAGCAACAACGAGAAGGAGCTGCCCGACGCCTTCCTGCGCCGCTGCTTCTTCCACTACATCAAGTTCCCCGAGGCCGCGACGATGCAGCAGATCGTCGACGTGCACTTTCCCGGCATCAAGCAGGAGCTCGTGGCCGCCGCGCTCAAGAGCTTCTACGACGTGCGCAACCTGCCGGGCCTGAAGAAGAAGCCGTCGACGTCCGAGCTGCTGGACTGGCTCAAGCTGCTGCTGTCCGAGGACATCCCCGTCGCCGCGCTGCAATCGAAGGACGAGAAGGTTTCCATCCCGCCGCTGATCGGCGCGCTGCTGAAGAACGAGCAGGACGTGACGCTGTTCGAAAAGCTGATCTTCATGCAGCGAAACAATCGATAGTCGACCGCCCCACCCCCCCGCTGGTCGCTGCCCCCAAAGGGACGGCCGCGACAGGCCCGGCAGAGCCGGTTCCCGCGCTCCCACGATCGGGGCTGCGGCCGGCCAGGCCCCAACGCTTCTCCGCACGAGAATTCCTTTCATGCTGAACGTCCAACCCGTCACCCTCACCGATGGCCGCATCCGCCTGCAGCCGATGAGCCTCGAACACGTCGACGCGCTTCGGGCCGCGGCGGCGGACGGCGAGCTGTGGAACCTGCGCGTGACCTCGGTGCCCACGCCAGACGACACGCAAGGCTACGTCGAGCGCGCCCTCGCGATGGACAACCGCCTGCCCTTCGTGGTGGTCGACCTCGAGAACGGCCACCGCGTCGTGGGCTCCACGAGCTACCACGACATCGTGCCCGCGATCGACCGCGTCGAGATCGGCTGGACGTGGTACGCCAGGAGCACGCAGCGCAGCCACGTCAACACCTGCGCCAAGCTGCTGCTGCTGGTGCACGCGTTCGAGACGCTCGGCGCGAAGGTGGTGGGCTGGCGCACCGACAACTACAACTTCGCGAGCCAGCAGGCTATCGAGCGACTGGGCGCGAAGAAGGACGGCGTGATCCGCCACCACGCCCTGCGCCGCGACGGCACGGTGCGCGACACCGTCATGTACAGCGTGACGGCCGGTGAATGGCCCGAGGTCAAGGCGCACCTGCTCTACCAGCAGAACAAGCCGCGCTGATGCGCCGCCGGCGCGATCACGGGCGGTGCCGGCCGCGGGATCCCAGGGAAGGCGCAGGCGCGCGGGATGGACGCCTGACGGGCGCTCGCCCACGGTGCGGGCTCCCTACAACACACCTGGAGGCTCCCATGACGCTGAGGGCCCGGGCTCCCCTCCAATGGGGGCTGCCTCGATCGCGCGGCGCTGCCTAGAATCGTCCGCATGAACCGGACGTTTCCCGTCGCCGCGCTGGTCGGCGCCCTGGCCGCGAGCCAGACCCTCGCGTGCGCCTGCACCCTCCAGAAGATCGAGATCACGCCGGTGACGGCCGAGAACGGGGATACGTACCACGGTACCGCCGGCGACGTCGAGGTGCTGTTCCACAACGACGTCAAGGACCACCCCGTCACGCTGTTTCCCGAGCCGCCGCTGACGGTGCGGCATCGGCAGCCTGCCAGCCAGTGCCTGGTCGACGACGGCGGCGTCTGGGGCCGTGACGGCGTCTGGCTGGTCGACGGCGGCCGCACGCTGCTCACCACCGAGTCCAGCGGATCGTCGCAGGACCTGGTGTTCCGCGACACCCGCAGCTGCGCGAAGCTCGCTTCGCTGGACGTGGCGGGCATGCAATGGCGCATCGAAGGCCGCACCCTGCTGCTGCGCCCCGCCGGCGCCAAGGCCGATCGCCGCGTGCCGCTGACCGCCGCCTGCCGCCCCGCGGCCCGGGCGAAGCGCTGAATCATCGCGCGGGCCGCCCCTGGCCCGCGTCCACCTTCCCGTCGCGTCCCCGCGCGCCCATTCCACCGCACCATGGCCAATCTCGACCAATGCCTCCTCGACGCCGCGAAGTCGGCGTGGGGCGAATCCTTCCTCAAGGGCACGCCCAACACGAACAACTGCTCCGGCTTCGTGAAGTCCGTGGCCGCCCACCTGGGCGTGCCGCTGCCGGCCACGGCGGACGCCGACGGCATCGCCGATGCGCTGACCGCAGGCTGGACCAAGGTGGCCTCCGGCGCCGAGGCGGCGCGCCTCGCGTCGACGGGCCACCTCGTGCTGGCCGTGCTCAAGGGCGCGGACCACGCCCCGCCGCGCCACCACGGCCACGTCGGCGTGGTCGTGGCCGGCGCGCTGTATCGCGACAAGTACCCGAAGATGTGGTGCGGCAGCCTGGGCGGCCAGGCGCAGAGCCAGGGCGACAAGAGCGTGGGCGAAGTGTGGAACCGCGCCGATCGCGACAGCGTCGGCTACTACGAATACACCACCGCGGTCTGCCGCGCCTGAGCGCGCGCCGGCTCAGGGCCGCGCCTCGCGGGTGCACGCGCCCGCGACGTCCGCGTCACGCGCGACCACCGCGTCGCGCCGTTCCACGCCGCTGACGCCCGCGCGGCAGCGCTCGAAGCGCACGTCGCGCGCGTTGCGGACGAAGAAAGCGTAGCCCGGCAGCGCATAGTCGATCACTTCCGATTTCTCGCTGGGCGTGGCGAAGATGAACTTCGCGTCGGGATAGCCGCCGGCGTACACCGGGAAGCGCGCGGCGTCGGCCGCGCCGCGGCCGAACACATGCGGGCCGGCCGCGGCGCCGGCGCCGCGCCAGGTGATGTCGACGTCGTCGAAGGTGATCGCCTGCAGGTCGTGGCGTCCCGCGGCGTCGGCCGGTGCGCCGGACAGCAGTGCGCCCCACGGATAGCGCAGGCGGCTGGCGCGGATCGCCTCGAAGCGGACGTCGCGGATGGCGCCGACGCCCGCCGTGCCGCGCGCGCCCAGCAGCATGAAGACCGGCGTGCCGACGTCGGCCGCCGTGATGCGGCGGAAGCTCACGTTCGAGACCTCGCCGCCATCGACCGATTCGACCGCCATCGCCGCGGCCTGCGCGTTCTCGATGCGGATGTCCTCGAACACGATGTCGCGCATCGGCCCCACGCTGGCCGTGCCCAGCTTCAGGCCGTTGGCCACGCCCGCGCCGCGCACGTGGTTGCGGCGGACGACGACGTCGCGCAGGCCGGTCCTGCCGCCGCTCTTGAGGCAGATGCCGTCGTCGCCGGCATCGATCGTGTTGTCCTCGATCAGCACGTCGCGGCCGTCGACCACGTCGATGCCGTCGTGCGTCGGGCCGTGCGGCGAATCGACCGTGATGCCGCGGATGACCAGGTGCTCGACCTCCATGTTGACCACCGCCCACACCGCGGCGTCGCGCACCGTGACGCCCTCGATCGCCACGTCCTTGGACAGCACCGTGAAGATCGCCATCGGCCGCCGGCCCTCGGGGAGCGCCATGCCGCGCCACTTGTCGATGTCGGCGTTGCCGTCGATGGTGCCGCCTCCCTCGATGCGCACCCCGGTGGCGCTCTCGGCGTAGACCAGCGCGTGGCGCGTGTCGGCGAGCTGCGTGTTGACGACAGGCGGGTTCAGGAGCGGATAGTCGGCATCGTCCTGGCGGCCGCGCAGCGTCGCGCCGGGCTCGATGCGCAGCGTCACGTGGTTGCGCAGGCGGATCGTGCCGGAGAGGAACACGCCGCCGCGCAGGACGACCGTGCCGCCGCCGTCGGTGGCGCAGGCGTCGATGGCGGCCTGCAACGCGCCGGTGTCCTTGGCGACGCCGTCGGCCCGGGCGCCGAAAGCGGCCGGGTCGCAGACCTCGCGGCGCGCGACCTCGTCGCGCGGCTTGCCGGGCCGCTCGGCGCAGCCGGCAAGGACGACAAGACCGAGCGCGACGACGCAGGCCAACGAGCGCATGGAGATCTCCGGTTCGACGAATGTGCCGCACTCTATCGTGCCGACGCCAGGGCGTCGCCGCGGGCGATCGTCGATTCGCCGGCGATCCGGGTGAGCGCGGGAGCCGGCCCTCGCGGAGTGGGTGCGCCCGCGGCGCCTCGTGGGGCCGCGAGCGTGGGCCGTCAGGTCCTGAACTGTTCGACGGTGCGCGCCAGCTTGCCCGCCTGGTCGCGCATCGATTCGGCGGCGGCGGCCGACTGCTCGACGAGCGCCGCATTCTGCTGCGTCATCTGGTCGACGGAGTTGACGGCCTCGTTGACCGACTGGATGCCACCGGCCTGCTCGTTGGTCGCGGTGGTGATCTCGCCCAGCACCTCGCTGACGCGGCGCACGGCGCTGACGATCTCGCCCATCGTCGAGCCCGCGTCCTTCACCAGTTTCGCGCCCGCTTCCACCTTGTCGACCGAGGTGCCGATCAGGCTCTTGATCTCCTTGGCGGCTTCCGCCGAGCGCTGGGCAAGGCTGCGCACCTCGCCGGCCACGACGGCGAAGCCGCGGCCCTGCTCGCCGGCGCGCGCGGCTTCCACCGCGGCGTTCAGCGCCAGGATGTTGGTCTGGAACGCGATGCCGTCGATCACGCCGATGATGTCGGCGATCTTCTTGGAACTGTGGTTGATCTCGTCCATCGTGGAGACGACGCGCGAGACCACCTGGCCGCCGCGCGTGGCGATCTCGGAGGCCGAGTTCGCCAGGCCGTGCGCCTGGTGGGCGGCGTCGGCGCTGTGGCGCATGGTGCTGCTGAGCTCGTCCATCGAGCTGGCGGCCTGCTGCAGGCTGCCGGCCGTCTGTTCGGTGCGCGCGCTCAGGTCCTGGTTGCCGCTGGCCACCTCGGTGCTCGCCACCTGGATCTGCTCGGTGGAACTGCGGATCTCGCGCACGATGCGGATCAGCGAGTCCTGCATGCGCGCCAGCGATCGCACCAGCTGGGCGGATTCATCGCTGCCGACGGCGCGGCAGTCGGCGGTCAGGTCGCCCGAGGCGATGCGGTCGGCCGCCTTCTGGGCGGCCTTGACGGGGCCCACGATGCTGCGGGTCAGCAGCACGCCCAGGCCGATCGAGAACACGACGCTGACCAGCGCGCACACCGCGCACACCAGGCTGGTCGCGTTGACGGCGGCCACGATGTCGGCGCCTTCGTTCTCGGCGCGCTTCTGCTCGTAGGCGACGACCGCGTCGCCGGCCGCCAGGTATTCGTCGATGACCGCGCCGAACGTGTTGTTGGCCTGCCCCTTGGCGATGGCCGACGCGATCGAGCCGCTGGTGTCGGCGGAGGCCTTCTCCAGCGCGTCGCGCGCGGGCAGGTAGCGCGAACGGATCTCCGCCAGCTTCGCCTGCAGCGCCAGGCCTTGCGGCGTCTTCTCCAGCTCGCCGAAGCGCTTCTGGATCACCGACGTCTCGGCGCTGGTCGTCTTGACCTTGGCCTTCAGCGGCTCGGCCAGCGTCATGTCGGTGATCATCGCGAGCATCTGCGCGCGGCTGCCGTTGATGGCCACGTTCTGGCGCCAGCGGAAGGCCAGCGACGAGCGCTCGGCCTGCACGCTGGTCAGCTCCACCGCGGCCGATTTGACCTCGACGAGGCGCCACAGGCTGAACAGCGCGGACGCGGCCGTCAGCGCCACCACCACGGCGAACGCGACGGTGAGTCGGCGGCCGATGCGCAAGCTGCTGAAGAAGTTCATTGTCGATGTCTCCGGAAAGCGGATCGGACGCACGCCCCCGGGCGTCCGTACCCACGGGAAATTCTCGGGGTCCGACGCCGGCGCGATGTCGCGATCAGCCGCCCCGCAAGGGTGCATTTCTGCGTCATCGGCAGATCGCGGACGAGCTTGAGCCCTGCGTCCGACTCGGCGCTGCAACGGTGATACCCTTCACGCTCAAGCCGACGTCCGCCCGCCCCATGCTGATCCCCTTCTTCTACACCCTGCGCGAGGCCCGGCTGCCGGTCTCGGTCAAGGAGTACCTGACGCTGCTGGAAGCGCTCAAGGCGGGCATCATCGGCCCCTCGATCGACGACTTCTATTTCCTGTCGCGCGCCACGCTGGTCAAGGACGAGGCGCACTTCGACCGCTTCGACAAGGCCTTCGGCGCCTTCTTCAACGGGGTCGCGAAGCTGACCAGTTCCAAGGAGATCCCCGAGGACTGGCTGCGCCAGCTGATCGAGCGCGAACTCACGCCCGAGCAGAAGGCCGCCATCGCCGCCATGGGCTGGGACGAGCTGATGGAGACGCTGCGCAAGCGGCTCGAGGAACAGAAGGGCCGCCACGAGGGCGGCAGCAAGTGGATCGGCACCGGCGGCACCTCCCCGTTCGGCCACGGCGGCTACAACCCGCAGGGCGTGCGCATCGGCGGCGCCGGCAAGAACCGCAGCGCGGTCAAGGTCTGGGAGCAGCGCGCCTACCGCGACTACGACGACGCGCTGGAGCTCGGCACGCGCAACATCAAGGTGGCGCTGCGCCGCCTGCGCCGCTTCGCGCGCGAGGGCGCCGAGCTCGAACTCGCGCTCGACGACACCATCCACGCCACCGCCGCCGCGGCCGGGATGCTCGACATCAAGATGCAGCCCGAGCGCCACAACAAGGTCAAGGTGCTGCTGCTGATGGATGTCGGCGGCACGATGGACGAGCACATCCATCGCGTGGAAGAGCTGTTCTCGGCCGCCAAGAGCGAGTTCAAGCACCTGGAGTTCTACTACTTCCACAACTGCGTCTACGACTACGTGTGGAAGAACAATCGCCGCCGCTTCTCCGAGAAGCACGCCACCTGGGACGTGATCCGCAAGTACAACAAGGACTACCGGCTCATCTTCATCGGCGACGCCACGATGAGCCCGTACGAGGTCCTGCAGCCCGGCGGCAGCGTCGAATACAACAACGCCGAGCCCGGCGCCGAGTGGATCCAGCGCCTCACGCACGCGTTTCCCAAGCACTGCTGGATCAATCCGGAGCCGCAGGGCGTGTGGCAGTACCGGCAAAGCATCTCGCTGATCGAGCAGCTCGTCGGCCACCGCATGTTCCCGCTGACCCTGCAAGGGTTGGAGGGCGCGATGCGTCTCCTGACGAAATGACGGCAGCGGGCGTCGCGCGCGAACATCTCCAGCGACTGTCGGCCCCGAGCCCACGCGCGCGCCTGCTCGCGCACGGGCTCGCCTGCGCGACCGCGCTGGCCTGCGCCGCGCCGGCGCAGGCGGCCACGCGCGAGCTGGTCGTGGACGCCCCGTCGCCGTTCAAGGCGCTGCTGGAGAAGAACCTCGACATCGAGCGCGCCGCGCGACTGGGCGAGTCCGACAGCCTCGACGACACCGAGTGGTCGCGCCTGATCGCGGCCGCGCCGGCGCAGGGCCGCGCGCTGGCGCAGACCGAGGGCTACTTCCGCGCCGAAGTCACGGTGGCGGCCGATCCGGCCGATCCGCACCGCATCCTGATCAAGCTCATGCCCGGACCGCCGGCCACCGTCGGCCGCTTCACGCTCGAGTTCGACGGCGAACTCGCGCGCGCCGCGGAGAGCGGCGACTCGAAGGCGCTCGATCTCGAAGCCAGCCTGCGCTCCGAATGGGAGATGCAGCCGGGCCAGGTGTTTCGCAACCGCAACTGGGACGGCGCCAAGGCGCAGACGTTGTCCGCGCTGCGCGCCGAGGGCTACGCGGCGGCGGTGTGGACGGCGACGGCCGCGCAGGTCGATCCGGCCACCAACAAGGCGCGCCTGTTCCTGGTGGTCGACACCGGGCCGCGCTTCCTGGCCGGCGACCTCGTCGTCGAGGGCATCGAGCGGCAGGCCGAGTCCAACGTGCGCGAGCTGGCCGGCTTCGGCCTCGGCACGCCGCTCACGCAGAAGCGCCTGCTCGACTACCAGGATCGCCTGCAGAAGACCGGGCTGTTCGACCAGGTCGCCGTCATCTACGACCCCGACCCCGCGCAGGCCGCCCATGCGACGGTGACGGTGCGCGTGCACGAGCAGTCGCTGCAGCAGGCCACCGTGGCGCTCGGCTGGAACTCGCTGACCAAGGCCCGCATCACGCTCGAGCACGTCGACCGCAGGATCTTCGGCCTGCCCGCCACGCTCAGCAACAAGGTGCAGTGGGGCAAGGACGTCCAGGCCTGGGACGCCTCGCTGGCCACGCACCCGGCCGAGAACTTCCACAGCTGGATCTCGGGCGTCAGCGTCAGCAGCATCCAGTCGACCAGCGACCTCGTGCGCGCGGGCGCCGTCCGCTTCGGCCGCACGCAGAACAGCAACGCGCTCGACCGCACGACGTACGTGCAGCTCGAGCGCTCGATCCAGTGCACGCCGCACGCCAGGCTCGTCGGCCCGTGGGCGACGGATCCCCCCATCGAGCCGAAATTCGACTGCGTCGACGCGCGCGCCCTGTCGCTGAACCAGGCCAACGTCTGGCGCAACGTGGACAGCGTGATCCTGCCCACCGACGGCTACTCGCTGTCCGGCCAGGTGGGCGTGGGCTACGCCGGCGGCCCGCCGTCGTACAACGACCGCGACGCCACCTACGGGCCCTACTCGCGCCTGTACGGCCGCGTCACGCGCTACTGGCCGCTGGCCGATTCGTTCTTCCTGCAGGGACGGCTCGAGCTCGGCCAGATCGTCACGCGGCCGCACGTGGCCATGCCCGACGCCGAGCAGTGGCGCGCCGGCGGCGTCGACTCGGTGCGGGGCTACGACTGGCGCTCGCTCGCGCCGCACGACTCGCGCGGCAACGTCGTCGGCGGCAACTCGCTGGTCACTGCCAGCCTCGAGATCGCGCACCCTTTCGCGCAATCGCTGCCCTCGGTCTGGTGGGCGACCTTCGTCGACGTCGGCAGCGCGGCCTCGCACTTCAGCGACCTGCGCTGGCACGAGTCGGCCAAGACCGGCACCGCCGAGATCGGCCGCGGCGTGGGCGTGGGCGTGCGCTGGCGCAGCCCGGTCGGCCCGCTCAAGATCGACCTGTCCAAGGGCGCGGGCATCGACCACCTGCACCTCGATCTCAGCATCGGCGTGATCTTCTGAGGACGCGATGACCGAGCCCGACGCGCCTCCGCCGCCCGCGCCCGCCGCCGCCGTCCGCCGGCCGGGGTGGCGGCGCGCCGCGCGCGTGGCCGCTCTCGTCGCGGCCACGGCGGCCGTCGCCGCGGTCGGCTGCGGCGCGGCCATCGGCAGCTTGTGGCGCAGCGAGGGCGGCACGCGCTGGCTGCTCTCGCACGTGCCCGGGCTGACCGTGGTCGACGTGCATGGCGCGCTCGGCGGCAGCGAGCTGCGTATCGGCTCGCTGCAGGCGGTCGAAGGCGGCGTGCAGGTGGACGTCGCGAACCTGCGCGTCAGCGGCCTCGACCTGCATTGGCATCCACATGCCGGCGCGTGGCTGGGCATGTCGCTGACGGCAGTGCTCGCCGATGCGGTGCGCATCACGCCGCTGCCGTCGACGGCGCCGGCCAGCACCCCGGCGGCGCCGGGCTCGCTGCGCAGCCCCGTGGCCATCGACATCGCGAGCCTGGGCGTGGACTCGCTGACCATCGCGGGCAACGCGCCGCTGCGCGACGTGCGGGCCGCGCTGTCCATCGGCGCCGAGGGCGGCCGGCTGCACCGCGTGCAGGGCCTGAAGTTCGGCTGGGAGCGCGTGCAGGCCCAGGGCGATCTCGTTGCGCAGACGGATGCGCCGTTCGCGCTCGACGTCACGCTCGCCGCGCACGATGCGCCCGGCCTCGCGGGCGCGGCCGCATCGGCGGCGTCCGCGCCCGCCCTGCCGCACTGGGCCGCCAAGGCGACGCTGCACGGGCCGCTCGCGGGCTTCGACCTGGCCGCCAACCTGCAGGGCGAGGCACGGAGCGACCGCGCGGCGCCGCAGGCCACCGCCAGCGCGCGCGTCACGCCGTTCGCCGCGCTGCCTGTCAGCGAGGTGCTGCTCCGGACCACCGAGCTGGATCTGCGCGCGCTGTCCGAGCGCGCGCCCGCCACGCGGCTGCAGGGCAGCCTGCGCGTGGCCACCACGCGGCCGGCCGCGCTCGACATCGACCTGCGCAACCTCGCGCCCGCCGCCTGGTCGGCCGGCGGGCTGCCGTTCGCTTCGAAGGCGCAGCTGCAGCTCGATCTGGACCAGGTGCAGCCGGCGCGGCTGGACGCGCATCTCGGCGCCTGGCGCGTCGCGGGCCCGCTGCGCGCGGAGCTCGAGCATCTGCCGCCGCCGGCCTGGCTGTGGCATGGCGGCGCGGGCACCGCGCCGGCGTCCGCACCCGCGGCGACGTCGGCTGCGTCGCCCGCCTCGGCCGCCTCGGCGCCGGCGGGCGCATTCGACGCCGTGATCGCGCACCTGACGGGCCGGCTGTCCGGCAACGCGCCGCCCCTGTCGACCGCGAAGAACGCCGTCGCCCCGCCGCCGATGACGCTGCAGCTGGACGCGTTGCTGCGCGCCGACGCGCTGCAGCTCAAGCAGTTCGACCTGAAGGCCGGCGCGGCCAGCCTGTCGGCGACCGGCGCCGTCAACCGGGGCCGCGACGAGACCTGGCAGGGCGACGTCAAGGCGCAGTGGGCACAGCTCGACCCGGGCGCATGGTGGCGGCTGGCCGACAGCGGCCCGCTGCGCGACGGCCCGAACGCGCTCAACGGCTCGCTCGCGCTGCACCTGGCCGGCGCGCCCGCCGCCTGGCAGGGCCTGGCCGGCGTGCACGCGAAGGCCGAGCTCGTGCTGGCCGACAGCCTGCTCGCGGGCCTGTCACTCGAAGGCAAGGCCAGCATCGACGGCCTGCGCGCGCCGTGGGCCGTGAGCGCCGAGTTGCACAGCGGCGGCAACCAGGCGCGCGTCGAGGGCGCGATCAGCCCCGGCGACGCGGGCGCCGACGCGCTGGCGGTCATCGACCAGCTGCACCTGGCCGTCGACGCGCCGCAGCTGCAGATGCTGGCGCCCCCGGGCAAGGCCCCACGCAGCGGGTCCCCCGCCGTCGCGGCCGCCTCGGCCGTCGACACCCTGGGCGCGTCGAGGACGATCCCGGGCGAGCTGATCGCCAAGGCCGCCACCACGGTGGCCACCGGCGGCAAGACCGATGACCCGCGCGCGCTGGTGCCCGCCGTGGCCGCGTCGGCGGCGTCGGCCGCGCGCGCGGCGGACCCGATGGCCGGCCGCGGCAACTGGCCCACGCGCGGCGCGGCGAAGCTGGACATCCAGGTGACGGGCGGCCGGTTCGCGATCGGCGACGGCACGCGCGGGCGTCGCGGCCCCGCGCCGCTGCGCATCGTCACGCAGGGCGAACTGAGCGACTGGATCGGCCCGCAGTTCAAGCTCGCGAAGCTGCAATGGAGCGGACGCGGCAGCAGCGACGCGCAGGCACCGCTGGAGGCCACGGTGACGCTGGTCGAGGGCCAGGTGGGCGTCGCGCGCGTCACGCATGCGCAGGCGACGCTCAGCGGCACGCTGGCGCAGCACCAGCTGCAGGTCGACGGCGAGGCGCCCGTCAGTCCGCCGCCGTGGCTCGCGCACCTGGCCAACATCGGCAACGCGAACGCGACGCGGCTCGACGCCGTGCTCCAGGGCCGCTGGCAGCCGCAGGCCACCAGCACGCCGGCATGGCAGGGGCACGTCGCGCAGTTCGACCTGCGCGCCGCCAACGACACCCGGGCCGCGAAGCCGGAGAGCGCGGCTTCGGCGGCGGCCGCCGCATCGGCGGCCTCGGCGCCGACGGTCGTCAATCCGAACTGGGTGCACGTCAAGCCGTTCGACCTGAGCCTGTCGCGCGATGCCGCGGGCGACTGGCAGACCTTGCGCGTGGCCGCCGGCGGCGCGGAGTTCGCGGGCCTCGCGCTGAACTGGCAGCCCTCGTTCTGGACCGCGCCGGCCTCGCCCGGCGCCAGCGCGCACTGGGCGGTCGACGCGGCGCTGGCGCCGTTCTCGGTGGCGCAGTTGATGGCGCGCGCGCAGCCCGAGCTCGGCTGGCACGGCGACCTGCAGATGGCCACGACGCTGCACGCCGCGTTCGACGGCCAATGGCACGTGGCGGCGCAGCTGGCGCGCACGAGCGGCGATCTCAGCGTGACGGAGCTGGCGCAGGATCCCGCCGCGGCCAAGCAGGCGCTCGGGCTCACGCGCGCGACGGCCAGCGTGAAGGCCGAGGGCGTGCACTGGGTCGCCGACGCCGAGATCGCCGGCACGCGGCTGGGCGAGCTCACGGGCCGCTGGGCGGCCGAGGCGCCCACGCCCGCGTCGCTGCCGACACCGCAGTCGCCGCTGTCCGGCAAGGTGAAGGCGCATGTCGAGGACCTGAACGTCTGGGGCGCCTGGCTGCCGCCGGGCTGGCGCCTGGGCGGCGAGATGCGCACCGAGCTCGCGCTGTCGGGCCGCTGGGGCGCCCCCAAGCTCACCGGCGAGGTGGTGGCCACGAGGCTCGCGATCCGCAACGCGCTCGAGGGCGTCTACGGGCGCGACGGCGAAGCCGCGATCCGCCTGACCGGCGACCAGGCGCAGATCGAGCGCTTCCGCGTGCAGGGCGGCAACGGCGAGCTCACGATCACCGGCAACGCGAGCCTGGGCGCGGCACCGGTGGCCAGGCTGCAGCTGCAGGCCCGCCAGTTCCAGCTGCTGGGCCGCATCGACCGCAAGATCGTCGCCACCGGGGACCTGTCGCTGCAGCTGGGCGACGACGCGATCAAGGTCAACGGCAAGCTGGGCATCGACGAGGGCCTGGTGGACCTCAGCGGCGGTGGCGCGCCGACCCTCGACAACGACGTCGAGGTGCTGGACGGCAGCACGCCGGCGGAGAGCGACAACCCCGCCGCCGCGGTGCCGAAGGCCAGCCGCACGACGCAGATCAACCTGGCGGTCGACCTCGGGGACAAGCTGCGGCTGCGTGGCCGCGGCATCGACACCACGCTCAAGGGCGCGCTGCAGATCACCTCGCCCGGCGGCCTGCTGACCGTGCGCGGCAACGTGCGCACGGCCGGCGGCCAGTACATCGCCTATGGCCAGAAGCTGGACATCTCGCGCGGCGAGATCGCGTTCACCGGTCCGGTGGCCGACCCGCGCCTGGACATCCTCGCGGTGCGGCCCAACCTCGACGTCGTCGTCGGCGTGGCGATCACCGGCACGGCACTGGCTCCCCACGTGCGGCTGTTCAGCGAGCCCGAGATGAGCGACAGCGACAAGCTGTCCTGGCTGATGCTGGGCCGGGCACCCGAAACGGTCGGCGGCGCCGACGCCGCGCTGCTGCAGCAGGCGGCGATGGCCCTGCTGGCGGGCGAAGGCGAGGCGCCCAGCGACCAGGTGCTCAAGCGCCTGGGCCTGACCAATTTCGGCGTCGGGCAGCAGACCGACGCCAACAACGTCAAGCAGACCGTCGTGACGCTGGGTCGCCAGGTGTCCAAGCGGGTCTACGTCGGCTACGAGCGCAGCGTCACGAACGCCTCCTACAACTGGCAGCTGATCTACCGGATCGCCCAGCGCCTGACCCTGCGCGCCCAGGCGGGCGTCGAGGCGGTGACGACCTCGACGACCTCCACGGGCAACCAGGCCGCGTCGTGGTCGCTGGACGCGATCTACACCTGGCGCTGGAATTAGCGCCCGGCCGGCGACGCGGGCGCGCGACCGCCCGGCCGACCGGACCGGCCGTCGATCGCTCGGGCGCGCCGGCCACGGCGGATTCGTGCCACAAATCACGCTCCGGGCGTGCACGGCAGCGGCCGCTGCGCGACGATTGAACCCTTCCGACGCTCGACGGCATGCACGGGGGACGACGCTCCCGCCAGCCATGAACACCGCCCCGACACCCCAGCCCTCCTCCCGCCCCGCCGCGGCCGCCGGCGGCCTGCACGACGACGCCGAGGACCGGCGCCTGGTCGCCTGCGTCTGCGCGCACGAGCTCGCCGCCTTCGAGTCGCTGTACCGCCGCTACCACCCGCGCCTGTGCCGCTTCCTGCACCGCATGCTGCGGCCGGAACATCTCGTCGAGGAGGTGCTCGACGACACCCTGTACGTCGTCTGGAAGCAGGCCGAGCGCTTCAACGGCACGAGCAAGGTGTCGACCTGGATCTTCGCCATCGCCTACCGCAAGGCGCTCAAGGCCTTGTCGCGCCACGAGGATCCCCTGCCCGGCAGCGCCGAGGACGACGCCGACCATCCGGCGGCCGACCCCTCCGAGCGGCCCGAGGCGCGCATGAGCCTGACGCAGGCACGGGCGGCGATCGACACCGCGCTGCGGGGGCTGTCGGCCGACCAGCGCGCCGCGGTCGAGCTGACCTACTTCCACGGCTTCAGCTACCCCGAGATCGCGCAGATCGTCGACTGCCCCACCGACACGGTCAAGACGCGCATGTTCCACGCCCGCAAGCGCCTGAGGACGGCGTTCGGCGGCCAGCTGGACGACTGGCTATGAGCGCCCGCCCGGCCGCTCCGAAGGGCGCTCGCGCCGCAGCCCGCAGGGTGGGGGGCTTCCTGATGAGACATCCTGTGTCGACCCGTCCGCGGGACGAGCGCCGGGCCGCCACGAGGGCTTGCACAATGAGCCACCGCACGCCGAAATCGCCGATGATCACGTCAACCTGGAGACTGGCATGAGCGGTCAGATCCTTCGCCTCGAACCCGATCCGCACGTCGCCGTGCAGCGGCTGCTGCCGTGGTACCTCACGGGCCGCCTCGAGACCGCGGAGCACGACATCGTCGAGACCCACCTCGCGCAGTGCCCCGAGTGCCGGGCCGAGCTCGAGACCGAGCGCCAGTGGCAGTTGCTGCACCCGGGCCATGGCGCCCAGGGGGACGTCGAGGAAGGCTGGGCCCGCATGCGCGCCCGCCTGTCCGGCGAGCTCCCGGTGACGGCGCCGGCACCGCTGCTCGAGACGATGCCTCTGGCCGTCCCGCGCCGCCGCGGCTGGCTGCCGCCGGCCTGGCGCACGCCCGCACGCGTGGCCGCGCGCGCGTGGGCCACGCCGGCGCTGCTGTCCGTCGCGCTGCTGGCGGCCATCGGCCTCACGCTGCGTCCGGTCGCGCCGGCGGCGCAGTACGTCGCCCTGTCGGCACCGGCCGAGGCCGGCGCCACCGCCGTCGTCCGTTTCAAGCCCGAGGCCACCGAGGCGCAGATCCGCCACAGCCTGAAGGACAGCGGTGCGCGCCTGGTCGACGGCCCGACCGTGAGCGACGCCTACGTCGTGCGCCTGCCGCGCGAGCACTACGCCGCGGCGCTCGACAAGCTGCGCCAGGAGCCGGGCGTGGCGTTGGTGGAGGCGCTGGAGAGCGCGTCGCCATGACCTGGCACCTCGCCTGCCGCCGCGCCGCCCTGGCCCTCGCGCTGGGCCTGGCGCCGCTGGCCGCGTGCGCGGGCGAGGACGCCGCGTCGGCCCCGCCCGCGGTGGCCGCCTCGGCGCCGCGCGAGCTGCTGGTGATGCTGCGCGCCCCGACGGCACATGCCCGCATCGACGGCAGCTACGCCGGCGGCGGCTACGGCGACGCTGCGCGCGCGCAGTCGCAGGCCCGCGTGGGCGCGCGCCTGGCGGCCGCGCACGGGTTCACGGTCGTCACGCTGTGGGCGCTGCCCGCGCTCGGCATGGATTGCGTCGTGCTCGCGCTGCCGCCCGGAGCCGACGTGCCGCACAGCATCGCCGCGCTGGAGGCGCATCCCGAAGTGGAATGGGCGCAGGCGATGAACGAGTTCCATGCCCAGGGCCACGCCGACCCGCTGTACGCGCTGCAGCCCGCGGCCGCACAGTGGCACCTGGACGACCTGCACGCGGTGGCCACGGGCCGCAAGGTGCACGTGGCCATCATCGACAGCGCCGTCGACGACACCCATCCCGACCTCGCGCAGGCCGTCCAGGCGCGCGCCAACTTCGTCGACGACCACGCCTGGGTGCCCGAGCTGCACGGCACCGCCGTGGCCGGCCTGGTGGCCGCGCGCGCGGACAACGGCATGGGCATCGTCGGCATCGCGCCCGACGCGCAGCTGTACGCGCTGCGGGCGTGCTGGGAAGTCAGCGCGGCGCGCACGCTGTGCAACTCGCTGAGCCTGGCCAAGGCGCTGAGCTTCGCGATCGAGCGGCGCGCCGAAATCATCAACATGAGCCTGTCCGGGCCCGACGACCTGCTGCTGGGGCGGCTGATCGACGTGGCGTTGTCGCATCGCCAGCAGGTCGTGGCGGCCGTCGACGCCCACGTGGCGGGCGGCGGCTTCCCGGCCGCGCATCCGGGCGTGATCGCGGTGGCCGACGTGCAATCCGACGCACCGCCCGCCGGCCTGCCTGGCGCCTGGGCCGCGCCCGCGCGCGACCTGCCCACCACCGCGCCGGGCGGCGGCTGGCGCATGGTCACCGGCACCTCGTTCGCGGCCGGCGAGGTCTCGGGCCTGCTCGCGGTGATGGGCCAGGCGCAGGCGCGCGCCGACCGCTCCGCCACGCTGGCGCGGCTGGTGCGCCTGCCCGGCGGCGGCATCGACGCGTGCGCCTCGCTGCTCAACGCCGCTCAGCCGGCGAACACGAACGCCAGCGCCGTGCCCGGCTGCCGCGCGCTGCTGGCGGCCGTCGGTCCCTCGGCCAACATGGCCGCCTCGCCATGACGCACCGCGGCCAGGGCGCGCCCGATTGACGGCACCCGCACGCAGCAACGCGCGCTGCGGCGCCCGGCGCCAGGGCGCGCGCTGCCTGCTCGGGACGGCGGCGCTGGCGCTGGCGTGCGCGGCGCACGCCCAGTTCGCGGGCACGCTCGCCCTGGCCAGCAGCAACCGCTACCGCGGCATGGGCACCGGCGATGCCGGCCCCGTCCTGCGCGCCAGCATGATGGCCGACCTGCCCGTGGGCGTGTACGGCGGCGTCTCCGGCCTCTGGCGCACGCGTGACGCGAGGCTGGCGAGCGCGGAGGCGATGGTCGGCTGGAGCGGCCGCATCGACGCCCTGCCGCCCGACTGGGGCTGGGACGCGGCGCTGCGCCGCGCGCATTACGAGGCGCCCGGCGACAAGGACTTCACGGAAGTGATGCTGGGCGTGCTGGGCCCCGGCTTCACGCTGCGCAGCTGGTACTCGCCGCACTATTTCGGCGGCTACACGCACGTGTTCTACACCGAGCTCAATGCCAGTCGCGCGATCGACGCACGCTGGCACGCGTTCGGCCACGTCGGCCGGCTGCACTACGGCCCGGCGGCCGACTACCAGGAGCGTGCGCCCGACCGCACCGATACGCTGGCGGGTATCGGACTCACGCTCTCGCGCTGGGAATTGCAACTGGCGCGCGACGGCATCCTCGCCGGCCACGCGCGCGGCGGTCTCGATGCGCAGGCGCGCCACGCCGCCTGGATCGCGAGCGCGAGCGTCGCGTTCTGAAAGGCTTGAACCGCGGCCGCGGCCATCGGCATCCACGTGCAGGCGCTGCAACCGCGTCGCATTCCAACCCCGGAGCCGAGACCATGAACGACACCCCTATCGCCCGCCCCCTGCCCTTCGCCTTCGCATTCGCCACCGCCGCGCTCCTGGCCGCTTGCGGCGGCGGTGGCGGCGGCACATCGAGCCCGCCCACCGGCGGCGGCGGCCAGAACTGCATGAACGGCCCCTACGGCACCACCTGCACGCCCACCGGCACCACCTTCGGCGGCGCGGGCGGCGGCAACTACGTGGCCAACGCGCTGGTGAGCGACACCTCCGCCACGCAGGCCCTGCACCACGACACCCATCTCGTCAACGCCTGGGGCCTCGCGTTCAATCCGCAGGGCTTCTCGTGGATCGCCAACGCCGGCACGGGCAGCTCGACGCTGTACGACGGCAGCGGCGTGCCGCAATCGCTGGTGGTGACGCTGAACCAGGGCGCACCGTCCGGCATCGTGTTCAACGGCACGACGGACTTCTCGATCACCGAGAACGGCGTCAGCGGCGCCGCACCGTTCGTGTTCGCGACGCTGCAGGGCCAGATCTCGGCCTGGGCCCCCACCGTCGACGGCACGCACTCGTTCACGATCGTCGACAACAGCAGCTCCGGCGCCGTCTACACGGGCCTGGCGATCAACACCGGCACCGGCGGCGACATGCTCTACGCGGCCAACTTCACCAAGGGCAAGGTCGACGTGTTCAGCGGCACTTTCTCGCCGCTCACGACGGCGGGCGGCTTCACGGATCCCACGCTGCCCGCGGGCTACGCGCCGTTCGGCATCCAGCAGATCGGCGGCAAGGTCTACGTCGCCTACGCGCAACCCGATCCGGTCACGCACGAGAAGGTCGGCGCCGGGCTGGGGCTGGTCGACGTGTTCGACCTGCAGGGCAACCTGACGCAGCACCTGGTGGGCGCCGGCGGCGCGCTCAACGCGCCCTGGGGCCTGGCGATGGCGCCGGCCAACTTCGGCAAGTTCTCCAACATGCTGCTGGTGGGCAACTTCGGCGACGGCAAGATCAACGTCTACGACCCGGCCACCGGCGCGTTGGCAGGCACGGTCAGCAACAACGACGGCTCGGCCATCGTGACGCCGGGGCTGTGGGCGCTGCAGTTCGGCAACGGGCTGAACAGCCAGCCGACCAACACGCTGTTCTACACGGCCGGCCCGGTCAACGAGCAGCACGGCCTGTACGGGCGCATCGACATGAACTGACGCGCTCGGGCAATGTCGCGCGGCCGGGCGATCGCCGCGGCCGGCCGGCCGCGCGGAATTCCCGCGGACCGGCCAGGCCATGCCGGGCCGTGTCGCCACCGCCACTGTCTGCCTGTCCAGCAGATTTGTTGCCGGACGCGTGCTATTTGCCCGGACCCATGGTATGATCGAAGACTTTTCTCCCCGCCCGGAGCACTAATACCAAATGGCAACCTCTTCCAAAGCCAAGAAGCGCACCGTCCGTCTCGCGTCGGGCCGCAAGCGCGCCCGCCAAGACGTCAAGCTGAACGCGCACAATTCGTCGCTGCGCTCGAAGTTCCGCACCGTCATCAAGAACGTCCAGAAGGCTGTCGCCGCCGGTGATTCGGCCAAGGCCGCCGATCTGTTCAAGTCCGCCCAGTCCACGATCGACGCGATCGCCGACAAGGGCCTGTTCCACAAGAACAAGGCTGCTCGCCACAAGAGCCGCCTGGCTGCCAAGGTCAAGGCCCTGGCTGCCCCTGCCGCCGCCTAAAGCGGCTTCCCGGGCGGGAATGTGGAAAGGGCGCTTCGGCGCCCTTTTTGCTTTCCTGGGCACCGGCCGGCCCAGGCAGGGCTTGAGATCCTTCGGAATGGGAGGAAGGCCGCCTCACGACGCAGCCTTCGGCTTCCAGGGCCGGTCAAGGCGCGGTCGTGGGCGTCGCCTCGAAGTGGCCTTCCTCCGTCAGCCTGCCCTCGACCACCGGCAGCTTGTTGTCGCGTGCGAAGTTCATGACGAAGTCCCAGGCCATCGGCTCCAGGGCCTTCAGGCGCTCGTCGACGATCACGTTCTTCACGTTGTCGATCAACCGCGGCACGCAGTACGGCGAGTAGCCGATGAACGACCCGATGCCGCCCTTGGCCGCGCCGGGCCGGAAACACGACATCGCGCCCGCGAGACGCTCCGCCCAATCGCTCGGGCGGAAGGCGCGCCCGTCCAGGGTCTGGCCCTGGATGAAGAATAGACGGGGTTGAGCCGGGTTCATCGAGATCGGTGAGGCGGGGAACCTCGTATTGTGCCTTGCGCTGCTGCATCGCACCAATCTTGTGGGTTACCAGGCGGCTTCACGCCCGTGCAATCTGCCGGCCTTTAGAATGTTTCTCCCCTGGCCGGCACCCGTTGGGAGCGCGAACGCACCCCGACCGCCGGCCATGTTTCTTCCCGCAGCCCGACAGGAGCCTTCCGCGATGACCCAACCCGCCGCCATGCCCCATGTGATGAACACCTACGGCCGCCTGCCGTTCGCGTTGTCGCACGGCCGAGGCAGCCGAGTCTGGGACACCGACGGCCGCGAGTACCTGGACGCGCTGGCCGGCATCGCCGTCAACACGCTGGGCCATGCCCATCCGAAGCTGGTGGCGGCCCTCGCCGACCAAGCCGGCAAGCTCATCCACACGTCCAACTACTACCAGGTGCCGCTGCAGGAGACGCTGGGTGCGATGCTGGCCGAACGTTCCGGACTGTCGGCCGCCTTCTTCTGCTCCACGGGCCTGGAGGCCAACGAGGCAGCGATCAAGATCGCGCGCAAGTACGGCCACGACAAGGGCGTCGAACGCCCCGAGATCATCGTCTGCGAACGCGCCTTCCACGGCCGCTCGCTGGCCACGCTGTCGGCCACCGGCAACCCGAAGATCCAGGCCGGCTTCGGCCCGCTGGTCGAGGGCTTCGTGCGCGTGCCATTCAACGACGCCGCCGCCGTGCGCGCAGTGGCGCAGTCGAGCAAGAACGTCGTCGCCGTGATGCTGGAGCCCGTGCAGGGCGAAGGCGGCATCAACCCGGCCCGCAACGACTACCTGCGCGAGCTGCGCGCCATCTGCGACGAGCACGGCTGGCTGCTGATGCTCGACGAAGTGCAGTGCGGCATCGCGCGCACCGGCAAGTGGTTCGCATTCCAGTGGTCCGGCATCCAGCCCGACGTGATGTCGCTCGCCAAGGGCCTGGGCTCGGGCGTGCCGGTGGGGGCGCTGGTGGTGGGCCCGCGCGCGAAGGACGTGTTCGGCCCCGGCAACCACGGCAGCACCTTCGGCGGCAACCCGCTGGCGATGCGCGCCGCCATCGAGACGCTGAACGTCATCGAGGCCGACGGCCTGATGAAGAACGCCGAGGTCGTGGGCGAGCACCTGCGCGGCGCGCTCCGGCGCGCGCTGGACGGCCTGCCGGGCGTCGTGGACGTGCGCGGCGAGGGCCTGATGATCGGCGTGGAACTCGCCAGGCCGTGTGGCGCGATCCTCACGCGCGCGGCCGAGGCGGGCCTGCTGGTCAGCGTCACGGCCGACACGGTGATCCGCATCGTGCCGCCACTGATCTTCACCGTCGCCGACGCCGACGAGGTCGTCGCCAAGCTGGCCCCGCTCGTCAAGGCCTTCCTCGCGGAGCAGGCATGAAGCCCGGCGACACCCTCATGAAGCACTACCTGCAGTTCAAGGACTTCCGGGCCGAGGAATACGCGTACCTGTTCGAGCGCGCCCGCGAGATCAAGAAGCGCTTCAAGCACTACGAGAAGTACCAGCCGCTGGTGGACCGCACGCTGGCGATGATCTTCGAGAAGGCCTCCACGCGCACCCGCGTGAGCTTCGAGGCCGGCATGTACCAGATGGGCGGGTCGGTGGTGAACCTGACCACCGGCGACAGCCAGCTGGGCCGCGCCGAGCCGATCGAGGACTCGGCACGCGTGATCAGCCGCATGGTCGACATCGTGATGATCCGCACGTTCGAGCAGACCAAGATCGAGCGCTTCGCCGCGCACTCGCGC
This sequence comes from Burkholderiales bacterium, assembly GCA_019510465.1. Taxonomy (GTDB): domain Bacteria; phylum Pseudomonadota; class Gammaproteobacteria; order Burkholderiales; family Burkholderiaceae_C; genus Scleromatobacter. The sequence goes on from JAEKKH010000058.1 coordinate 24,880, forward strand.
GTGCCGGTCATCAACGGCCTCACGAACGAGTTCCACCCGTGCCAGATCATGGCCGACCTGTTCACCTTCATCGAGCACCGCGGCGCCCTCGCCGGCAGGACGGTGGCCTGGGTGGGCGACGGCAACAACATGGCCAACACCTGGGTGCAGGCCGCCGACATCCTCGGCTTCACGCTGCACGTGAGCACCCCCAGCGGCTACGAGCTGGACTTCGACGTGGCCGGCGTGAAGAACCGCGCCTGCGTCAAGCTGTTCGACAACCCGCTGGACGCCTGCCGCGGCGCCGACCTCGTCACGACCGACGTGTGGACGAGCATGGGCTACGAGGCCGAGAACGAGCGCCGCCTGGTCGACTTCGAGAAGTGGTGTGTCGACGCCGAGATGATGGCCGTCGCCAAGGCCGACGCCCTGTTCATGCATTGCCTGCCCGCGCACCGCGGCGAGGAGGTGGCCGCCGAGGTCATCGACGGCCCGCAGTCGGTGGTGTGGGACGAGGCGGAAAACCGCATGCACGTGCAGAAGGCCCTCATGGAGTACCTGCTGCTCGGCAGGATCGGCTAGCCCCACGGCCGCCGGCGCTCCCTGCCCGCGGGGAGGGCCGGCCGCGGGCGGCCCGGCGGGGACGGATCCGCCGCTCCCTCGAGTCGCTCTTGCAGCGGCCGAGCGGCGGCGCCGGCAAGGGTGGAATGCCGCCGCATCAGCGCAAGGCGGCCGCCACGAACCCTCGGAGCGCGTCGTCGCGGCCTTCGAGCACCTCGAACAACCCCAGCGCGCGCAGCGCGGGCAGGTCGCGCGCGATCTCGCGTGACGCCTGCGCGCGGGCTTCCGCGCTCGCATGCGCGTCCGTCCACGTGCGCACGTTCGCGAGGAAGGCCGCGACGGTGCCCTTGCGGATGCTGACGCCGCGGAACTGGCCGTGGTCGACGTCGTCGGGGAGGATCTGGTCGGCGCGCATGCGAAGTCTTTTCGTCGGGAATGCGTTGAAGGAAGGACTTCACTGCAGGCGGCACGGTTTCAGCGTCTACGTCGCCGAGGCCACCTGTGCCGACCTGCCCGGCGCGACCTGCGCCATCCGCTGCAGCGGGCTGCTGCGCGAGGCGATCGCGCGCGCCGCGACCTGGACCGGCCGCGCCGACGACGCGGCGCGCCGCCGGATCGCCGGCGTGATCCTCGACGAGCTGCGTGCCGCGCCACCCGAGCCGCTCGGCCTGCCGCTGCCCACCGACGCCCGGCTGGTGAAGATCGCGCCTGCGCTCCTGGACGACCTGTCCGACGCGCGCGGCCTCGGGGACTGGGCCGCGCACGGCGCGCTGTCGGCGCGCACGCTGTCGCGCCGCTTCCTCGACGAGACGGGTTGCACGTTCGCCGACTGGCGCCAGCGCGCGCGCCTGATGCGCGCCATCGAGCTGCTGGCCACCGGCACGCCGGTCACCACGATCGCGCTCTCGCTGGGCTCTGGCAACGTCAGCGCGTTCATCGCGATGTTCCGGCGCGCGCACGGCGTCACGCCGGCGCGCTTCCTGGACTCGCGCCGCTGAGCCGCCTCAACGCGGCTGCCGGTTGTCCTTGAGCATGTTGCAGAACAGCGCGCCCTGCTCGATCGCGTCGTCGAGCGCGACGTGCGAGTGCGGCAGGTCGTCGAACCAGTGCCTGGGCATGCGCTGCTTCGTCGACGCGCGATAGTCGGCGCGCAGCTGGGCCATCGCGAACGTCTTCATGTCGAGCGCCGAGTGGCCGAACGGGCTGCGGCCGGCGAAGCGGATCAGGTACCAGTACACGAACAGGAAATCGAAGCCCGCCGGATACGCGACGAACACCGGCTTGCCTTCCAGCGCCTCGATCCACGCGGCGTAGCGCGTCATCACTTCTTGCGGCGCTTGCGGGTCGCTGCGGCACGCGGCCCAGGCCTCGGGCTGCGTCGCCCACCATGACGCGGTCTGCGGATGAGCTGACGCCCCGGGCAAGGTCTCGAGGTTGGCCGAGAACGTGGACAGCAGGCGCTTGTCCGCCGTGTACGCCGCGGCGCCCAGGCTCAGCATCGAGTGCGGGCCCGGGATGGGGCCGTCGGTCTCGACGTCGGTGCTGATGTAGATCTCGCTCATGTCAGGCCGATTCTAGGCGCCGGGATCGCCTCGGAACTAACCCGTAGCCGCAGTGGACGGGCACAGCGAATGCCATCTGCGCGACGCGGAAGAGCTCGGTTCGCGGGCTCCGAATAACGAAGGATCTGCCATGTCCAAAGACACCGGCTCCGTTGCGAGCTCCGATTACGCCTGGATGAAACTGTACGCGGCCGTCGCGGCCCTTCCGCTGGCGCTGGCGGCGTGCGGCGGCGGCGGTGGCGGCTCGTCCGCGCCGCCGCAGTCGCCTCCGCCATCGCCCTCCCCCGCGCCGGCCCCGGGCGTGTCGATCACGGTGACGCCGTCGTCCACCACCACCGTGCAGGGCGGCCCCGCGATCACGCTCGTGGCCGCGGTCACGGGCAGCACCGACACGCCCACGTGGACGCTGACCGGCCCCGGCAGCATCAGCGCGGGCACGGGCACCACAATCACTTACACGCCGCCGGCAGCTGGCACGCTCACTGCAAACGCGACGGTAACTATTGCCGCTGCGCTGACAGGCGCCACCACGCAGAACGTGACGCTGACCGTCACCGTCGCGGCGCTCGCGGGCCAGACCTGGAGCAATGCGACGACGACGCCGATCGGCAACCTGGAGGCCGTGGATTTCGGCGTCAGCCGCTACGTCGCCGTGTCCGACCAGGGCGGCGCGCTCGCGAGCACCGACGGCGGCACGTGGAGCGCGGTGCCGCTGTTCACGTCCAACGTGCCGACCGACCACTTCAAGGCCTACGGACTCGCGCACTCCAGCAGCACGATGGTGGCGGTGGGCTCGATCTCGCCCACGCCCTACACCTCGTCCAGCGGCGCGGTGGCCTACAGCACCGACGGCACGACGTGGGCCATGGGCTCGCTGCCGGCGGACGCCACGCCGATCCACAGCGTGGTCTGGGGCAGCCGCTTCGTCGGCTTCGGCGAAGCCGGCCACTTGTACAGCAGCAGCGACGGCCATTCGTGGTCGGCGCTGGCCACCATCACCGGCGCGGGCACGCTCAATTCGGGCGTGTTCGGCAACGGCAAGTACGTCGTGGTCGGCGACAAGGGCTACATCGCGGCCAGCGGCGACAGCGTGGCCTGGCTGGCGGGCCAGGTGGTCGTCGTCGGCGGCAAGGCCATCAACCTGCACGGCATCACGTGGACCGGCTCGATGTTCGTGACGGTCGGCGACAACGGCCTGATCACCACCAGCAAGGACGGCTCGGCCTGGACGACGCCGGCGACATCGGCCGTGTCGGGCACGCTGCGCTCGGTGTCCGCGTCGCCCGGCGGCGAGATCGTGATCGTCGGCGACAACGGCATCGAGACGAGCGAGGATGGCGTGCACTGGACGGCGCGCGATGCGAACGGCGCCGCGGCGCTGAACAGCGTCACCTACGCGAGCGGCAAGTTCGTCGCGGTGGGCGCGAACAGCGCCATCAAGACCTCGTCGGGCGACTGAGCCCCCAGGTCAGCGGGCCACGCCGGCCGCGCCCGCGGCTGGCGTTTCCATGTCCGCGTCCGTCAGCGTGCGCAGGAACGCGACGATGTCGTCGATGTCGCGCTCGTCCAGCCGCGGGCGCCCGTCGGGCCGCGGCGCGAACGGGATCTCGCGGTCGACGAAGGGCACCGCGTCCGCGGGCAGGTCGTCGTACCGGTGCACGCCGCCGTCGGCGTCGCGCGCGTACCAGCGCGCGGGGTCGGTGTCGCGCGTGGCGTAGAACGCGACGGCGTCGCGCAGCGAGTGCAGCGATCCGTTGTGGAAGAAGCTCGCGCGCAGCGCCACGTTGCGCAGCGTGGGCGTGCGGAAGCGCCCGCAGAAGCTCGGATCCTCGCTCAGGCCGGGCCGGCCGGAACGGCACAGGCCGAGGTCGTCCTGCGCGCCGCGCGCGAGCGAGGCGATCGGCTGCGACGCGGACGACGACGGCGCCAGCGGCGGCAGGTCCGTGCGCCGCGGCGCGGCCAGCGCGATGAACCCGGCATCGGTGAACAGCGGCGCGCGGCCGCTCGTGCTGCGCCGGCTCGGATGGCAGGTGTCGCAGTTGCCCTTGGCGGGATCGCGGTACAGCGCGAGGCCGCGCAGCGCCGCCTCGCCGAGCGTCGCGCGGCCGGCCAGCCAGCGGTCGTAGCGGCTGTCGAAGGGCGCGAACTCGGGGGCCTGCTCGAACACCTCGAAGGCGAGCGCCATCCAGCCCACCACCTGGGACGGATCGGCGAAGACGTCGCCGCCCGGCGGGCTGAACGCCGCGCGGAACTGCGCGGCGTAGGGAGCGGCGGCGACGCGACGCGCCAGCGACGCGGCGTCGGCGTTGGCCATCTCGCGCGCATCGAACAAGGGCATCAGCGCCTGCTCGCGCGCGGTGTCCGCGCGGCCGTCCCACGTGAGGCCGCCGGTCGGGCCGCCGTCCGCGCCGTGCGTCTCCTCGTCGTCGATCGTGTGCTCGGTGAAGCGGCCGGCGAACTGCGCGTAGCGCAACGACGGGATCGCGCGCGTGCCGTCGTGGTCGGGATCGTCGTCGCGAAACGGGCTGGGCGTGCGCGCCGTGGGCCCGAAGGCCGCGACCGGGTCGTGGCAGCTCGCGCAGGAGACGCGGCCGCTGGCCGACAGGGCCGGATCGTCGAACATCGCGCGGCCCAGCGCCGTCAGCGCCGCGACGCTGGGGCGGTCGCCGTACGCGCGCGGCTGCGGCGCGGCGGGACCCGGCCCCGCCGCCGCCAGCGCGGCGCCGGCCAGCAGCGTCGCGACCGCGGTCGCCTGCGCGCGCCGCATCACCGGCCCGGCGATCTCAGCGCGCTCGCAGCTCGAGCGCCGCCGTCAGGTCGCCCATCGCGGGCAGGCCGTTGGACTCCAGCGACGCGTCGCGCAGCCGGAGTCCGGGCAGCAGCGGGAGCGACCAGCGATGCGTGATGAAGCGCGCGATGGAGCCCGTGTCGTAGACCGTGTGGTCGACGAAGCCACGGCGCGCGAACGGCGAGACGATCACCGCCGGGATGCGCGTACCCGGCCCGACCAGGTCCGCCTTGGGCGGCGCCACCTCGTCCCACTGGCCGCCGTTCTCGTCGTACGTGACGACCACGAGCATGTGCGCCCACTGCGGGCTGGCCTGCAGCCTGGCGATGGTGTCGGCCAGGTGCGCGTCGCCCTCGGCCAGGCTCGCGTAGCCGGGATG
>JAEKKH010000471.1 GCA_019510465.1 Burkholderiales bacterium
CACCCAGATCGCCAGGTAGTACGGCCATGCGGTGCGGGTGGCCTGGCCCATCGAGATCTCGCCGATCGCGCAGCCCACGAACTGCACCGTGCCCACCGGCGGGTGCACGAGGCCGAGTGCGCAGTTGAGCAGCAGCATCATGCCGAACTGCACCGGGCCGACGCCCATCTGGATGGCCAGCGGCAGGAACAGCGGCGTGGTGATCAGGATGTGCGCGGCCATGTCCAGGAACATGCCGAGGATGATCTGGATGATGTTGATGTACAGCAGCATCAGCCAGGGCTGCTGCGTCGCGCCCAGCAGGGCCGACGAGATGCTCTCGGGGATCTCGAGGTAGGCCATCTGCCAGCGCAGCATGTTGGAGACGCCGATCAGCAGCAGGATCACGCCCGTCGTGCGCGCCGCCTTGCCCAGCGCGTGCCACAGCTTCTCGCGCGTGATGCTGCGGTAGACGACCGTGGTCAGCAGCAGCGAGTAGGCCACCGCGATGGCCGCCGCCTCGGTGGCGGTGGTCACGCCGCCCATCACGCAGGCCAGGATGATCGCGATGATGGCCAGGCCCGGCAACGACGCGATGCCGGTGCGCACGACGGTGCCCCAGCCGGGGAACATGCGGATCATCGAGCTGCCGTCCTCGCGCTTCGGATAGCCGCAGCGCACGGCCTGCCAGTACGCGGCCACCAGCATGCACACCATGATCCAGAACACCGGCACCAGGCCGGCGAACATCAGGTCGCCGATCGACACGCCCTTGATCGTGTGCCCCGCGATCTCGCCGGCGGCCGCCTGCGCGGCGAACGCGTAGATGATCATGTTGTGCGAGGTGGGCATCAGCGCGCCGGCCAGCGACGCGTGCGTCGTGACGTTGACCGCGTAGTCGGCGCCGTAGCCTTCGCGCTTCATCAGCGGGATCATCACGCCGCCCATCGCCGAGGTGTCGGCCACCGGCGAGCCCGACACGCCGCCGAACAGCGTCGAGGCCAGCACGTTGGCCAGCCCGAGACCGCCGCGCACGTGGCCGGTGAGGCTGCGCGCGAAGTTCATGATCTTGTCGGCGATGCCCCCGTGCAGCATCAGCTCGCCCGAGAAGATGAAGAACGGGATCGCGAGGAACGAGAACACGTTCATGCCCGAGACCATCATCTGCACCGCGGTGGCGATGGGCAGGCC
>JAEKKH010000472.1 GCA_019510465.1 Burkholderiales bacterium
GTCGGCAGCAGGTCACGGATGTTCGAGATCTTCTTGTCGAACAGCAGGACGAACGGGTTGTCCAGCAGGGCGACCTGCTTTTCCGGGTTGTTGATGAAGTACGGCGACAGGTAGCCGCGGTCGAACTGCATGCCCTCGACGACGTCGAGTTCGTTGGCCAGCGACTTGCCGTCCTCGACGGTGATGACGCCTTCCTTGCCGACCTTGTCCATCGCCTCGGCGATGATCTTGCCGATCGATTCGTCGGAGTTGGCCGAGATCGTGCCGACCTGGGCGATTTCCTTGGACGTCGTCGTCGGCTTCGAGGCCTTCTTCAGCTGTTCGACCAGCTGCGTGACGGCCTTGTCGATGCCGCGCTTCAGGTCCATCGGGTTCATGCCGGCGGCCACGTACTTCATGCCTTCGCGCACGATGGCTTGCGCCAGCACGGTGGCGGTGGTCGTGCCGTCACCGGCGTTGTCGCTGGTCTTGGAAGCGACTTCCTTGACCATCTGCGCGCCCATGTTCTGGAGCTTGTCCTTCAGCTCGATCTCCTTGGCCACGGACACGCCGTCCTTGGTGACCGTGGGGGCGCCGAACGAGCGCTCGAGGACGACGTTGCGACCCTTGGGGCCGAGGGTGACCTTGACCGCGTTGGCCAGGACGTTCACGCCCTCGACCATGCGAGCGCGGGCGTCCGCGCCGAAAATGACGTCTTTAGCTGCCATGAGATGTTTCTCCGGAATACGTTGAATGGGGGTTCAGGGCGGCGGCGGAGCTCGGGGAGTCCGCGGCCGGGGCATCGGCCACCTGCCGGGCGCGCGGCCCGCCAGCCTGGAGGCTTCTCGTCGAGGGCTTACTTCTCGACGACCGCGAAGAGGTCTTCCTCGCGCATCACGAGCAGTTCGTCGCCGTCGACCTTGACCGTCTGGCCGCTGTACTTGCCGAACAGCACGCGGTCACCGACCTTCACGTTCAGGGCGACGAAATCACCCTTGTCGTTGCGCTTGCCCGGGCCGATGGCCAGGACTTCGCCCTGGTCCGGCTTCTCGGCGGCGGCGTCGGGGATGACGATGCCCGAGGCGGTCTTGGTTTCCTGTTCCAGGCGCTTGACGACGACACGGTCGTGCAACGGACGCAGCTTCATATTGGCTCCTTCAATGCATTCGAGTAAGACTCGCGGCTGGCTC
>JAEKKH010000059.1 GCA_019510465.1 Burkholderiales bacterium
CCGCCGCCGGCCGACGCCGCGCCGTACAGCAGCGGCGTGAGGTAGCCCACGCGCTTGCCGCCGGCCGCCAGCTGCTGGTTCATGCGCGCCACGAGCGCGGCCCACAGCGGCGCGGAGGCGCTGGTGCCGCCGCTGATCTCCTGCTGCCCGCCGGCGACGACGAAGTAGCCGGTGTTGGCGCTCGCGTTGGCGGCGACGTCCGGCACGATGCGGCCCGGCCGCTGGCCCGGATTGACCGGTGCGATGTCCAGGCCCGACTGCCAGGCCGGCCGTGCCATGCGCGCGCTGACGCCGCCGCCCGTGGAGCCGCCGTTGTCGGCGCGCAGGCCGTCGCCGTCCTTCCACGCACGCTCGCTGCGCCTGGCGCCGGTTCGCAGCAGCGTGCCGCCGACGGCCAGCACGTACGGGCTGGCGCAGGGGAAGTCGACATGCGCATGGCCATCGTTGATGCCGTCGGACGAGCCGTCGTCGCCGGCGGCCACGCAAATGGTGATGCCCATCAGCGCGGCCTCCTGCAGCGCCTCGTTGACCTGGTTGACCGCGGACGCCGTCCACACGGACACGTCCTCGGCGTAGCCCCAGCTGATCGACAGCACCTGGGGCTGGTACTTCGGATCGTGCATCGCGGCATCGAGCGCGTCGATCCAGCCCTTCTCGGTGAACTGGCTGAACCACACGGGAATCGTCGCCTTCGGGCACACGCCGGCGACGACCTCGACGTCCAGCATCACCTCGCCGGTGGCCTCGTCGTTGGTGTCGGTGGGCATCTTGTCGACGCTGATCGGCACCACGGTGGGCAGGCTCGCGAGGCCCGCGGCCTGCCCGAAGGCGGCGAGGTCGTCCGCGAAGTAGCCGCCGCCGAACTCGAGCAGGCCGATCGTCTGGCCACTGCCGTCGCCGTCGGGAAAGTCGTAGGCCGCGGCGAGTTCGGCCGGGAAGAACCACGGGCGCTTCTTCGACGTGGCGACGCTGCGGTCGACGACATGGCGCTTGCGCCCGCCGTCCGGGCGCCGGCGCACGACGCGGCGGTTGTCGAGGCCGAACACGCCGACGATGTCCTTGTCGAGCGCCGCCGGCACATGCAGCGCGCCGACGCGGCCGCGATACGGCCCGCGGATGCCGTCGTACTGCATCAGCTTGACCTGGAACGCCTGCTCCATCGCGCTGACGGGGCCGCCGAGCTGCACCTTGCGCGTCGCCGCATCGCTGGCGAGCACCGTCAGGCCCAGGTTGGCGAAGGTGTCCGAGACGCGCTTGATCGCGTCATCCGACGCGCCGTACTGCGCGCCGAGCTCGGTCGACGTGAGCGTGCGCGCCGGCCGCTGGTCGACGCCGGGCAGCGGCGCCTTGCGGGCCAGCTTGAGCGTGACCTCGACCCAGGCCTCGGCATCGGACGCGCGCGTGGCCATGGCACCGAATGCCGGCGCGCGTTCGCTGCCGGCCACGGCGATGAATCTGGACTCCGTCATGTGCAACTCCCGTGAATGTGGACCTGGGGCGCCAGCTTGCCGCCGCGCTCATGCCATTGAATCCCTCCGGGGAGGGTAGCGCCAGCCTCGCTCGCCTGATGAGCTAGGGAGGCGGCGCCAGGGCTGGCGAATGGCTGAAAGGCCACGGCCGTGCAGCCGCGTCACTGTCGGGCACGGTGCTTGCTGAATCCGGGCCAGGGGCCACAGGCCAAGCTGGAGACTCGAACATGAGCAAGCACGCAGCAACATCGACATGGCGCATCGCCGCCGCGGCGGCGCTCGCCGGCCTCTCGCTGGCCGGCTGCAACCGCCCGGACACGCCCGCCGACAAGAAGGTGACGGCCGGCACCGAACTCGACGACTCCGTCATCACCACCAAGGTCAAGACGGCGCTGATGACCGACAACGTCGGCAAGGGCGGCGACACCAGCGTCGAGACGCGCAAGGGCGAGGTGCTGCTGAGCGGCTTCGTCGACTCGCAGGCGCAGGCGGACCGCGAGGTGCAGCTCGCCAAGTCGGTCGAGGGCGTGCAGTCGGTGCAGAACAAGCTCATGGTCAAGGACGGCAAGTCGACCGCCGGCAACGTGCTGGACGACTCGGTCGTGACCGTCAAGGTGAAGTCGGCGCTGATGGCCGACGACCGGACACGTGGCACGCAATTCGCCGTGACCACACACAAGGGCGTCGTGCAGCTGAGCGGCTTCGTCGACAGCGCCGATGAACAGGCACGCGCGACGACCGTCGCACGCAACGTCGAGGGCGTCCAGAGCGTCGTCAACGACACCACCATCAAGAAGTAGTCGGACAACCGGAGAACACCATGCTCTACACCATCGCCGTCATCCTCGTCATCCTCTGGCTCATCGGCATGCTCACCTCGGTGACGCTGGGCGGCCTGATCCACATCCTGCTCGTGATCGCGATCATCGCGGTGCTGTTCCGCCTGATCAGCGGACGCGGCGTCTGATCGCCATCGGCTCACGCGGCCCCGGGCGCAGCGATGCGGCCGGGGCCGGCGTCGCTAAAGTGCGGGAATGACCCCGCATCCGCCCCAGCCGCTGTCCGCCATCGGCAGCTTCCACGCCCACGTCTACTTCGACGGCCCCGCCCAGCGCGAGACCGCGCTCGCGCTGCGCGAGCAGATCGGCCAGCGCTTTGCCGTGGCGCTCGGCCGCGTGCACGACGGGCCGGTCGGGCCGCACGCCCGCGCGATGTACCAGGTGGCGTTCGACGTCGCGGGCTTCGGCAAGATCGTCCCGTGGCTGATGCTCAACCGCCGCGGCCTGACCGTGCTGGTGCACCCGAACACGCGCAACGAGCGCGCCGACCACCTGTCGCACGCGCTGTGGATGGGCGAGGTGCTGGACATCGTCGGCCCGGAACACCTGGCCACCGACATGGACGCGGAAGGCCCGCGTCCAACCAACACCCTGCCGACGACCGAGCCCTAGGCTCGCGCGGCCTTGAGCGCGCCGTGCACGGCGACCGCGGCCTGCAGCACCCCGCCCGCGTCGCCCACGAGCGCGGCGCCGGCCAGGCCCACCACCGCGCTGGCGATGGCCAGGCGATCCTCCGTCTTCTTGACCGCGCCCAGGAATTCGTCGACGTTCTGCGCCGCGTCCCTGATCTGCGCGATGGCGCCGGCGGCCTGTGCGCCGAGCAGCCTGACGGCCTTGGCGCGCAGGTCGATGGCGCGCTGGTCGAGCGTCATCTCGAGGTTCAGCGCGCGGTCGACGTCGAGTGCCGTGGGGTTGTCGCGACGCCAGTTGAACAGCACGGTGGACGCATGGCCGGCGGCGTCGGCCAGCTGCGCGATGGCATCGGCGGTGTCGGCGTCGGAGGGCGCGGCCGTGGCGGCGATGGCGGCGGCGGCGATGTCGGATGCGGAGGAGTCGGTCATGGCGGGCCTCTCGTGGCTCTGGATCACAACGCCGCGGCGTCGTCGTTGATCGCCTGCACCTGGGCGACGAAGGCGGCGACCAGCTCGAGCCGGCGCGCGCCGCCGATCTTGTCGAAGTTGGCGATCAGGTCGGCGTGGGCGGCGAGCAGCGCGTCGGCGCCCTGGTCGAACGCGCGCACGTGGCGCGCCTCGAGCTCATTGGCCGCGATGTCGGCGCGCGCGGCCGTCTGTGCGTAACGCCAGGGCAGGCGCGACTCGACGTCGGCCTGGGTGGGCGCGTTGGACGCGCTGACGAGGCGGCCCAGCTCGCCGCGCATGATCTCGCGGGTGTCGGTGAGCTGTCCCGCGTAGACCCGGCCGGCATACGACTTCATCGCCTCGACGACGACGCGCAGCGCGTCCTGGTTGTCTTCCAGCGTCGAGCGCTTGAGCGTCTCGATCCTGGCTTGCGTCAGCAGCGCCGCCGCGGCCCGCGCGAGCTTGGTGGCGGCCGCGAGCTTGCCGCTGTCGAAGACGGGCGTGCCGTCGCGCGTGGCGAGCGCGCCGGCGGCGCCGGACAGGCCCTTGATGTCGCCGTCGAACATCGTCGGCTTGGCACCCGACAGCTTGGCCAGCGCGCCGGCGTAGTCGGACAGCGCCTGGCCGAACAGCGCGGCGGTGGTGCCGGCCTCGCGCAGGGCCTTGCACTTGCCGGCCGCCGCGCGCTCGGCGACCGCGTCGTCGAAGGCGCCGGGGTTGCCCAGCGCCATGTAGCGCTCGCGCTGTTCGCAGCTCGCGCCCAGGCCCGTGGTGAACGGCTTGTAGGCGGTGGCCAGGTGGCTGGACGCGGCACCGAAGTCGGCCAGCGGCTGCATCTGGGCGGCGCAGCCTCCCAGCAGGGCGAGCGCCAGCGCGGCGAGCGGCCGCGGGACGCGCGAACGGGGGGACATCGGCATCTCCTGCCCTTCCTGTGATGGGTGTGGCGGGCAGTCTACGATCGCGGGCGGCCCGGCGCACCGCTCGTCCTGGGGGGATGGCCGGGCGGTGCCGCACAATCGGCCATCCCCACAGGAGGATCTCCGCGATGATCGACCACACCGGCGTGACCGTCGGCGACTTCGAGGCCAGCAAGGCCTTCTACGTCGGCGCGCTGGCCGCCATCGGCTACGAGAAGCTGATGGAGTTCGGCCCCGGGATCACCGGCTCGGTGTCGGTGGCCGGCTTCGGCGAGCCGCCCAAGCCCGACTTCTGGATCAGCGCCGGCACGCCCAACCGCCCCGCCATCCACGTCGCGTTCCGCGTCGCGACCCGCGCGAGGGTGCGCGCCTTCCACGAGGCGGCGCTCGCCGCCGGCGGCACCTGCAATGGCCCGCCGGGCCTGCGGGCCCATTACCACCCGAACTACCATGGCGCCTTCGTGCTGGATCCGGACGGCCACAACATCGAGGCCGTCTGCCATGAACCGGAGATGCCATGACCCCTGCGTCGATCCGCGCCCTGTGCGCCCTCGCCCTCGCCGCCCTCGCCTTCCCGGCCGGGGCCGATGAGGTGCAGGTGGCCGTCGCCGCCAACTTCTCCGCCGCGGCGCAGAAGATCGCCGCGCAGTTCGAGAAGGACACCGGTCACGTCGTCAAGCTGTCCGTCGGCGCCACGGGCAAGTTCTACGCGCAGATCGAGGCCGGCGCGCCATTCGACGTCCTTCTGGCCGCCGACCAGGCCACGCCCGGCAAGCTCGTCGCCGAAGGCAAGGGCGTGCCGGCCACGCTGCACACCTACGCGGTCGGCAAGCTGGTGCTGTGGTCGGCCGACCCGGCGCTGGTGGACGGCAACGGCGACGTGCTGAAGTCCGGGCAGTGGAAGCACCTGTCGGTCGCCGACGCCAGGCTGGCGCCCTATGGCCAGGCCGCGCGGGAGACGCTGGCCTCGCTCAAGCTGACGCAGGCCCTGCAGCCGCGCATCGTCACCGCCGAGAGCATCGGCCAGGCGCTGCAGTTCGTGCAGTCCGGCAACGCGGAACTCGGCTTCGTCGCGCTCGGCCAGGTGCAGCCGCCCGACGGCTCGAAGCCGGCCGGGTCGATGTGGGTCGTGCCCGCGAACCTGTATTCGCCGATCCGGCAGGACGCCGTCGTCATCGCCCGCACCCAGGTTGCCAAGGCCGCCACCCAGTTCGTGGACTACCTCGCGAGCGACAAGGCACGCGAGGTCGTCAAGGCCTACGGCTACGCCTGGTGACGGCAGGAGGGAGCTGGCGATGCGGCATGCGGTGACGACCTGCTCGCGCCTCGGGCACCGGGCCGCCCGGGGGGATGCAGCGCCGCGCCCGGCGGGCGAGGAGCTCCATTGAACTGGGGCGACGACGCGCAGGCCGTCTTCCTGACGCTGAAGCTCGCGTTCGTCGTCACGGTGCTGCTGCTCGCGTTCGGCACGCCGCTCGCGTGGTGGCTGGCGCACACGCGCTCGCGCTGGAAGGCGCCGCTGTCGGCGCTCGTCGCGCTGCCGCTGGTGCTGCCGCCCACGGTGCTGGGCTTCTACCTGCTGATGCTGATGGGCCCGCACGGCGTCGTCGGCCGCGCGACGCAGGCGCTGGGCATCGGCCTGCTGCCCTTCAGCTTCACGGGACTGGTGGTGGCCTCGATGCTGTACTCGCTGCCGTTCGTGGTGCAGCCGATCCAGACCGCGTTCGAGGCCATCGGCGCGCGCCCGCTGGAGGCCGCCGCCACCCTGCGCGCGGGCCCGTGGGAACGCTTCGTGCACGTGGCGTTGCCGCTGGCGCGGCGCGGCGTGATCACCGCGGCGGTGCTGGGCTTCGCGCACACGGTCGGCGAGTTCGGCGTCGTCCTGATGATCGGCGGCAACATCCCCGGCGCCACGCGCGTCATCTCGACGCAGCTGTACAACCACGTCGAGGCGATCGAATACCCCGAGGCACACCGGCTGGCAGCGCTCCTGCTGGTGTTCAGTTTCGCCGTGCTGCTGGGCATCCACCGCCTGCGGCCGCAGGGCGCGCTCGTGGCCGCGCCGAACGACGGAGCGCCGCGCGCATGATCGAGGCGACGCTGCGGCTGCCGCGCGGCGGGTTCGCGCTCGACGTGGCGCTGCGCCTGCCCGCGCGCGGCAGCAGCGCGCTGTTCGGGCCCTCGGGCTGCGGCAAGACGACGCTGCTGCGCTGCCTCGCGGGCCTGGAGCACGCGCCGGGCGGACGCGTCGTCGTCGACGGCGAGGTCTGGCAGGACGACGCCGCGGGCGTGTTCGTGCCCGTCCATCGGCGCGCGGTGGGCGTCGTGTTCCAGGAGGCCAGCCTGTTCGAGCACCTGGATGTGCGCGCCAACGTCGAATTCGGCTGGAAGCGGCTGGCGCCCGCGCAGCGACGCGTGTCCATCGAGCAGGCGGTCGAATGGACCGGCATCGGCGCGCTGATGGGCCGGTCGAGCGCGGGACTGTCCGGCGGCGAGCGGCAGCGCGTGGCGATCGCGCGCGCGCTCGCCGTCAGCCCGCGCCTGCTGCTGATGGACGAACCGCTCGCCGCGCTCGACGCCGCGCGCAAGGCGGAGATCCTGCCCGCGATCGAGCGCCTGAACGAGCTCTCGGGCATCACGCTCGTGTACGTCAGCCACGCGATCGCCGAGGTCGCGCGCCTGGCCGACCACGTGGTGCTGATGGACGCCGGGCGCGCCGTCGCCGCGGGTCCGGTGGGCGAGCTGCTGAGCCGCCTCGACCTGCCGCTGCCGCCCGGCGAGGACGCCGGCGTGGTGCTGCTGGGCGAGGTCGGCGCGCTCGACGTCCCGTGGCACATGGCGCGCCTGGACGTCCCCGGTGCGTCGTTCTGGACGCGCGACCCGTCGCTGCCGGTGGGCCACGTCATCCGGCTGCGCGTGCTCGCGCGCGATGTCTCGTTGAGCCTCGTCGAGCAGCCGGGCAGCAGCATCGCCAACCAGATCCCCGCCGTGGTCGAGGCCATCGCCGACGACACGCATCCGTCGCAGGTGCTCGTGCGCGTTCGCGCGCGAGGGGGCGCGAGCGCGCTGCTCGCGCGCGTCACGCGCCGCAGCGTGCAGGCGCTCGGGCTGGCGCCGGGCCTGCCCGTCTGGGCGATGGTGAAGTCGGTCGCGCTGCTGGACTGAGGGGTTCCTGTTGGGGGAACGCTCCACCAGGCGGGGCGACGGCAGCACCGTCGTCCGTCTCGCATCGCCGCCCCGGCACCTGTCCGTCGTCGCCGCGGTCCGTTGCAAGCCAGCAACATTCACTCGCCGGTCTGGATCCAGATCAAGCTTTCGACGCCCGTTTCTTGTCGAGAGGCCTCGATCCCGCTAGAGTGCGGCCTTCGTGATTGCGAATCACTCGCACTTGCATCATCAATCCAGAAGCGCGGCAAGACTGTCGCGCCGCATGACCCGGCCATGAACGCTCTCGGCATCCGCCTTGCATCCGGCTTCCGCGGATGGGGCCTCGCGCTCGCCCTCGCCACGCTGCTCGCAGCCTGCGGCGGCGGCGGCGACGCCTCCGCCCCGCCGTCTGGCGGCGGCGCCACGACGCTGTCTGCCGCCGCCACGCTCGGCCAGAAGATCTTCGCGGACACCGCGCTATCGGCCTCCGGCCGGCAGTCCTGCGCGAGCTGCCACGTCGCGAGCGCCGCCTTCGCCGAGGACGCGTCGGCCAGCGGCGTCGACCATGGCTTGCCGGTGGCGCTCGGCGGCCCGGGCATGGACCTGGCGGGGTTTCGCAACACGCCGTCGCTGATGTACACGGCGCTGACCCCGGCGTTCTTCTTCGACTCCGACGGCAGCCCCAACGGCGGTTTCTTCCGCGACGGCCGTGCCGCCACGCTGGCCGACCAGGCGACGATGCCGTTCACCTCGTCCTTCGAGATGGCCAACGCGGACGCCGCCGAAGTCATCGCACGCCTGAAGACCCGCCCCTACCTCGCCGAGTTCGTCGCGCTGTACGGCGACGCCGTCCTGGCCGACCCGCGGACCGCGCTGGCGCGCGTGGGCAGCGCCCTGGCTGCGTTCGAGTCGGAAGAGCCGTCGTTCGACCCGTTCTCCAGCAAGTTCGACGCCGTCCAGCGGGGCCAGGCGCAACTGACGGCGCAGGAGCTGCGCGGCATGGGCCTGTTCAACAACGCGACCAAGGGCAACTGCAGCGCGTGCCACCCCAGCACGTCGGCCGACGGCTCGACGCCGCCGATGTTCACCGACTACAGCTACGACAACCTGGGCATCCCGCGCAATCCGCTGATTCCGGGCAACACGAGCGCCGCGCCGGCCTACACGCCCGCCAACGGCAGCGACGGCGTGCAGACGTACTACGACCTGGGCGTGTGCGGCCCGTTCCGCGAGGAGACCGCGAACCTCGCGGCCAGCTGCGGCCAGTTCAAGGTGCCCACGCTGCGCAACGTCGCCGTGACCGCGCCCTACTTCCACAACGGGCGCTTCGCGACGCTGAAGGAGGCGATCGGGTTCTACGTGCGGCGCGACACCGACCCGCAGGAGTGGTACCCCACCGCGGCCGATGGCAGCGTCACCAAGTTCGACGACCTGCCCGCGTCCTACGGCGGCCAGTTCGTCGTGAAGGCCGGCGTCGTCGGCAGCGACGCGGGCTATCTCGGCAACGTCAACACCGCCGAGATCCCGTACAACCGCTCGATCGGCGACACGCCCGCGCTGTCGCCCGACGAGATCGACGACGTCATCACCTTCCTGTGCACGCTGACCGACGGCTACGACCCGGCGCGCCCGTCCGCGCAGGTGCTGCCCGCCCAATGCCTGGCCGCCGCCCGCACGACGGCCGCCGCGAACACCCCCTGAACCGATGAACACCATGAACAAGACCTCCGTGGCCCTCGCGGCCCTGACCGTGGGCCTGACGCTGTCGGCCCATGCCGCCGACACGTCGCCCGACGTGGCCGACAAGCTCGCGCAGCAGATCAACCAGATGCAGCAGCAGCTCGACGCGATGAAGCAGGAGCTGGCGCGCGTGAAGGCGCAGAACGACGCGCTCGCCGCCGCCCAGGCCAAGGCTGCCGCCACGCCGCCGGCAGCGGCCCCTGCGACCGTCGCGGCCGCGGCCGTCCCCGCGCCCGCGGGCGGCATCTCGCCCAACCTCGGCCTGTGGGGCTACGGCGAGATCTACTACTCGAACCCGACGCACGACCACAGCCTGGCCACGGCCGACCTGGCGCGCGCCGTGTTCGGCATCGGCTACAAGTTCGACGAGAAGACCAGCTTCAACTCCGAATTCGAGGTGGAGCACGCCGTCGCCTCGGCGGACGACTCGGGCGAGTTCGAGGTCGAGCAGTTCTACGTCGACCACCAGCTCACCGACTCGGTCAGCACCCGGATCGGCCTGTACCTGATGCCCGCGGGCCTGATCAACGAGCACCACGAGCCCACCGCCTTCTACGGCGTGCACCGGAACTTCGTCGAGACGCTGATCATTCCCAGCACGTGGCGCGAAGGCGGCCTGGGCCTGCACGGCACGAGCGACATCGGCCTGACCTGGGACGCCGGCATCAGCACCGGCCTGAACCTGGGCGGCTGGAACGCGATGCCCGAGGATCCGCTGTACCGCACCGCGTCGGATCTCGGCGAGGCCGCGCCGATGCAGGCCACGCACCAGGAACTTCAGAACGCCAACGTGCAGCACTTGGCCCAGTACGCCGCCCTGAACTACACCGGCGTGCCCAACCTGCTGCTGGGCGGCTTCGCGTTCACGGGCAACATGGCCATGCCGTCGACGCCGGCCAACCTGCCGCAGTCGCGCGTCACGCTGTGGGAGGCCCATGCGCGCTGGACGCCGGGCAACGCCGACATCTCGGCGGTGGTCGCGCACGGGGCGTTCTCGAACACGGCCACGTACAACCTGGACAACGCCGGCGCGTCCAACCCGCTGCCCTCGTCCTTCCTCGGCTACTACGTGCAGGGTGCGTACAAGCTGTGGGAGAGCGGCAGCTACAGGCTCAGCCCGTTCGTGCGCTGGGAGCACTACGACATGGGCGCCAGCTACGCCGGCATCGCCCCGGGCTTCACGACGGTGCCCACCGGCCTGGCCTCCGACGGCAAGCCCTGGCCGACGCCGCGCGACCACGTGTGGACGCTGGGAGCCAACTTCTACCTGAACCCGAACGTCGTCCTGAAGGCCGACTACCAGCGCTTCAAGACCAACACGGACCTGACGCGCGTCGACTTGGGGCTGGGCGTCAGCTTCTGAGACGCCAACCCGCGCCGACGACAAGGGATCGCCGCGGCGATCCCCTCTTCTCCGATGTCGATCCTGCGCTCAGTCGCGTGACGGATAGCCGGTGATGGCGCGGATGCGCGCATACAGCGGCGCGAGGCGGCCGTACATCTTCTGGTAGACCTGCGCGTAGAGCTCGTCGTACAGCGCCGCGTGGCGCGGGTCGGGTTCGAACGTGCGCTCGATACGCGTCATCGCCTTGACCGCGGTGGCGAAGTCGCCGTGCAGCCCCAGGCCCACGGCGCAGTCGATGGCCGCGCCGAGGCCGCTGGTCTCGTGGACGTGCGGCCGGCTGGCGGGCAGGCGGAAGACGTCGGCCGTGAGCTGCAGCGCGGCGTCGGACTGCGAGCCGCCGCCGGATACGCGCAGCTCGGTCAGCGGCACGCCCGTCTTCTTCTCGATGCGCTCGCCGCCGTCGCGCAGTGCATAGGCCAGGCCCTCGAGGATCGCGCGGTAGACGTGCGCCCGGGTGTGGGTGTCGCCGAAGCCGATGATCGCGCCCTTGGCGTCGGGGCCCGGATGACGGATGCCGGGCGTCCAGTAGGGCTGCAGCACCAGACCCAGCGAACCGGGCGGCACCGCGGCCACCAGGTCGTCGAGCAGCGCCTCGGGCGCGACGCCGCGCTCCTGCGCCGCATGGCGCTCGCGGTCGCCGAACTGCTCCTTGAACCAGCGCACCATCCAGTAGCCGCGGAAGATCTGGACTTCGCTGTCGTAGTGGTCCGGCAGCGCGGCCGGATACGGCGGCACGAAGGACAGCGCCTCCGAGTACTTCCTCGTGCAGACGTTGATCGTGGCGGTGGTGCCGTACGAGACGCCGCCGATGTTCGGCGCCATGCAGCCCGAGCCCAGCACCTCGCAGGCCTTGTCGGCGGCGGCGGCGATGACCGGCGTGCCGGCCGGGATCCCCGTGGCCGCGCTGGCCGCCGCACTGACCTGGCCCAGCACCGAGCCCACCGGCCGCAGCTCGGGCAGCTGCTCGCGGCGCACCGAGAGCGCCTGCCACTTCCAGTCCGTCGGCTTCGCCCAGCCGTGCGACTTGAAGTCGAACGGCACGTAGCCCACCTGCGAGCCGACCGAGTCGACGAACTCGCCCGTCAGCTTGAAGTTCAGCAGGCCCGACAGCAGCAGCACCTTGTGCGTGCGCTCCCACGTGGCGGGCTCGTTCTCCGCCCACCAGTTGACCTCGGCCTCGCGCTGGAAATAGCGGATGGTGTCGGCCACGCCGGCCAGGCGGAACGCGGCACGCCAGGCGGCATGGATGCGCGGCGGGCGCGCGGCGCGGCGCTGGTCCAGCCAGATCAGCGCCGGCAGCACGGCGTGGCCCTGCGCGTCGACCGGCATGATCGTGCCGCGTTGCGTGGTCACCGAGACGCCGCGCACGCGCGCCGCCAGTTCGGGACGCTCGGCCCACAGCCCGCGGCAGGCGCGGGCGCAGGCGAGCCAGAAGGCCTCGACGTCGTGCGACATCCAGCCGGGCCGCTCGACCACGTAGTCGTCCAGCGCCACCTGGGCCTTGGCCACCAGCGTGCCGTAGGGGTCGAACAGCAGCGCACGCGTGCTCTGCGTGCCGCAGTCGATGGACAGCAGCAGGTCGTCGGGTCGGGCAGGGATCATGGAGCGGGCACCGTGTAGCACTGGCCGATGAGGCGGGCGTAGCGCTCGCACTGGTCGCGCCATTCTCCGGCGGACCAGCGCAGGGCTTCGCGCGCGACCGGCTCCAGCCGCGGCAGCAGGGCCGCCCCCCCTTCGGGCAGCAGCAGGCCGAGGCGGGTGCGGCGCAGCAGCAGGTCGTCGAGGAAGCGCACCTGCTCGTGGCGCAGCGCCCACTGCAGTTCGGCCCACGGCGTGGCGGTGCCCGGCACGAGCTCGAGCTCGGCGGACGTGGCCTCGTTCACCAGCGCCGCGGCCTGCGGACCGTGGCGTCCCAGCAGCCGCGCGCGCAGGCCGTGCGGCAGCGCGGCGAGCTCGGGGGCGACGGCCAGCGGCGCGAGGATGGCGTCGGCCTGGCGATAGGCGAAGTCGGCGGGGCTCGTCGCGGCAGGCGCGTCATCGTCCGGCGCGGCGCCCGTCGACCGGCTCGGCGCAAGGCCGGCGCGTCGTGGCTTGCCGGCCAGGTGCGGCGCCGCATGGCGCAGCGCGTCGAGCGCGTTGACGCGGAAGGTGGTGAGCTTGCCGCCGGTGACGGTCACCAGGCCCTGCTCATCGCGCACCACGTGCTCGCGCGGCGCCTTCGACGGATCGCGGCCGGCGCGGCGGTCATCGACCACGGGGCGCACGCCGGCGAAACTGGCGATGGCGTCGCCGGCGCGCAGGTCCAGCCGCGGGAATGCGCTGCGCACGGCCTCGAGCAGGTACGCCGTCTCGTCGCGGGTGATGCGGGGTTCGATGTCGGGATCGTCGGCGTGGTCGAGGTCGGTGGTGCCCACCAGCGCGACGCCTTCCCACGGCGTGGCGAACACCGGGCGGCCGTCGCGCGGGTGCAGCAGGCTCACCGTCTGCGCCACGGGCAGCCGCCAGAGCGGGAACACGAGGTGGCTGCCGCGCAGCGGGCGCAGCATCGGCGCGCCGAGCCCGCGCCGCACGCCGTCGGCCCAGAAGCCGGTGGCATTGACGACGCAGCGCGCCCGCACGTGGCCGGTGAAGCCCGCGCCCTCGATGCGCGCGCCCACCACGGTGCCGGGCCGGACGGCGCCGTCGCCGCCGTCGGCGCCCGACGAGCCCAGCGGCACGTCGACGTCGCCCGCGCGCAGCAGCGACTTCACCGCCGCGCGGTTGAACACGCGCGCGCCGTGGCGCTGTGCCTCGTGCAGCACGCGCAGCACGAGTCGCGCGTCATCGGTCTTGGCGTCGAGGTAGCCCGAGGCACCCAGCAGGCCTTCGGTGGCCAGGTGCGGCGCGAGCAGGCGCACTTGGTCGGGCGAATGGAACGAGCGCGTGCGCGCACCGGCCATCGCGTCGTAGATCGCCAGGCCGGCGCCCAGCATGCGGCGCGTCGGCTGGCGGCCTTCGTAGTGGCCCATCAGGAAGCGCTGCGGCTCGACCAGCCCCGGCGCGTCGCGCAGCAGGCGGCCGCGTTCGCGCACCGATTCCAGCGTCAACCCGAAGGCGCCCTCGCGCAGATAGCGCAGGCCGCCGTGCACGAGCTTGGACGAGCGCGAGGAGCTGCCCCACGCGAAGTCGCGCGCCTCGACCAGCATCACCGCCAGGCCCCGCCGCGCGGCCTCGAGCGCGACCCCGGCGCCGGCGATGCCGCCGCCGATCACGAGGATGTCGACGTCGGGCATCAGGCGACCTCGTCGCCCAGCAGGTTGCCGCGCGCCATGACGCCGTGCGGGTCGAACTCGCGCACCATCGCGGCGATGGCCGACATGCCCGTCGCACCCTTCTCGGCCGCCAGCCAGCGCGCGTGGTCCTTGCCGACGCCGTGCTGGTGCGTGATCGTGCCGCCGTGCGCGACGATGGCGTCGCCCACTGCGGTCTTCAGCGACTGCCAGCGCGCGAGGGCCGTGTCGTAGTCGGGGCCGATGCGATAGACGAAGGTCGAGTACACGCTCGATCCCTGCGCATACACGTGCGACAGGTGCGTGTAGCAGTGCGTGCGCTCGCCGTGCTGCGCGAGCGCGGCGCGGCCGGCGCTCTCCATCGCCTGCACCATCGCGTCGACGCGCGGCCAGTCGCACGCCGTCTCCATCGTGTCGACGGCGTAGCCGGCGTCCCACAGCGCATTGCGCAGGTAGACGTTGGCGAAGCGGCGCTCGGCCCACCTGCTGCCGAGGATCGTGCCGGTCGACACGCCGCCGTGCTCGCGCCAGACGCCGGCGGCCGCGCGCCGCATCGCGCGCAGCGCGCCGGCGCTGTCGCCCGTGAAGCCGGCGAACAGCAGGCACTTGCCATCGCCGATGCCGCGCAGCGACAGCCAGCGCTCCAGCCACGCGATGGCGGACGCATGGCCGGCCATCGTCAAGGTGGTGTGGGTCTCGGCCGGATTGGCCAGCCGCAGCATCGACAGGCCCAGCTTCGCCTGCCCGATGCGCCGCACCGCGGCGGCGGCGCTGGCCCAGTCGGGGAAGAAGACGCCGACGAAGCGCTCTTGGGCCGGCGCGCGCGTGACGCGCACGATGGCCTCGGTCAGCACGCCGATGCGGCCTTCGGAGCCCAGCACCCACTCGCGCAGGTCGGGGCCCGCGGCCGACGCCGGGAAGGTCGGCAGCGTCCATTCGCGCTCGGGCGTCTGCAGCGTGCCGCCCGCGAACAGCTGCTCGATGCGGCCATAGCGCGCCGACTGCTGCCCCGACGAGCGCGTCACCACCCAGCCCCCGAGCGTCGACAGCTCGAAGCTCTGCGGGAAATGGCCCAGCGTGAAGCCACGGGCGCGCAGCTGGGCCTCGAGGTCGGGGCCCGCGACGCCGGCCTCGAAGCGCGCGAGCTGCGCCACCGGGTCGAGATCGAGCAGCCGCATCATGCGGCCCATGTCGAGCGTGAGGACGGGCGCCGCGCCGACCGGCGTCAGGTGGCCCGCGACGCTGGTCGCGCCCCCCAGGGGCAGCACCTGCACGCCGTGCTCGCAGGCCCAGGTCAGCAGCATGCGCACTTCGGCGGCGCTGCCGGGGAACGCGACGCCGTCCGTCACGCGGCCCAGGACGCCGAAGCGCAGGCGCAGCCAGTCGTGCATCGACTGGCCGAAGCTGGCACGCAGCCGCGTCTCGGCCCGCGTGTCGACCAACGGATGCCGCGGCAGGCGCGTCGGCTGCGCCTCGACCTGGGCCAGCGCCTCGGCCAGCGTCGCGTCCGGCAGCGGCTGCGGCTGGCCGACGGCCTGCGCGAGGAAGGCGTGCGCCTCGGGCTTGAGCGCTTCCTGCACCCGGGCGTCGCCCCAGCCGTTCCAGCGTCGTGAGGGGGTCATGGTGGCTATACTCGTTTTTCCAGGTCGACAGGCGTCCCGGGGCTCGGACAGACGGCCCCGGATGCTACGCCGCCATGGTGCGTCGAATGCGCCGTCGCGGCTTGTCTTTCGCCGACAGGCGAGTTGCCACAACATGCCAGCCCCGCCCGCGCCGACGCCGTTCCCGCCCTCCTCCGCGATCGACGCCGACGCGCCCTGCCGCATCCCGCCGGCGGCCGACGCACGCGTGGCCATGGCCTACGCACAGACGGCGGTGGCCACCGCCCGATCGCTGGGCGTGGAGCCGGCGCAGCTGTGCGCCCGGCTCGGCTGGGCCGACGGCACGCTGGACGCCGCGCGCGACAGCCTCACCGTGGCCGAGTACCTCGCCCTGCTGGGGGCCGGCGACGCGCTCGCGGCCGACCCGGTGTTCGGCCTGCACACGGGCCTGCACGCCCGGCTGTCGACCTATCCGTTCTATGGCCTGGTCGTGTGCGCGTGCACGACGCTGCGCGGCGCCTTCGTGCAGACACGCCGCTACGAGGGCCTCGCGCACGACCTGGGCCGCTCGCGGCTGGACGAGCGCGGCGGCATCGCCACCTACTACTGGGACACGCCCTGGCTGCCCGAGTGCACGCCGGCGCAGTCGCGGCACCTGGTCGACAGCGTGCTGGCCGGCATCCTCACCTTCGTCAGCTGGCTCGCGCACGAGCGCCTGCCGGTGCACGAGATCGGGCTGCCCTACCCCGAGCCCGACGCCGTCATCCGCGCCGCCCACGCCCAGGTGTTCGGCCCGGCGGTCGTCTACGGCGTGCCCGCCGCGTACGGCCGCTTCGACGCCGCGCTGCTCGACCGCCCCGTGCCCAATGCCGACGGCAGCATGCTCAAGGTGCTGCAGCGCCATGCCGACGAGCTGCTCGCGGCGCGGCTGCGCGAGACGTCCGAGCCGCGCATCGTTACCGACGTGCGCCGCGAGATCGCCGCCCAGCTCGCCAGCGACCGCGCCCGCGTCGACGACGTCGCCGCCGCACTGGCGCTCAGCACCCGCACGCTCCAGCGCAAGCTCGCCGAGGCCGGCACCAACTTCCAGGCCGTACACGACACGGCCCGCCAGGCGCTCGCCGAAGAGCTGCTGCGCGACTCGCAGCTGAACCTGACGGACGTGGCCTTCATGCTGGGCTACCGCGAGCAGAGCTCGTTCAACCGGGCATGCCGCGAGTGGTTCGCGGCGACCCCCGCGCGCACGCGCGAGCGGCT
>JAEKKH010000226.1 GCA_019510465.1 Burkholderiales bacterium
TCGCCGACGTGATGAAGTTGGTGCAGGAAAACGAAGTCAAGTTCGTTGACTTCCGTTTCACCGATACCCGTGGCAAGGAACAGCACGTGTCCGTGCCGATCTCTCACTTCGACGAAGACAAGTTCGTCTCCGGCCATGCGTTCGACGGCTCGTCGATCGCCGGCTGGAAGGGCATCGAGGCGTCGGACATGCAGCTCATGCCCGACCCGAACACGGCCAACATCGATCCTTTCTTCGAAGAGCCCACGCTGATCCTGACCTGCGACGTGGTCGAGCCGAGCGACGGCAAGCCCTACGAGCGCGACCCGCGCTCGCTGGCCAAGCGCGCCGAGGCCTACATGCGCGCGTCGGGCCTGGGCGACACCGCCTACTTCGGTCCGGAACCCGAGTTCTTCATCTTCGACTCCATCAAGTGGGACGTCAGCATGAAGGGCTGCTCGGTCGAGATCGAAGCCGAGGAAGCCGCCTGGAACACGGGCAAGCACTACGAGCACGGCAACAAGGGCTACCGCCCCGCCGTCAAGGGCGGCTACTTCCCGGTGCCCCCGGTCGACGCCGGCCAGGACATGCGCTCGGAGATGTCGCTGATCCTCGAGCAGATGGGCATTCCCGTCGAAGTGCATCACCATGAGGTGGCCAACGCCGGCCAGATGGAGATCGGCACGAAGTTCTCGACGCTGCTGCAGCGCGCCGACTGGGTCCAGCTGCAGAAGTACATCGTCCACAACGTCGCCTTCGCCTACGGCAAGACGGCCACCTTCATGCCGAAGCCCATCGTCGGCGACAACGGCTCGGGCATGCACGTGCACCAGTCGGTGTGGAAGGACGGCAAGAACCTGTTCGCAGGCGACGGCTACGCCGGACTGTCGGAATTCGCGCTGTTCTACATCGGCGGCATCATCAAGCACGCCCGCGCGCTGAACGCGATCACCAACCCGACCACCAACAGCTACAAGCGCCTGGTGCCGGGCTACGAAGCCCCGGTCAAGCTGGCCTACAGCTCGCGCAACCGCTCGGCCTCGATCCGCATCCCGTTCGTCGCCAACCCGAAGGGCCGCCGCGTCGAGGCGCGCTTCCCCGATCCGATGATGAACCCGTACCTGGGCTTCTCGGCGCTGCTGATGGCCGGCCTGGACGGCGTGGAGAACAAGATCCATCCGGGCGAAGCCGCCACGAAGGACCTGTACCACCTGCCGCCGGAAGAAGACGCGAAGATCCCGACCGTCTGCTCGAGCCTCGAGCAGGCGCTGGAATCGCTCGACAAGGATCGCGCGTTCCTGACCAAGGGCGGCGTCTTCACCGAAGCCTACCTCGATGCCTACATCGAGCTGAAGATGCAGGAAGTCCAGCGCATCCGCATGACGACCCATCCGGTCGAGTTCGACATGTACTACTCCCTGTGACGGGACGCCGGCCTCCGCTCGGAGGCCGGGCGAGGAGAGGCGGTCCGGCGACGGGCCGCTTTTTTTTCGCCCGCGCATCCCGGCCTTTACGCGGCAGTTGTCGCGGGCCTGTCCTCCAGTGGCGGCCCTGACACGTTGGATGCCCATCCGGCGCCGTGTTTTGCGCCACAATGAAATGATGAACGTGGCCACCGCAACTGCTTCCCGCATCCCGTCCGCCCGCGTCAGCCGGCCGTCGTCCCTGCTCGCGGCCGCCCTGCTGGCGCTGGTCGCCACCGGCGCCGCGGCGGCGGAAACCTCCACCTACTACCAGTGTCCCGGCAACGTGTTCACGAACACGATCACGCCCAAGGAGGCCGAGGCCAAGGGGTGCAAGGCCATGGTGACGCAGCAGCCCACCACCATCCCCGCGCCCAAGGCGCGCGGCGGCGCGGCCGCGCCGAGCCCGTCGGCCAGCAGCAAGGTCGACGCGCAGGAACAGAAGGCGCGTGACTCCGACGCGCGCAAGATCCTGCAGGAGGAGCTGATCAAGGCCCAGTCCCAGCTCGACGCGCTGCAGAAGGAATACAACAACGGCCAGCCCGAGCGCAAGGGCGACGAGAAGAACTACCAGAAATACCTCGATCGCACGGCCGACCTCAAGGCCCAGATCACGCGCACCGAGTCCGACATCAGCGCGATCACCCGCGAACTCGCGAAGACCCAGTGATGGGCCCGCGCCGCGCCCAGCCGGATGCCGCGCCGGACGAGACGCCGGGGGCCGTCGAGGCGGGCGAGGGCGAGCGGGGGCGCGTCGGCGGCATCGACTACACCGCGTTCGACCACCTCGCCACGCTCGTGGCCGTCGTCGAGCCGGGCGGCCACTGCGTGTTCGCCAACTCCGTGCTGGAGGACGTCATCGGCGTCGCCCGCCGCAAGCTCGTGCGCGGCAGCATCTACGACTGGTTCCGCGAGACGGCCGCGCTGTCCGAGGCCATCGCCGCCGTGTCGCGCAACGAGGTGTCGGCCCGCCGCTTCGACGGCTCGCTGCGGCGCTCGTCGGTGTCGAGCATGGCCTCGCTGCCGGTGCACGTCATCGTCAGCCAGCACGACCTCCATGGCGGGCGCGTGTTCGTCGAGATGATCGAGATCGAGCAGCAGACCCGCCAGGACCGCGAGGAGCGCGCGCTGGAGCAGGCGCACGTCACCAAGGAGCTGATCCGCAACCTGGCCCACGAGATCAAGAACCCGCTGGGCGGCATTCGCGGCGCGGCGCAGTTGCTGGAGCTCGAGATCGACCAGGCCGAGCTCGGCGAATACACGCAGGTCATCATCCACGAGGCCGACCGCCTGCAGGTGCTGGTCGACCGCCTGCTGGCACCGCACCGCAAGGCGCAGGTGGTGGCCGAGCTCAACATCCACGAGGTGCTCGAGCGCATCCGCTCGCTGGTGCTGGCCGAGTATCCGAAGGGGCTGGTGGTCGAGCGCGACTACGACACCTCCATCCCCGAGTTCCGCGGCGACCGCGAGCAGCTGATCCAGGCCGTGCTCAACATCGTGCACAACGCCACCCAGGCGCTGTCCGAGCAGATCGAGCACGGCACGGCCCGCATCGTGCTGCGCACGCGCATCGCGCGCCAGGAGACGATCGGCAAGCAGCGCTACCGACTGGCATTGGAATTGCATATCCAGGACAACGGCCCGGGCGTCCCCGAGTCCATTCGCGATCAGATCTTCTATCCGCTGGTGTCGGGGCGGGAAGGCGGGTCGGGCCTGGGCTTGACGCTGGCGCAGACCTTCTGGATCGTTGACGACGACCCATCCATCCGCTTCGTCCTGGAAAAGGCGCTGGCGCGAGAGCAGCTGCCGGTGCGCAGCTTCGCCACGACGCGCGACGTGCTCGCCGCGCTCGAGACCGACGAACCGCAGGTGCTCGTCAGCGACATCCGGATGCCCGGCGGCTCCGGGCTCGACCTCCTGGCCAAGGTCAAGGAGCGCCTGCCGGGCCTGCCGGTCATCGTGATGACGGCGTATTCCGACCTCGACAGCGCCGTCTCGTCGTTCCAGGGCGGCGCCTTCGAGTACATGCCCAAGCCGTTCGACCTCGCCAAGGCGGTCGAGCTGATCCGCCGCGCGCTCGAGGAGAGCCTGCGCGAGGAGGTGCTGGACGAGCGCAACGCGCCCGCGCCCGAGATCCTGGGCCAGGCGCCCGCGATGCAGGACGTGTTCCGTGCGATCGGGCGGCTCTCGCAGAGCAACGTGACGGTGCTGATCACCGGCGAGTCGGGTTCCGGCAAGGAGCTGGTGGCGCGCGCGCTGCACCGCCACAGCCCGCGCGGCGACCACGGCAGCAACGGCGCGTTCGTCGCGATCAACACCGCGGCGATCCCGAAGGACCTGCTGGAGTCCGAGCTGTTCGGCCATGAGCGCGGCGCGTTCACCGGCGCCCAGACGATGCGCCGCGGCCGCTTCGAGCAGGCCGACGGCGGCACGCTGTTCCTCGACGAGATCGGCGACATGCCGTTCGACCTGCAGACGCGCCTGCTGCGGGTGCTCAGCGACGGACAGTTCTACCGCGTCGGCGGCCACCAGCCGATCAAGGCCAACGTGCGCGTGATCGCGGCGACGCACCAGAACCTCGAGGAGCGGGTACGGCAAGGGGTATTTCGCGAAGACCTGTTCCACCGCCTCAACGTGATCCGCCTGCGGCTGCCGCCGCTGCGCGAGCGCATCGAGGACGTCCCGACGCTCGCGCGCTTCTTCCTGCAGAAGAGCGCCAAGGAACTGGGCGTCGAACCCAAGCGCATCACCGACGACGCGCTCGAGGCGATGAAGGGTTTCGAGTTCCCGGGCAACGTACGCCAGCTCGAGAACGTCTGCCACTGGCTCACCGTGATGGCGCCGGCCCAGGTGATCGAGAGCAAGGACCTGCCGCCGGAGCTGAGCGCACCGCGCAGCGGCCTCGCGCGTGCGGCCGCGGGCGAGGCGACGCCCTTGCCGGGGGCGGACGGCCACGGCGGCGCGATGGTCGTGGGCGCAGATGGGGCGTCGGGCACCAGCGTGTTGCCTGCCGCCCATCTTGCGGGCGTGCCGGCCGGCAGCAACTGGCTGGGCGACCTCGAGTACGCCGCACGCAGCCTGCTGGACGCCGGCTCGCCCGACGTCTGGGACCAGCTCAGCCGCCAGTTCGAGGGGCAGCTGATCCGCACGGCCCTGGCTCTCACGCGCGGCCGCCGCATCGAGGCCGCGCAGAAGCTGGGCATCGGGCGCAACACGATCACGCGCAAGATCCAGGAACTCGGACTCGAGGACTGAAGCGCGGCGACGCGCCCGCCCGGGCGCGTCGCGAGCGGCGCCTACAATTCCGCCCACCACAACGGGAGGGAAATTCGTGCCGCTTCTTGGCTTCCTGGACATCGCCATCGCGATCTTCTTCGCCGTCCACGCCGTGCGCACCGGGCGGCCGATGTATTGGGTGTTCATCCTGATCATCGCGCCGTTCCTCGGCAGCCTGATCTACTTCTTCGCCGAGTACCTGCCGGAGATGCGGCATTCGACCGTGGCCCGCAAGTCGGCGCGCGTCGTCAAGTCCCTCGTCGACCCCAACCGCGAGCTGCGCGAGGCGCGCCTCGCCTTCGAGCGCACGCCCACCGTCGACAACCGCTCGCGCCTGGCCGAGGCGCTGCTGGCGCGCGGCGACTACGCCGAAGCGGTCGAGCAGTTCCAAGCCTGCGCCAGCGGCCCGTACGCGAAGGACGTGAAGTTCCGCCGCGGGCTGGCGCGCGCGCAGCTGTTCGCCGGCCGCCACGCCGACGCCGCCGCCACGCTGGACGCGCTGCTGGCCGATTCGCCGCGCGACGCCGGCGGCGACGCCGCGTTGTGGCGCGCCCAGGCGCTGACCCAGGTCGACGAGGCCCGCGCGCTCGAGGCCTTCGACCACGCCATGCACGTGCACAACACCACCGAGACGCAGGCTGCCTACGGCATCTTCCTGGCGAACCTGGGCCGCGACGCGCAGGCGCGTCCGCTGCTGGAAGGCGTGCTGCACAACGCCCGCGTCGGCACGCCGTCGTCGCGCGAGCTCAATCGCGAGGCCATCGACCAGGCGCGCGCGGCGCTGAAGGTCGTCGAATCGCGCGGCGGTTGATGGGCACGCGGCCGGACGCGGTCTCCGTCCGCGACGCGTCGTCACGCGTCGAGGTCTGGCGGGCCCGCACCCAGTTCCCCGAGGCCGCTACGCGCTGGCACGCGACGGCGCACGCCTGAGCCAGGCGGCCCCGCCGCCGCCGTCCGCACGCACTCATCCGGCGCGGCAGGCACCGCGAGCGGGCCCTGCCCGGCGAAGGTCGGGCGCCGCATGGCACACTGCGCGGCCTCATGCACCTGCCGACCTCCGCCCTCTACGCCATCTGCATCCTGATCTGGGGCACCACCTGGTTCGCCATCACCGCCCAGATCGA
Source organism: Burkholderiales bacterium (assembly GCA_019510465.1). Lineage (GTDB taxonomy): Bacteria > Pseudomonadota > Gammaproteobacteria > Burkholderiales > Burkholderiaceae_C > Scleromatobacter. Next base: position 5,843 of record JAEKKH010000226.1, read on the forward strand.
CGTCATCGCGCCGACGCTGGGCGTGGCGATCCGTTTCGGGCTGGCCGCCGCCGCGCTGCTGGCGTTCTGCGTCGCGCGCCGCGTCCCGCTGCGCCTGCCACCGAGGGTCTCGGCGCTCGTGGTCGTGCAGGGGCTGACGGGGTTCTACGCGAGCTACGTGTGCGTGTACGAGGCCGAGCGCTTCGTGGCCAGCGGCGTCGTGGCGGTGGGCTACGCCGCGTCGCCCCTGTTCGGCCTGGTGCTGGCGCGGGTGTTCCTCGGAACGCCGATGTCCGCGCGCGTGGCGCTCGGCGGCGTCGCGGGTGTCGCCGGTGTCGTGCTGATCTTCTGGCACGAGTTCACGCGCCTGACCGCCTCGCAGCAGGTGGTGTGGGGCGCGGAGTTGACGATGGCCTCGGTGCTGCTGGCGAGCCTGTCGACGATCGCCGCGGCGGGCTACCACCGGCTCGGCGTGCGCGGCTGGGGTCCGCTGGCCTGGGCGATGGCCTGCGGCGCGGGCGCCGCGCTCGCGCATGCCCTGCTGGCGGGCACGCCGTGGCATTGGTCGTGGCGGCCCGTCTTCCTCGGCTCGCTCGCCTGGCTGGCGCTGCTCGGCTCCATCGTCGCCTTCGGCGCCTATTACGCGCTGGTGCACCGCGTCGGCGCCGCCAAGGCGGGCTATGTGGGCGTGCTGACGCCCCTGGTGGCGCTGGTGGTGTCCAGCGTGTTCGAGAACTTCCTCTGGACGGGGCTGACGCTGGCCGGCATCGCGCTGGCGATCCTGGGCAACGCGGTCGCTTTGTGGCCGGTTGCGCGTCGGCCGGGGCCCGCGCGGCAAGCGGCCTGAGCCATCAGGCCACGGGCAGCTCGATCTCGACGATGACCGGCGCGTGGTCGCTGGGCCGTTCGAGCTTGCGCTGCGCCTTGTCGATCGTGCAGGCGCGCACGCCGGCGCGCAGCGGCTCGCTGACCAGGATGTGGTCGATACGCAGACCCTGGTTCTTGCGGAACGCGAGGTTGCGGTAGTCCCACCAGCTCCACAGCTTGGGCGGCTGGTCGAGCAGGCGGAAGGCGTCGTGCAGGCCCAGCGCGCACAGGCCGCGGAAGTGCGTGCGTTCCTCGTCGGTGCAGTGGATCTGTCCGGCCCACAGCACCGGGTCGTGCACGTCGCGGTCTTCGGGCGCGATGTTGAAGTCGCCCATCAGCACCAGCTTCGGGTTGGCGGCGAGCTCGGTGGCGAGCCAGCCCTTCAGCGCGTCCAGCCAGGCCATCTTGTAGGCGAACTTCTCGCTGCCGGGCGCCTGCCCATTCGGGAAGTAGCCGCCGACGATGCGCACGTCGCCGATCGTGCCCGCGATCACGCGCGCCTGTTCGTCGGCGTGGCCCGGAATGTTGCGCACGATGGCGGTGGCCGGCTGCTTGGAGACCAGCGCCACGCCGTTGTAGGTCTTCTGCCCGAAGAACTCGACGTTCCAGCCGGCCTCCTTCAGCTGCGCGTGCGGAAACTTCTCGTCGACCAGCTTGGTCTCCTGCAGCACCACCGCATCGGGCTGCGCCTCGGCCAGCCAGGCCAGCAGGTGGGGCAGGCGGATGCCGAGGGAGTTGACGTTCCAGGTGGCGAGTTTCATGGCGGGCGGGACGATGAATCGGGATCACCCATTCTCGCGCCGATCGGATTCGATGGCGGCGGCGCGTGGTCTTCCCGGCGAACAGCGCGGGCGCGATTCCGGCGGCCGGCCGCCGCGGCGCGATGATGCGCGCGCGCTCTCCGGCGCCTGATCGGCCGCCAACTGGCCCTTTCGCGCATGGCATCGTGGCGATGGCGCGCGCAAAATGAGCCCATGAGCAAGACGCCGCCGCCCACCGCCGCCGAACTGGCCATCCTGCGCGTGCTGTGGCGCGACGGGCCGTCCACCGTCCGCGACGTGCACGCGGCGGTGTACGCCGACACGGACACCGGCTACACCAGCGCGCTCAAGCTCATGCAGAACATGCTGGCCAAGGGCCTGCTCACCCGCACCGACGACGCGCGCCAGCACGTCTATGCGG
>JAEKKH010000227.1 GCA_019510465.1 Burkholderiales bacterium
CCTCCCACGGGTCGATCTGCACCGTCTGCCACGACACGCCGTACAACCGCGTCTTGTCGCTGCCCCAGCCGCCGTTCGGGAGGTACTCCCAATCGAGCTCGCTGAAGTCCGGGTCGAACGCGTGCTGGAGCGGTGCGACGGCGTAGAACGACTCGACGGCCAGGTCGCCGTCGACACCCGAGCGCGGCGCATCGCTGAAGCGGATCCGCGCCGCGTAGGTGCCTCGCAGGTACTTGCGCTGGTGGCACAGCTGCGCCTGCACGGTGCCCGCACCGGTGCCATCCGTGCGGGCCGTCATGCGCAGCACGCGGTTGCCGGCCTGCAGCGGATCGTCCTGCAGCGAGACGGCGTCGGCCGAGAAGCGGCCGCCAGGCAGGCCGGGGTGGCCCGTGCCGTCACGCAGTTGCCAGCCGGCGGCGGCCATGTCGGCGGGGCTGGCGTAGGAGAAGTCGTCGAAGAACAGCTGCGAGGGTGTTGGGGGTGTGGGCGCGACGACGTCGGCGCAGCCGGCAACTGCCAGCACCGCCGCAAGCGTGGCGGCGCCGCGCGGAACCCCGCGCCACGGCAAGAGCGGGCGCGTCATCTCAGGCCGATTCACCAAGCTCGCGCTTCGGAATCAGGAACGACATCACCAACACCGGCAGCGCGCTCACAACGGTCCACAGGAAGAAGTGCTGGTAGCCCAGGAACGTCTCGATCTGGCCGCTGTAGTAGCCGGCCGCGCTGTTGCCGAGCGCCATCACGCCCGTCGCCAGCGCGTAGTGCGCGGTCGGATACTTGCCCGGTGCCATGTACTGCATCATGAACAGGATCACGCCGACGAAGCCGAAGCCGTAGCCGAAGGTCTCGATCGACAGGGCGCCCGCGATCAGGAACCAGCTGGTTGGATGCGCGAGGCTGAGCCACCAGAAGATCAGGTTCGGCAGGTTCATCGCGATGACCAGCATGGGCATCGCCTTGCGCAAGCCGAGCCAGGCCGCGAAATAGCCGCCGGCGATGCTGCCGACAATGAACGCGATCGTGCCGGCGATGCCGTAGGCTGTCCCGATGTCCTGGTTGCTCAGGCCGAGACCGCCGCCCGCCACCGGGCGCTTCAGGAACAGCTGGGCGACCGCCTGCAGCTGGCCTTCGCCCGCCCGGAACAGCAGCACGAACACGATCGCAAACCAGATGCCGCGCTTGCCGAAGAGGTCGGCAATGACCTCCCACAGCGTGCGCGCAACCTGCGCCGCGCTGTGTCTCGCCATATCCGGTGCGACCACCTCCGGCAGCGCCCGCGTGTGATAGATCGCGATGGCCGCCAATGCCATGGCCGCGATCAGGAACACACCGCCCCAGCCCATCGCGACGCCGAAGTGCGCGACGAGAATGCCCGAGATCCATGGCAACGCGCCCTTCGTGAAGGCGCGCGCGATGTTATAGAACGCGCCTTGCCATCCCGCGAAGTCGGCTTGCTTTTGGTCGCTCAGGCTGGCGATGTAGAGCCCGTCCGACGCGATGTCATGCGTCGCCGAGACGAGCGCCAGCACCGCGAGCAGGCCGATCGCGAGCGGAATCGCGAAGGGCGTGTTGAGTCCGATGGCGATCGCGCCCATCGTGACGGCGCCCAGCAACTGGAAGGCCACGACCAGGCGTCGTTTGCTGCTCAGGGCCTCCAGGAACGGGCTCCAGAGCGGCTTCACGATCCAGGCCCAGCCGAGCAGGCTGAGCCACTTCGTCACCTGTTCGTCGGTCATGCCGAGGTCGGCCAGCAGCAGCGTCGCCAGGCCGGTCACCACGAAATACGGCAGGCCCTGGGCGAAGTACAGGCTCGGCACCCACGTGCTCGGTGAGCCTTTCAGCGACGGCGCCACGGCCTCTTGCAGCGGCGCGGCATCGGCGGGCAGGACGGATTGGCTTTGCACTGGGGCTCTCTTTCCGGGCGGCGATGGCGCAAGAGGGGTCACGGGTCGACTCGAGGTCGTGCGGCAGTGTGCCCCGCGCTCAGGCGGGGCGGGGAGAGAGCTTCACCGGAGACCGGGCGGCCGCCCGCGCGCGGCCTTCGAGCCAGGCACGCACGGCCTCGAGCGCGCCGTCGCAGTAGCCCCAGGTGACCAGCGACGGCGCCGCGATGTCGAACAGCTGGAACGGATTCCACAGCGCGACGTGCAGGTCGGGCCGCGCGCCGGCCGCCGCGGCGCCGAAACGCGTGCGGTGGTTGGACACGAGGACGTTGAAGCGGCCGTCGCGCGGGAAGCTCGCGGCATCGATCGCGCGCAGATCGGGCACCTTGACCAACTGCACGTCGGCGAAGCCGGCGAACATTTCCATCACGCGCTCCGCGGGCAGGCCGGCCTCGGAGACGCCGTCGCATTCCACCGAATCCTGCGTGACGACGCGCAGCGGCGCGCCGGCCGCGGGCGGCTGCGCGCGCTTGCCGGCGCCGTCGAACGCGGTCAGGCCGCGCGCCCAGGCCGCGCGCATCGCGGCGTCGTCCGCGGCGCGCTGCTTCGCGTCATAGCGCTTCGGCGCGACGGGATAGGCCCGCGCGAGCGCGACCAGGCGGGCCCCGGACTTCTTCACGTCGCCCGGCAGCAGATGGCCCTCGGCCAGCGCCTGCTCGATCGCCTGCACCGTGGCGGCCTGCTCGGCAAGCGTGCCCTGCGCGAGCGGCATGTCGGCGCCGGCCTGCAGCGCCATCACGGCGGCGACGGCATGGCCGTACCTGTCGTGCACGGCCTTCATCATGAGCGCGTCTGTGATGACGACGCCGTCGTAGCCGAGGTTCTCGCGCAGCAGGCCGGTGAGCACCGGACGCGACAGCGTGGCCGGGTGCTCGGGGTCGATCTGCGGATAGACGATGTGCGCCGTCATCACCGCCGGCGCGGCCGGCGTGTCGCCGCGCGCATGCGCCAGCGCGCGGAACGGCCTGAGCTCGAGCGCCTCGAGCTGCGCCACCGACTTGTCGACGACGGGCAGCGCGTGGTGCGAATCGGTGGCCGTGTCGCCGTGGCCGGGGAAGTGCTTCACGCAGCACGCCACGCCCTCGCGCAGCGAGCCGCGCATCCAGGCCGCGGCCAGGCGCGCCACCTCGTCCGGGTCCTCGCCGAAGCTGCGCTCGGCGATCACCGGGTTGCCCGGGTTGTTGTTGACGTCGAGGACGGGCGCGAAGTTCCAGTTGATGCCCAGGCTGCGCAGCCCGCGCGCGACGACCGCGCCGACCTCCTCGCACAGCGCCTCGTCGCCGATCGCGCCGAGCGCCATCGCGGCCGGCGCCTGCGGCAGGAACGTGGCACGGATCGTCGAGCCGCCTTCCTGGTCGATGCCGATCAGCGCATTCGGGCCCATCACTTCGCGCAGGTCGGCCGTGAGCTTGCGGATTTCGTCCTCGGTGCCGAGGTTGCGGCGGAACAGGCAGATGGCGCGCACGTGATGGCGGCGCAGGAACGCCGCGGTCTCGGCGTCGAGCGCCGTGCCCGGGATGTCGACCATCACGAGATGGCCAGGATGGAACGTGCTGCTGTTCATGGGGCCGTACGATTCATCGAAGAAGAGGCGGCGAGCGCGCGGCCGCTCCGGATCCGGAGCGAGCCGCCCAGCCCCTCGGGGGAAGCGAGCGGGGTTGTCAGTGCGTCAGCGTGACCTTGTTCAGGTGGCGCGGCTTGTCCGGATCGAGGCCACGCGCCCGCGCGAGCGCCTCGACAGCCAGGTAGTAGCTCTGGATCGCCGAGATCGGGTCGAGGTCCTCGTGGCCGGCGACGACGAGCGGCAGCTCCGAGCCCGGCGTGCCCACCGGCGCCGCGACGAGCACGCGCGCGCCGCGGCGGCGCATGTCGTCGGCCAGCTGCAGCAGGCCGGCCTGGGCCGGGCCGCGCGGGGCGAACACGAGCAGCGGGTAGCCCTCGTCGATCAGCGCCATCGGGCCGTGCTTGACCTCGGCGCCCGAGAAGGCCTCGGCCTGGATGCCGCAGACTTCCTTGAACTTCAGCGCGGCCTCCATCGCGATGGCCAGGCTGGTGCCGCGGCCGATCACGAACAGCTTGTCGGCGTCCACCAGCGCCTCGACCAGCGGCGACCAGTCGGCGTAGGCGGCGCGCTCCAGCACCTCGGGCAGCGTCTCGAGCGCGGCCAGCAGGGCGTGGTCGTTCTGCCAGTGCGCGACGATGCGCGCGCCGGCCACCAGCTGGGCGATGTAGCTCTTGGTGGCGGCCACGCTGGTCTCGGCGCCGGCGTGCAGCGGCAGCACCCATTGCGCGGCCTCGGCAAGCGGCGAGCCGGCGTCGTTGACGACGGCCACCGTGCGCGCGCCGCCTTCGCGGAAGAAGCGCGTCGGCGCGATCAGGTCCGGGCTCTGGCCTGACTGCGAGAAGCCCCACGACACCAGGCCGTCGCAATCGAGCTGCGACTGGTACAGCGTGACCAGCGACATCGGCAGCGACGTGACGAGGCGCCCGAGGCGCGCCATCACGAGGTAGGCCATGTAGTGCGCGGCGTGGTCGGAGCTGCCGCGGGCCACCGTGAGGGCGGACCGCGGCGGATCGGCACGGAGTTGCTCGCCCAGCGAGGTGTAGGCGCCGACGTCGGCCGCCATCAGACGAGCCACGGCCGCGGGGGCCTCGCGGGCTTCGTCAAACATCCGTGAGCTCAATGGAATCTCCTTCTACGATCACTTGGGTCAGTTGCAGGTCGGCGTCGAGCACGACCAGGTCGGCGCGCGCGCCGACGAGCAGGCGGCCGCGGTCGGCCAGCCCGAGGAAGTCGGCCGCGTTGGTGGACACGCGGCGCGACGCGTCGTCCAGGCTCAGGCCCATGCCGACGAGGTTGCGCAGCGCCTGGTCCATCGTCAGCGTGCTGCCGGCCAGCGTGCCGTCGGCCAGGC
>JAEKKH010000463.1 GCA_019510465.1 Burkholderiales bacterium
AGACCCTTATGGAACGCGACCAGGCCTCGAAATTCATCAACGACCTGCTGCGGCTGATGCTGTCGCGCAAGGGCTCCGACCTCTTCCTGACGGCCGAGTTCCCGCCGGCCATCAAGGTCGACGGCAAGCTGACCAAGGTGTCGCCTCAGCCGCTGACGGGCCAGCACACGCTGCAGCTGGCGCGAGCCATCATGAACGACAAGCAGGCGGCCGAGTTCGAGCGCAGCAAGGAGTGCAACTTCGCGATCTCGCCGCACGGCGTCGGGCGCTTTCGCGTCAACGCCTTCCTGCAGCAGGGGCAGGTGGGCCTGGTGCTGCGGACCATCCCGTCCACGCTGCCGACCATCACGTCGCTGGACCTGCCGCCCGTGCTGCGCGAGGTGGTGCAGCACAAGCGCGGCCTGGTCATCGTCGTGGGCGCCACCGGCTCGGGCAAGAGCACGTCGCTGGCCGCCATGATCGACGAGCGCAACGAGACGACCTATGGCCACATCGTGACCATCGAGGATCCGATCGAGTTCGTGCATCCGCACAAGAACTGCATCGTCACGCAGCGTGAGCTGGGCCTGGACACCGACAGCTTGGAGGCCGCGCTGAAGAACTCGCTGCGCCAGGCGCCGGACGTCATCCTGATGGGCGAGCTGCGCGACCGCGAGACGATGGAACACGCGGTCGCCTTTGCCGAGACCGGCCACCTGTGCATGGCCACGCTGCACGCCAACAGCGCCAACCAGGCGCTGGACCGCATCATCAATTTCTTCCCCGAAGACCGCCGCCAGCAGTTGCTGATGGACTTGTCGCTGAACCTGCGTGCGCTGGTCAGCCAGCGCCTGCTGCCGCGCCGCGAAGGCAAGGGCCGTGTCGCCGCCGTCGAGATCCTGCTCAACTCGCCGCTGATCTCGGACCTGATCTTCAAGGGCGAGATCAGCGAGATCAAGGAGCTGATGAAGCGCTCGCGCGAGCAGGGCATGCAGACCTTCGACCAGGCGCTGTTCGACCTGTACGAGGCCGGCAAGGTGACCTACGAAGACGCGCTGCGCAACGCCGACTCGGTGAACGACCTGCGCCTGCAGATCAAGCTGAACAGCGAGCGTGCGCGCTCCGGCGACCTGTCCTCCGGCACCGAACACCTGACCATTCTCTGAGCATGAGCACCCGCAGCT
>JAEKKH010000464.1 GCA_019510465.1 Burkholderiales bacterium
TGGTGGCCTGGGGCGGAATCGAACCACCGACACGCGGATTTTCAATCCGCTGCTCTACCAACTGAGCTACCAGGCCGTCTTCTTCAGACTTGCTTCGTCGAGCGATCGGCGAAGCCCGCTAGTCTAGCAGAGTTTCGGGCGCCAAATTGGCGTTGGCCGAAATTTCTGGGCGGGTTCAGCCGCCCATGCCGCGCTTGCCGCGCGACAGGTCGACGCCCAGCTGCTTGAGCTTGCGGTAGAGGTGGGTGCGTTCCAGGCCGGTCTTTTCGGCGACGCGGGTCATCGAGCCGTTCTCGCGGGCGAGGTGGAACTCGAAGTAGCTCTTCTCGAAGGCGTCGCGGGCCTCGCGCAGCGGGCGATCGAGGTCGAAGCTCTGTTCGGGTTGCGGGCCCAGGTTCATCGGGGCGGCGGGCTGCAGGCCGAGGCCGCCGGTCATCGCGGCCTCGACGGTCATCGCGTCGGCGCGATAGCCATTGCCTTGCAGCATGGCGGCCTGGACGTCGGCGGTGGCGGCCGGGCGGGAGGACGGGCGCGCGAGGCCCTGCTCGACGGCGCGCAACAGCTTCTGCAGGGTGATCGGCTTCTCGAGGAACGCGATGGCGCCGTACTTGGTGGCCTCCACGGCGGTGTCGATGGTGCCGTGCCCGCTCATCATGATGACGGGCATGTTCAGCTGCGCCGTGGCGCCCCATTCCTTGAGCAGCGTGATGCCGTCGACGTCGGGCATCCAGATGTCGAGCAGCACGAGGTCGGGACGCAGGCGTTCGCGCACCAGGCGCGCGTTCGCGGCGTTCTCCGCAACCTCCACCGTGTGACCCTCGTCGGTGAGGATCTCGGAGAGCAGGGCGCGGATGCCCATTTCGTCGTCAACTACAAGAATCGTGGCCATGAATGTGGAAACGGGGCGGCGGCGCGCTCGGCTGACTCGTGCGCCGCAAAAGACGCTTTATACAGGGGTTTCGCCCGGCGGCTCCTGGGGAGCTGCCTCGACGAAGCGGGAAAATGATATCGAAACTTGGGCCCCGGCAGCGCCGGTCGCGCCGTCTTCGCCGCTGCCCAGGTTCGCGATACGGACGCGGGCACGATGCTCGTCGACGATCTTCTTGACGACCGCCAGGCCCAGGCCGGTGCCCTTGGACTTGGTGGTGACGTAAGGCTCGA
>JAEKKH010000060.1 GCA_019510465.1 Burkholderiales bacterium
GCGCTGCGTCGCCCCGGAGACCAAGGTGGCCGACGCCGTCGTGATCATGATCGAGCGCGGCTTCCGCCACCTGCCGGTGCTGGGCGAGGGCGGGCGCGTGCTGGGCGTGTTCTCGGCGCGCGATGCGTTGCCGCGGGAGGTGAACACGGCGGTGGACCTGGCGGAGTTCAACGAGCGGGTCAACGACGCGCTGGGATGAGGCCGCCGCGGGGCCTGGCCTCCGCGCGCATACGTGTCACGTGTCGCGCGCGCTGGCGGCGGTGACGCGCGCAAGGTGCGTCGTCCTGCGCGCAGCGAAGCGTGCCGCGGGATCCCTGCTCCGGGGAAGCGCATCGTCGCGCGTGGATCCGCGACTGCGCGCAGCATGGCGGGGAGGGGCGGCTCGCGGCTCCGTGTCCCTGTCAGCCCAGCAGCAGGACGCTCGCGGCGCGTGCCCCCGTCGTCAGGCCGCCGCTTTCTGCCGCGCCATCATCGCCAGCGCGACGACCCCCAGCGCCACCAGCAGCAGGGCGTAGCCGACCGACGCGGCCTGCAGGCCGAAGCGGCCCGCCATCAGGCCGGCCGCGATCGCGGGCAGGCTGAACGCGAGGTAGCTCAGCACGAAGAACGTCGACATCAGGCCCGCGCGCTCATGCGCCTCGGCCAGCGGCACCAGGCTGCGCATCGTGCCATTGAACGCGGCGCCGAAGCCCAGGCCCGCGATGAGCGAGCCGGCGAAGAACGTCGCGGTGGAATGCAGCTCCACCCCGGCCAGCGTCACGACCAGCCCGACCACCAGCGCCGCGGTGCCGCCCGCGAGCACCGCGCGCGCCGGCCGCGTGCGCACCACCAGGACCGTGGCCGCGCCGGCGAGCACCAGGGTGGCCACCACGCCGCCGCCGATCAGCGGCGAGTGGATGCCCGTGACGATGCGTGCCAGCGATGGCCCGAGCGACGCGTAGAAGCCGCCCAGCGCCCACTGCGCGGTGTTGACCGGCAGCACCTGCCACAGCGTCGGCCAGGCGCGCGCCGGCACGGCGAGCCGCGGCTTCATCGCCGCCAGCGCTCCGGGGCGCTTCGAGACCGTCTCCGGCAGGAAGAACGCGGCCAGCGCCTGCGCGACGAGGATCGCGAGCAGCACGTCGAACACCAGCCGCGTGGGCGCGGGCGCGAACTGCGCCAGCGCGCCGGCGCCGAGCGCGCCCAGCCCCATGCCCACCAGCGGCGAGACGCTGTTCAGCAGCGAGCCGCGCTCTCGATGGATGTCCAGCATGCCGGCGCTCAGCGCGCTGGTGGCGATGCCGGTGGCCACGCCCTGCACGGCGCGCGCGACGACGAGCCAGGCGACGGAGTCGGCGTGGCGGAACACCAGCAGCGAGGCGATTTCCAGGCCGAGTGCCACCAGCACGACCTCGCGCCGGCCGCGATGGTCCGACAGCGCGCCGAAGAACAGCAGCGCGCCCAGCAGCGCGAACGCGTAGGTGGCGAAGACGACGGTGAGCGTGAGCGCCGAGAAGCCCCAGGCCTCGCGGTACAGCGCGTACAGGGGCGACGGCGCCGTCGAGGCCGCCAGGTAGGCGACCAGGATGGATGCGTTGAGCCACAGCGCCGCGGGCCGGCTCATGCGGCCGGGCGTGGCGGGGATCGCGGACAGCGGGGTGCGGGCGGTGTTCGACATGGGCGACTCCAACTCAACCAAACGCAAAGTCTTTGCGTTAGTGGATTGTGCCTCCCTGGCCTCGCTAATGCAATTCCTTTGCTTTAAGATGGCTTCCCCATGACGACGATCAACCGCACGATTCCCCGTCCCGGCGGCCGCAGCGCCCGCGTCCAGGCGGCGGTGCACCGGGCCACGCTCGAGCTGCTGGCGCAGCACGGCCGTGCCGCCCTGACGGTGCCGCTGATCGCCGCCCGCGCGGGCGTGACGCCGTCCACCATCTACCGCCGCTGGGGCGAGCTGGCCGACCTGCTGGCCGACGTCGCCGTCGAACGCCTGCGCCCCGATGCCGACCCGGCCGACACCGGCAGCGTCGCCGGCGACCTGCTGGCCTGGGCGGAGCAGTACCGCGACGAGATGTCGTCCGAGGTCGGCCTGGGCATGATGCTGGACGTGCTGTCCGCCAGGCGCGGCGCGCTCGCCGAAGGCCAGCTGCCCGTGCCCTGCCAGTGCGCGGCCTTCACCGCGGCGCAGATCGAGACCATCGTCGACCGCGGCATCAGGCGCGGCGAGCCCGTGCCCGACGTCGACGCCGTGATGGACACGGTCGTCGCGCCCGTCGTCTACCGCGCCCTGTTCGGCACCGCGCCCATGGCGCCGGAGCGCGCCCAGGCCCTGGTCGAGGCGTGCATGAAGACGGCGCGCAAGGCCCCGACCACCGCGGTCGCCTGAGCGACAGGCCCGCGAGGACGGCGCGACTCGGCCGCGGTGCCGGCCGTCTAGACCTGGTGCGCCGCCACGATGCGGCGCTCTCCCACCAGGAAGGCATCGGCCACCAGCTGGAATGGCCGCCAGTCGACCTCCGACTCGCCGGCCGCGCAGAGCTCGGCGAAGCGCGCGTACAGCCGGGGGTATTCGCCCGCCAGGGCGTCGTCGGCGCCCAGCGGCCGGTCGTCGATCTCCAGCACGCCGCCGCCACGGGAGAGCCGGAGGCGGCCGGAGGTGGTGACCAATGCGATGTCCCACGTCTGCTCGCCCTTCTGGCGGAAGTCGAATTCCGCGTTCACCGTGACGCCGGCAGCCGTTCGAAGGCTGAGGCGGGCCGCGATCGGGGCCTGCTGGTTCTCCGGGAAATCGAGGACGGCCTGGTGCACGAAGACTTCATCGGACAGGACCTCCGTCAACAGCGACAAGGCGTTGATGCCCGGGTCGAAGACGCCCAGGCCGCCTGGTTCCCAGATCCACTGCTGGCCGGGGTGCCAATGATGGACGTCTTCCTTCCAGGTGATGCTGCCGCCCGAGAGGGTGCGCCCGCGCAGCCACTCGCGTGCCGTGTCCACGCCCGCGGCGAAGCGCGAGTGCCAGGTCTGGAACAGGGTGCAGCCGTGCCGCGCCGCCTCGGCTTGCAGCAGCGCGATCTGCCGCGTCGTCGCAGCGGGCGGCTTCTCGAGCATGACGTGCTTGCCCGCCCGCAGCGCGGCGAGGGCCGCCTCGAAGTGCGCCTGGGGCGGCGTGCAGATGGAGATGGCATCGAGCTGCCTCACCTCGGCGAGCAGGGTCTCGATGTCGGCGAAGTTCGCCACGCCGTCCACGCGCGCGTTGCGGCTGGCGCAGGCCACGAGCTCGAAGCGCGGGTCGGCGGCGAGCGCCGGAATGTGTTGATCGCGGGCGATCTTGCCAATACCTACCAGGCCCAGTTTCAGTGGCATACGCATCTCTGTCGGGAGTTGCCGCCTGCATCGACAGGCGGCGATCGTTGAATCGATCGACGGGCCGGCCGCCCGTCGACGCCTTCATCTTAGCGTCCGACGCCAGGCCCGGGTGCGCGTCGGCGCCGGACATCCCTGCGCCATCCGAGGTGTCGAGTTTCGTCCTATCCTGCGGCCTTCATTTCGGGAGAGCCCATGACAAGGAACCGTGCATCGCTCGTTCTCGCCGTCGCCGCATCGGTGGGCGCGCCTGGAGCCCATGCGCAGGACGCCTCGCCGCTGCTGGAGCGCATGGCGGGCACCTGGGACGTGCAGCAGCGCATGTGGCCGGCCCCCGGCGCCGCGGCGGTCGAGCTGCCAAGGGCCGTGGCGCAGCGGCGGCTGTGGGGCGGCAAGTACCTCGAGGAATCGATGGAGCCGGCCGCCACGGAGGCGCCGCCGTCCGCGGCCTTCCACCGGCATGCGCTGCTGAGCTACAACCCGGTCGCGAAGCGCTACGAATACACGTCGCTGGACACGCGTGCGCCCCAGCTGATGACGGAGATCGGCGCGCCGCTGCCGTCGTCGGATCCGGCCGGGCCGGTCGGGCTGCAAGGCGGGCGCTTCCTCGCGCCGGACTGGGGTGGCTCCAAGAACGTGTCCTTCCGCTATCGCCTCACGATCGGGCCGGTGCAGCCCGACGGCAAGCAGACCGTGCAGCTGCACCTGACGCCGGAAACCGTGCTGCCGAAGAAGGAGTTCCTGGCGTTCGAGTACGTCTACAGCAAGCGGCCGTAGCCGCCTGTCGCCTGCCTGCACGCTGCCCGCGCGCGACGTCGCCCGGCATGGTGCGGCGACCGCCGCGCCCTGGTCAGCCCGCGCTGGCGAACGCCGCGTCCATCATCACCTGCGTGCCGCGCGAGAACTCCAGCGGGCAGGCGTAGGGCTCGCCGTCGCGCACCGCACGGTTGAACGCGGCGGCCTGCAGCTCGTAGTGGTTCACCGCGGGCCAGCGCTCGATGATCGTCTCGCTTGCGCGATGCAGCTCGAGCCGCGCCTCGCCGAAGACGCGCGCGTTGAACGGCACCGGCAGGCGCAGCACGCCGGCGTCGCCATGGAAGGTGATCTCCTGGCGCGGGTGCATGCGGATCGACGTGAAGCAGGCGTAGTCGGCGTCGCCGAACTTCGCGGTGATCGCGGCGTACACGTCGATCCCGTTCTCCCACTGGATGCGGGCCCGCACGTCGGTGCCTTCGAGGCCGGTGGCCAAGCGCGCGCCGCCCATCACGTAGACGCCGATGTCGCGCAGGCCGCCGCCGCCCAGGTCGGCGCGGTTGCGGATGTTGCCGGGGTCGCGGTTGTTGAACGAGAAGGCGCCGTCGATGCGCCACAACCTGCCCACCGCGCCCTCGGCCAGCAGCTGGCGCGCGCGCTGCCACTGCGGGTGGTGGACGATCATGAAGCCCTCGGCCGCCAGCACGCCGGCGGCGTCGCGAGCCGCGATCAACGCGTCGAACTCGTCGGCCCGCATGGCCATCGGCTTCTCGCACAGCACGTGCTTGCCGGCCCGGATCGCCTTGAGCGTCCACTCCACGTGCAGCCCGTTGGGCAGCGGGATGTAGACGGCGTCGATGGCGGGGTCGGCGAGCAGCGCGTCGAAGCTGTCATGCACCCGCAGGTGCGGGGCGAAGGCGCGGAAGGGCTCGGCCTTGGCGCGATCGGAGGTGGCGAGCGCCGCGACGTGGCCGCCTGGCGCCAGCGTCAGCGCCGGCCCCATGAATTCGCGCGCGAATTTCGCGGCACCCAGGATTCCCCATCGAACGTCCGTCATGAATGCAGCCTCCGCAAGCGACCAGTTCGGGCCAGCATACCGCGCCGTGCGGCACCGGCTGGCCGACCGGCGCGAGCAGGGCCGGGCTCCGCGGCGCGCGCCGTTCAGCCGGCCGCGGGCGCCGCGATGCGGCCCCTGGCCACTTCCAGCAGCGGGCCGATGATGTCCAGCGGCAGGGGGAACACGATGGTCGAGTTCTTGTCGGCGGCAATCACGGTCAGCGTCTCGAGGTAGCGCAGTTGCAGGGCCTGCGGATGGCGGCCGAGGATCTCGGCGGCCTCGCTCAGCTTGCCGGCGGCCTGCAGTTCGCCCTCGGCATGGATCACCTTGGCACGCCGCTCGCGCTCGGCCTCCGCCTGGCGTGCGATGGCGCGCACCATCGTCATGTCGATGTCGACGTCCTTGATCTCGACATTCGTGACCTTGATGCCCCACGAATCGGTCTGGGCATCGAGGATCTTCTGCACGTCCAGATTGAGGCGGTCGCGTTCCGACAGCAAGGCGTCGAGGTCGTGCTTGCCGAGCGCGGCGCGCAGGGTGGTCTGCGCGAGCTGGCTCGTGGCCATGAGGAAATTCTCGACGCGGATCACGGCGTGTTCCGGATCGACGACCCGGAAGTACAGCACGGCGTTGACCTTGACCGAGACGTTGTCGCGCGTGATGACGTCCTGCTTGGGGATGTCCATCACGATCAGGCGCAGGCTCGTGCGCACCATCTGCTGCAGTGCCGGAACCAGCAGCACGAGGCCCGGTCCGCGAACGGCCTGGAACCGGCCCAGCGTGAAGACGACGCCGCGCTCGTACTCGCGCAGGACGCGCACCGATGCCGCCAGGGCCAGCGCCAGCACGACGAGCAGCATCACGAACATGAGCGATCCGGCCATGGCGACTCCTTCGGCGGCGAATTCCGCGCGACGGCATCGGGCGCCGGTCGCGCCCCGACCCGTGCGGCGAGGCCGCGCGCGGTTGCTGCGTCGATGGTAGGCCTGCTGCGTGCCGTCGTCCATTCGGCTGGCCGCGGCGGGCATCGCGGCAGCGGCTAGCGTCGCTCCCCGCGTCGATAGCGCCCGGGGGTCAGCCCGGCATGGCGCGCGAACGCGCGGTTGAACGCGGCTTCCGAGCGGTAGCCGACGGCCTCGCCGATGCCGGCGGTGTCCTGCTGGCCGAGCGCCAGCAGCCGCGACGCGAGCTCCATGCGCAGCGTGGTCAGCAGCTCGAGCGGCCCCGTGCGCGCGTGCTGCGCGAACAGCCGGGCGAAGGCGGCGCGCGAGAGATGGCAACGGGCCGCGAGCGAAGCCACCGTCCATGGCGCGCCGGGCGATTCCAGCATCGCGACCAGCGCCGGGGCGAGGCGCGGGTTGGCCATCACGCCCAGCACGCCGGCCCGTGTCGTCGCGCCGTCCGCCGCGGTCTCGAGGTGCGCACGCACGGCCAGCGTGAAGACGGCTCCCGACAGCTCGGCCACGATGGCGGCGGCGCCGGCGCCCTGGTGCTCGATCTCGTGGGCCATCATGCGCAGCAGGCCTTGCAGCCAGCCGAACCCGGGGCGCTGCGCGAACTCGACGACGAGGCATTCGGGCAGGGCCTCCAGCAGCGCGCTGCGGCGCCGGCCGCGGAACTCGAACTCGCCGCACAGGATCTCGATCTCGGCGTCGGCGGGCTGGGGCACGTTGGTCTTGAGGTCGACCAGCGGGCCGGCCTCCGTGCGGATGACCGGGCTCGCGCCCGCCGCCGCCGCGCCCACCCGGCGGCGCGCGCGTGACGCATGCGCCGGCGCGCGCGCGGGTGCGTCCCCGTGGCCGCTCGCGCGCAGCGTGTGCGCGCTGCCGCGTGGCAGCAGCAGGAGGCTGCCGGCGCGCAGCGTGAACGTGCGGCCGGTCTCGGGCAGCAGCAGCTCGCATTCGCCGCGCAGCACCACGTGGAAGGGCGCGCGCCACGGGCCGACCGGGTCGTGCGGCGCCGCGAAGGCCGCGCCGAACAGGCAGCGCAGCTCCATGCGGCCGCGCGGATCGAGCAGGGTGACGAGGTGGCTCAGCGGGTCCATGAGAGACGTTCGAGCAATTCGGGTGGATTGACTGGCATTCAGCATCTCGATTGTGGCGAACAGAATCGATCCCGTCGATCACCTCCTCAACGGAGCCCCGCCATGACCGCCCATCGTGCGCCCGTCCCGGTCTCGTTCTTCAGCATCCCCGTGGGCCTGCTCGCGTTCGCCAACACCTGGCACGTGGGCGTGCGCCTGTGGCACCTGTCCGCGGACGTCGCCCAGGCGTTCACGCTCGCGGGCCTGGCCGTGTGGGTCGCCCTGCTGGCGCTCTACGCCCGCAAGTGGTTCGTGCAGCGCGCGGAGGCGGTGGCGGAGCTGCGGCACCCGCTGCAGTCGGCGTTCGCGGCGCTGCTGCCGGTCTCGAGCATGCTGGCGTCGGTCGCCCTGATCCCGTTCTCGCGCGGCGTGGCCACGGGCCTGTTCGTCGTCGCCTTCGCCGGCCAGCTCGCGTTGGGCCTCGCGCTGAACGGACGCCTGTGGACGGGCGGCCGTCCGCCAGAACTCGTGACGCCGGCGATCTACCTGCCCAGCGTCGCGCAGGGCTTCGTCGCCGCGACCGCGTCGGCCGCGTTCGGCTGGCAGCAGCTCGGGATGATGTTCTTCGGCGCGGGCCTGCTGGCCTGGCTCGCGCTCGAATCGCTGATCCTGCAGCGCGCGGCGGTCGGCGCGCCGCTGCCGGTGGCATTGCGCCCGCTGCTGGGCATCCAGCTCGCGCCGGCGGTGGTGGGCGGCGGCAGCTGGCTCGCGCTCACCACCGGCACGCCCGACATGCTCGCGTGGCTGCTGCTGGGCTACGGCCTCTACCAGGCCCTGCTGCTGCTGCGCCTGCTGCCCTGGATCCGCGAACAGGCGTTCGTGCCGGGTTACTGGGCCTTCAGCTTCGGCAGCGCGGCCCTGCCGGCGCTCGCGATGCGGATGGTCGAACGCGGGGCGACCGGTCTCGTGGCCGGCCTGGCGCCGGTGCTGTTCGTGGCGGCCAACCTGGTGTTCGCGTTGCTGATCGCGGGCACGCTGCGGATGCTGGCCAGGGGGACGCTTCTGCCCTTGATCTCTCCCGCGCCGGCGACGACGGTCCGCTGAACGGCGAGCATGTCCTCGATGCGGCCCCCGGCCTGCTGAAAGGCCGCCTGCCGGTCAGCGGGCCGCAGGCTGGAACGCCGGGTCGCCCATCTGCCACAGCGCGAACGACCACAGGTCGGCGATCTGGTTCTCGCGCTGGGCGTTGCTGGAGCCCAGGCCGTGGCCTGCGTCGTAGTCGATGCGCAGCAGCGCCGGCTTGCCGCTGGACGTCGCGGCCTGCACGCGCGCGGCCATCTTGCCCATCTGCCATGGCGACACGCGCGGGTCGTTGGCGCCGGTGCTGAACAGGACGGCGGGGTAGGGCGTGCCGTCGCGCACGTGGGCGTAGGCGCTCATCGCGTACAGGCCGTGGAAGCCGGCCTCGGTCTTGACCGTTCCGAACTCGACGATGTTGGGCGGGCCGTTCGGCGAGTTCTCGGCACGCAGAGTGTCGGACATTCCGACGAGGTCGAGGATGACGCCGAACAAGGCCGGGTGGCGAGTCAGGGCGCCGCCCACGGTGATGCCGCCGGCGCTGCCGCCCTGCCCGGCGAGGCGGGCGGACGTCGTGAGGTGGTGGTCGACCAGGTACTGGCCGCAGGCGGCGAAGTCGGACACGGTGTTGAGCTTGGTCAGCTTGTAGCCCGCCTGGTGCCAGCCCTCGCCGTACTCGCCGCCGCCGCGGACGTGGGCGTAGGCCAGCACGCCGCCGCGCTCGAGCCAGGCCAGGTTGGTCGGCACGAAGTTGGGCTCCTGCGAGATGCCGTAGGCGCCGTAGCCGCCGAGGATCGTCGGGTGGCTGCCATCGGCCGCCATGTCCTTGCGGTGCAGGATGGACAGCGGAATGCGCGTGCCGTCGTCGCCGATGGCGAACACCTCCTCGGCCACGTACGCCGACGTGTCGATCGACGACGGCGGGTTCAGGCCGGTGTCGTCGGTGCTGCCACGTGCCGGGTCGTAGGCCAGCGTGCGCGTGGACTGCAGCCAGCCGCGCAGGCTGATCAGCGCGCCGGGTTCGCGCTCGTCGGTCACGAGCGCGCTGACGTCGCCCTCGAACGGCAGGGGCACCGGCTGGCTGCGGCGGCCGTCGAACGAAACGCGATGCACATGCGACACCGCGCCGTCGCGAACGCGCGTGTACAGGCCGTCCCGAGCGATCTCGACGTCGGTCAGCACGCCGTCGCCCTCGGGCAGCACCACCGTCGCCCGGGCCAGCGCCGGCCTGGCCAGCGGCAGCGACAGCAAGCGGAAGCGCGGCGCATCCTTCTGCGCCAGCAGGTACAGCGTGTCGCCATGCAGGCGGAAGGCCGTGACGCCATCGCCCGCGTCGGCGATCTTCTTCCATGGCGTGCCGGCTCCCTTGACCTGCGCGAGCGGCGCCACGTAGACGGTCGACGGGTTGTCGTCCATGTTGTGGTTGGCGATGGCCAGCGCGAACCGCGAGTCCGGCGAGGTCACGAGCCAGGTGCCCTGGCCCTCGGGCACGTCGAGCCCGGCCGACACGCCGCGGCCGAACACCGCGGCGTCGCCCTCGCCATCAGGGTGCGTGCCCACGACGTGCAGGTAGGTGCGGCCGTTGAACATCGTCTGCTCCGGCGGCATGTCCGGGGTGCGCTGGGGATAGCGCAGGTAGAAGAACGACTGGTTGTCGGGCCGCCACGACACGCGGCTGTTGGACGTGCGGTCGATGGCCTCGGACAGGATCGCGCCCGTGCGCACGTCCATCACGTGCAGCACGCTCTTCTCGGAGCCGCCCGTGGACAGGCCGTAGGCGATGCGCTGGCCGTCCCACGACGGCATGAAGAAGTCGAGCGCGTAGTGCGTCGACGTTCCCTTGCCGAGCGCGCCCGGGTCGACCAGCAGGTGTTCCTCGCCTCGCGCGCCGTCGCGCCAGTACAGGCGTGGCAGCGGTGCGCCCGGCTGGATGGCCTTGTAGAACAGGCGCTGGCCGCGCTGGACGAACGCGCCGCGCTGCAGGTCGGCGTTGAGCAGCGCGTGCACGCGCTCGAGCAGCGGCCGGCGCCCGGGCAGGGCGTCGAGCTGCGCGCGGGTGTAGTCGGCCTGCGCGCGCATCCAGGACTTCACCTCGGGGTTGTCGAGATCCTCCATGTAGCGGTAGTCGTCGACGACGGGCGTGCCGAAGTAGGTGTCGATGACCGGACGCACCGGGGCCACCGGCTGGCCGGGCGCCGCGGCGAAGGCGGATGCGACGAGGACGGCGGCGAGCGCGCAGCCGCCGAGCACGGCGCGCGGGAGGACGGGGATTCGCATGGGCGGGAGCCTGGTGAGGACGATGGCGCGCGAGTTTACGTGCGCGCCGCGAGGCCCGCCGGGTGGCAGGCAGCGCGATCATGCAACGCGATTCCCGCCGCCGCCGCCGTCCGCCGCGGGAAGGGCGAAAATGCGCACATCGGCGCGCGTCGCGGCCGAGCACCCGAAGGTATCTTCCTCGCATGACCGATTTCAGCTTCTTCTGGCACGACTACGAAACCTTCGGGCGCGTGCCCCGGCGCGACCGCCCCGCGCAGTTCGCCGGCATCCGCACCGATGCGGACTTGAACGAGATCGGCCGGTCGGTGATGCGCTATTGCCGTCCCGCCCCCGATTCGCTGCCCGATCCCGAGTCCTGCCTGCTCACCGGCATCGTGCCGCAGACCTGCCTCGAGCAGGGCCTGCCCGAGCACGCCTTCGCGGCGGAGATCGAGGGCGTGCTCGGCCAGCCCGGCACCATCGGCGTGGGCTACAACACGATCCGCTTTGACGACGAGGTCACGCGCCACCTGTTCTGGCGCAACCTGATCGACCCGTACGCGCGCGAGTGGCAGAACGAGTGCGGCCGCTGGGATCTGCTCGACGTCGTGCGCGCCACCTGGGCGCTGCGCCCCGAGGGCATCGAGTGGCCGAAGCACGAGGACGGGCGCCCGTCGTTCAAGCTCGAGCACCTGACGCAGGCCAACGGCATCGCCCACGAGGCCGCGCACGACGCGCTGTCCGACGTGCGCGCCACGATCGCGCTCGCGCGCCTCATCAAGGACAGGCAGCCGCGCCTGTGGGACTTCTGCCTGAAGCTGCGTCGCAAGGAGGCCGTGTGGACGGAGATCGGCGCCAACCGGCCGTTCCTGCACATCTCGGGCATGTTCGGCGTGGAGCAGGGCTGCATGGCCATCGTGTACCCGCTGGCCCAGCATCCCACCAACAAGAACGAGCTGCTCGTGTGGGATCTCGCGCACGACCCGCGCGAGCTGGCCGGCCTCGACTCCGAGACGCTGCGCCTGCGCATGTTCACGCGCAGCGCCGAGCTGCCCGAGGGCGTCACGCGGCTGCCGATCAAGTCCATCCACGCCAACAAGTCACCGATCGTCGTCGGCAACCTGAAGACGCTCACCGCCGCGACGGCGCAGCGCTGGGCGATCGACGTCGAGCGCGCGATGGCGCACGTGCAGGCCGCCACCGACGTCGCCGCGCTGATGCAGGGCGCCTGGCGCGAGGTCTATGCGCGCCCGGCGGCGGCGTCGGCGGTGGACGTCGACGAGGACCTGTACGGCGGCTTCGTCGGCAACGACGACCGCCGCAAGCTCGAGCGCCTGCGGCGCCAGACGGGCGAGCAGCTCGCCGGCCAGCGCGTGGCATTCGACGATCCGCGCCTGGAGGAACTGCTGTTCCGCTACCGCGCGCGCAACTTCGGCGACACGCTCAGCGCGCAGGAGAACGAGCGCTGGCTCGACCACTGCAGCGCGCGGCTGCACGAGGGCGCCGGCGGGGCCATGACGCTGTCGGCCTTCTTCGAGCGCATCGACCAGCTCAACGAGCAGGCCGAGGAGACGGGCGACGAACGCGCCGCCGGGATCCTCGGCGCGCTGTACGACTACGCCGAGCAGATCGCGCCGCCGCTGCGCGAAGGCGCATGACCGGCGCGGCGCCGGGCGGGGACGCGCGCGGGGGCGCGGGCGCCGACGCGCGAGCGAACGCGGGCGCCGACGCGGGCGCAGGCGCAGGCAAGGCGGCGCGCGTCGCCATCGTCGGCGCGGGCGCGGTCGGTTGCTACTACGGCGGCGTGCTCGCGCGCGCGGGCGTGCCCGTCGTCCTGATCGGGCGGCCGCAGCACGTCGACGCCATGCGGCGCGACGGCCTGCGCATCGCCACGGCCAGCTTCGACGAGCACGTGCCCGTCGAGGCCAGCACGCAGGCCGCCGCCGTGGCGGGCGCCGCGCTGGTGCTGGTGTGCGTCAAGTCGCCTGACACGGAAGCCACCGGACGCGACCTCGCGCCGCACCTGGCGCCGGGCGCTCGGGTGCTGAGCCTGCAGAACGGCGTCGACAACGCGGCGCGCCTGCAGGCGGTGCTCGGCCGGCCGGTCGCGCCGGCGGTGGTCTACGTCGCCACCGAGATGGGCGGCCCCGGGCACGTGCGGCACATGGGGCGAGGCGAGCTGGTGATTCCGTCGGACATCGGCGGCGCGGCGTCCACCGAGGGCGTGGACGCCATCGACGTGGCCAAGGCGGCGGCAGCCCTCGATGCGACGCCGGCGCCCGTCCCACGGGCCCATGCCGGGCTGGCGTCGGCCGACATCGTCGCGCTGTTCGCGCGCGCCGGCGTGCCGGTGGAGCTGTCGGGCAACGTGGCCGGCGCGCTGTGGGGCAAGCTGCTGCTGAACTGCGGCTACAACGCGATCTCGGCGATCACCGACATGCCATACGGCCGCATGGTGACGCTGCCCGGTATCGCGCGCACCGTGCACGACGCGGTGGCCGAGTGCCTGGCCGTCGCCGCGGCCCTGGACGTGACGATCCCGGGCGACGTCTGGGCCGCGGTCGACCGCATCGCCGCCAGCATGCCCGGGCAGGTCTCGTCCACCTGCCAGGACCTGCGCCGCGGCAAGCCCACCGAGATCGACCATCTCAACGGCTACATCGTGCGCCAGGGCGACCGCCTGGGCATCCCCGTGCCGCTGAACCGCGCGTTGCATGCGCTGGTCAAGGCGATGGAGGCGAGGGCGGCGGCCTGACGGCGCAAGCCCGGTGCGCTCGACGCCACGCCGGTTCGCCGGCTTCCAGGACGCCGTCGGCGATGCCTCGGTGCGCGCGGCCCCGGCCGCCGGCGCTGCGCGCGCAAGACGATGAGCGCCGCCCGGCGCAATGGTGATGCCGACGGCACGAAGGGGGCGCAGCTCGCCGTTCGCGCGCCTCGGAAACGACGACGACCGCCGCGGCGGTCGTCGAAGGGCGGGACTGACGATTCAGCGCAACGCCGGTGCCAGCCGCGAGAACGGATCGTCCGACGGCGACGGCGACGACGGCGCGGGCCGGGGCTTGGCCACGGGGGCTGGCGGCGGTGGCGGGGCCGGCTGCAGGATCATCGCGCCAGGGCTCGTCGGCTGCATCGGCGTGGCGTCGATCGTGGCCTGCGACGCCGCATCGCGCGGCGCGCCCGCCACCATCACCGACGGCGGGTTGCCGGGCTCCATGCCCAGGTACGAGATGTAGCCGCCGCCGACGAACTCGTCGTAGAGCCAGTCGCCCTGCACATCCTGCACGCCCGGCGGCGTGGGCATGGTGGCGATCGGCACGTCCTTGAGCACCTGGCGCATGTAGTCGATCCAGATCGGCAGCGCCAGCGTCGCGCCGAACTCGCGGCCGCCCAGGCTGGTGTTGTCGTCGCGGCCCATCCAGACGACCGTCGTGACCTTGGGCTGGAAGCCGGCGAACCAGGTGTCGACCGCGTCGTTGGTGGTGCCCGTCTTGCCGTAGAGGTCGGGGCGCTTGAGCGTGGACTGCGCCTTCGCGGCCGTGCCGGTGCGCGCGACCTCGTTGAGCAGGCTGGCCATCACGAAGGCGTTGCGCGCCGGGATGATGCGCGCGTCCTCGGGCGGGGTGTCGGGCAGCTTGGGCGCCTCGAACAGCACCTTGCCCTGCGCGTCGGTGATCTTCTCGATGAAGCGCGGCGTCACGCCGAAGCCACCGTTGGCGAATGCCGCGTACGCGCGCGCCTGCTGCATCGGCGTGACGCTGCCGGCGCCGAGCGACAGCGTCAGGTTGTCGGGTTGCTTGTCGGGCGACAGGCCGAATTGCGCGGCCCAGTTCTTGACGACGCTGGTGCCCAGGTTCTGCACGACGCGGATGCTGACCAGGTTCTTGGACTTGGCCAGCGCCGAGCGCAGCGAGATCGGCCCCATCAGCGGCTCGTCGTCGTCCTTCGGATCCCAGTGGCGGCCGCCGGTCAGCGCGTCGTCGATGCTGATCGGCGCGTCCATGATCTGCGTGGCGGGCTGGATGCCGTGTTCCAGCGCCGCCGAGTAGATGAAGGGCTTGAAGCTGGAACCCGGCTGGCGCCACGCGCTGGTCACGTGGTTGAACTGGCTGTGCGAGAAGTCGAAGCCGCCCACGAGAGCGCGCACCTGGCCGGTGTTCGAGTCGAGCGACACCAGCGCCCCCTCGACGTCCGGCCATTGCGTCAGGCGCCATTCGCTCTTGTAGCTGGCGTCGCCGGTGGTGCGCATCACGCGGATGATGGCGCCCCGGGTGATGGCCAGCTCCTCGGGCGCCTTCGGGCGCAGCGCGGCCAGCACGCCGGCGCCGCGCAGCGCGTCGCCGGTCAGGCGCAGCGTTTCGCCGCTGGCCAGGACGGCGACCACTTCCTTCGGAGTGGCGTGCGTGACGACGGCCACGCGCAGGTCGTCGTCGTCGGGGTGGTCGTGCAGCGCGGCGGCGGCGGCGGTGTCGATGTCGGCGTCCGAGTCGGGGAGGTCCTCGTTGTCCTCGGGCCCGCGCCAGGCCTGGCGGCGGTCGAAGTCGATCACGCCCTTGCGCACGGCGGCCTGCGCGGCGGCCTGGTCGGCCGACACCAGCGACGTCGTCACCTTCAGGCCCTGCGAGTACGCGGCCTCGCCGAAGCGCTGCACCACCTGCTGGCGCACCATCTCGGCCAGGTATTCGGCGACCACCGGCGGCGTCCAGTGGCCGGTGATCTTCAGCGGCTGCTTCTTCGCGGCCTCGTACTGCGCGTCGTCCAGGACGCCCGTCTCGTGCATGCGCATGAGCACGACCAGCTGGCGCGCCTTGGCCTTCTCGAAGTGGTCGGTCGGATCGGCGCCGCCGGGGTTCTTGGGCAGGCCGGCGAGCATCGCCGCTTCTGCCGCGGTGAGCTGCTTCGACGGCTTGCCGAAGTAGGTCAGCGACGCCGCCTCGAAGCCGTACGCGTGCTGGCCCAGGTAGATCTGGTTCATGTACAGCTCGAGGATCTGGTCCTTCGAGAGATGCCGCTCGATCTTGAGCGCCAGCAGCGCCTCCGCGAACTTGCGCGACCAGGTCTGCTTGCGGCTCAGGAAGAAGTTGCGCGCCACCTGCTGCGTGATCGTGGAGGCGCCCTGGCGATGGTGGTGGAGCAGGTTGGAGACCGCGGCGCGCGCGATGCCCTTGAGGCTGATGCCGCTGTGGTTGCGGAAGTCGGCGTCCTCGGTCGCGATCAGCGCGTTCTTGAGCACGTCGGGGAACTCGCCCACGGGCAGGAAGCGGCGGCGCTCGGGGCCGAACTGCGCGAGCTCGAGGCCTTCGCGCGTGACGATCTCAAGCGGCTGGCGTGGCTGGTAGTGGGTGATCTCGTCGAGCTCGGGCAACTGGTTGGAGACGACGACGACGGCGGCGATCAGGGCCACGAGCGCGGCGCAGATGACGAATCCGCCTATCCACGCGGCGGTGATCCACTGTTCCCGGGAAGGCTTCTTGAGCACGGTGCAGGCCGCGGCGGCGGCAGAGCGGACAAGGCGTCGACTTTAAGCGACGGCGGACGCCGCGCCGTGTCAGGACGTACCGTGCTGGACAGGCGGCGTTGAAAGTATCGTCCGGCGCCCCCTCGGGATGCGCCGGCTGCCGCTCAGACCTTCCACTGCGCCGTGAGTTCCTTGCTCGCCTGCATCAGGCGGTTGCCCAGCATCGCGCTGCGGGCCGGGCCCAGGCGCGAGCGCAGCGCCGCGATGCTGATCGAGGCCACCGGCGCCTCGTTGGCATCGTAGACGACCACGCCGATCGCCCAGCTGTCCTCGAACACCATCCCGGGCTGCAGGCAGTAGCCGCGGTCGCGCGTGTCGCGCACGAGGGCGAGGATCGCGGCATCGCTGCAGCGCGGGAACTTCTCGGCACGCAGCGCGGCGTTGCGCGCGAGCACGTCGGCCACCGTCTCGTCGGGCAGCGCGGCCAGGATCGCGGCGCTGCCGGCGCCCACGCCCAGCGGCCAGCGGTCGCCCGGCTTGATCAGCTGGTTGCGGATCGGGAAGTCGCCCTCGTCGCGCGACAGGCAGACGCCGCCTGGCGCTGCAGCTCGTAGCTGGGTTCGGCGGCCAGGCCGACGGCGAAGGCCTCGGGGCCCAGCCGGAAGCGGCCCGCGGCGCGGTCGTGCAGCACGAAACCCTCGTCGACCAGCGTGCGCGTCAGGCGGATCGCGGTCGTCTTGTTCAGGCCCAGCCGGTGGCCGATCTCGCCCATGCGCAGGCCGCCCGGGCCCACGCGCGTGAGCAGGCGCAGCACCGCCAGGCCGCGGCGCAGCGTCTGCGCGCCGACGGTCTCGGGACGCTCCGGCTCGGGCGTGCGGGGCGCGGCCTGCGCCTCGACCTGTTCGAAGCCGGCCGGATCATGGCCCGGCCATGGCTCGACCAGGCGCAGTGCGGATCGCGCGATCA
>JAEKKH010000061.1 GCA_019510465.1 Burkholderiales bacterium
GCGTTGCCGGAGCGCCGAGTGTGAGCGTACGCCCGGCCGTTCCGTAGGGAGCTCGCACCGGAGCCGTCAGGCGGAGGATTGCCTGATGCGTACGCCCGGCCGTCCGTAGGGAGCTCGCAGCGCAGCCGTCAGGCGGAGGATAGCCTTGTGAATGAACTCGAGATCCCGCGGAACGAGGCGGTCCGCCGATCGGGCGGCCGGCCGAAGGCGCATGCCGTCGCGGACGTGCCGGATCCGGACAGCCTGACGAACACGCCCGGCGCGTCGGAGGCGCCGATGCCCGACGTCCTGGCGCCCGTCAAGGCGAAGTCCCCGCCCTGGAGCGGCAGGCAGCTGCGCGCCATGGACGGCGCGACGCTGCTTCGCCACATGGTCGGCGCGTGCCTCGCGCAGGTCGAGCCCAACGCGGCCGCGATCGTGCACGGCAGTCGCGACCCGGAGCATGTCCATCAGCTGCGCGTCGGATTGCGGCGGCTGCGCTCGGCCGCCCGCGGCATGGCGCCGTTCGCCGATGCGATGCCGCAGGGCTGGGAGCCTGCCGTGATGCCCGTGTTCGACGCCCTGGGCCAGTCGCGGGACCGCTTCGTGCGCACGACGACGCTGGCGCCCCGGCTGCGCGCGGCCGGCGCCGCGGTCGCCGGCGAGGACCCGCCCTCCGAGGAGGACGCGCGCGCACTCGCGCGGCGCGTGGGCGGCGCGAGCTTCACGCGTGCCCTGCGGCGCCTGCGCGCGTTCGCGGACGGAGCGCCCGATCGCGCAGTTGACGACGACGGCTCGGGCCTGGATCACCTGGTGCGGCGGCTGCGCAAGCTGAGCCGCCAGGTGACGCGCCACGCGCGCCATTTCGACGAACTGCCGTTCGAGGCGCAGCACCGTGCGCGCAAGCGCCTCAAGCGCCTGCGCTACCTGGCCGAGTTCGCCGCGCCTGCCTTCGCGCCTGCCGACGTGCGGCGCTGGAAGCGCCATGTCTCGCGCGTGCAGGACGCGCTCGGCAGGCACGTCGATCGCGTGCTCGCGGGCCGGCACTTCGCCCAGCTCGCCGTTTCCGATCCGGACGCCTGGTTCGCGGTGGGCTGGCTGCGCGCGAAGGCAGAGCGCTCGGCCCGCGCCGCGCGCCGGGCGCTCCAGCGGCTGCGCGACGCCGACGCGTTCTGGTGATGACGCAGGACGCGGCGCGGAGGACGCCACCGGGGGCGGCCCGGCGGCCTGGGCGTTGCGAAACATCGGCAAGCGCAACGAGGCGCTGCGCACCGCGGCGCTGGCGTGCGCGCGCGAGATCCTGCCCGCGGCGAACCGCCGCACGGGCCGCACGCGGGGCGGCGGGGCCGCCGACCGCAGCGCGGGTCGTGAGATCGACGCCGCGCGGCCCGGGCGCGCACGTGGCGCGCGCGAGGCCAGCCCGTCACTCGGCCGGGCGGGTCGCGCGGGTGGCCGGCGAGGCCGCCCGCGCCGGACGGCGCGTCAGTGCGCCGCCCACCACTTCTGCGCGACGTCGCGGTTCCAGGGCGCCATCACGCCCTTGCGCACCGGCACGTCCTTGAGCGCCGGGAACTTGCCGCGGAACACCGCTTCGTCGGCATCCCAGGCGTCGACGATCGCGACGTCCCACGTGCCGCCCGACGCGCCGGCGACGGCCTGGTCGATCAACGGGATCGACGGGCCGGCCTTGAACTCCTCGCCCTTGCGCTCGCGCACGGTGGCGTCGACGTGGCCGAGGTAGGTGACCGTGCCCTTGCCGTCGACCACCAGCGTCTCGTGCAGCGGCGTGAAGAAGCTGGCCATGATGGGGAAGCCGCGGTTCAGTTCGGTCAGGCCGACGATCTCGTACTTGCCCGCCGGCAGCTGCATGCGCAGCAGGTACTTGTTGCCCGATTCCTTGTCGGTCTCGTCCAGCTGGGCCTTCTTGTCCATCGTGAAGTTGAAGCGGCCCGACGAATCGGTGGCCCCTTCCTTCTCGATGTTGACGACCAGCAGGTGCGGCTGCCAGCCCTTCTTGTAGTCGTTGCGCAGGGTGGCGGTCATCAGGTAGACGGCGTCGCCGGCGGGCGTGACACGGTCGGCGTCGTTTTCGAAGGCCTGGGGCGTGCGCGTGGCGCAACCGGTGAACAACGCGGTCGCGGCGACGGCCGCGGCGATGAGAAGGCGATTGATCATTGACTGTGCAGGTTGGGTTTGTGAAGACGTGTGAAGTGTAGATCTGCTCGACAGTGCTTTGCGGCAAGCTGAAGCCAAACTTGCAACTCTCCGGCGCGAATCGCTGTCGTCCGGGGACCGGGCGGCGGGCCGCCCGGGCGCAGAACCGGGCGACTCGACGCTCAGGCGCCGGCGCGTCGCCGGCACAGCGTGATCAGGCGTTCGCCGCTCGCGCGGAAGGGCGCGAAGTTCCAGTCGCCGTATTGCGCGACGATCTCGAAGCCGGCGGCGTCGAGCCGGTCCTCGATCTCGGCGGGGCTCGTGAAGCGGCAGGCGATGCGGGTCGTGCGCACGCGCGGCGTGCCGTCGGCATCGGCCCAGCGGCGGAACGTCGTCCACTGCACGATCTGCGTCGCGGCGTCCCACCGCTGGCTCGACGACAGCCGGACGCGACGGCCGGCCACGTCGACGTAGTCGATCTCGGTGGGCCCTTCCGGCTCGTCGTCCAGCGCGAAGCCCGCCGGGTTGCGGGTCTCGAAGCCGAACACGCCCTCGGGCGCGAGCTGGCGGCGCACGGTGGCGAGCAGGGCGCGCTGGTCGGCGGGGGTCAGGAAGGCCTGGAACGCGTTGCCGGTGAGGATGACGAAGCCGAAGCGGCGCGGCAGCACGAGGGCGCGCGCGTCCGCCTCGATCCAGTGCACGTCGACGTCGGCAAGACCGGCCTTCGCCTGCGCGTGGGCCAGCATGGGCGCGGCGAGGTCGACGCCCGTCACCGACAGGCCCATCGCCGCCACCGGGATCGCGACCAATCCGGTGCCGCAGCACAGCTCCAGCACCGGGCCACCGAACTGCGCGGCCATGCGGCACCAGAACGCGATGCGCTCCTGCGCCAGCGGGCCCTGCTCGAGGTCGTAGTTCGCGGGGTCCGTGAACTCCTGGAGGTTGTCGTGCGAGTCCATCGGCGTTGCGTGGTCCACTCAGATCAGATCGGTTGCATCGAATACGGCGGCGGCAGCGGGAAGTCCTTCGGCAGGCCGGCCAGCAACTGCCACGGCACCTGCGGCTGGTCGTGGATGCCGCCGCGGAGCAGGCCAAGGGCGGCGAGGAGGGGTCGGGCCATCATCGGGGCGGTGCGCTGGCGGACATGGGCGCATCCGGGGCTGGCACGCGTCTCGGCGCGATTGTCGCCTGGACGCGCAGGCGGCGCGCGTCCGCGCCCTGGCCGGCGCCGGACCGCATAATCGGCCTGCCGACGGCACCGCCATGTCCATGCCCCAGCCCCCCGCCGCCCCGCCTCGCGTTCCGGATCCGCCGGCGCGCGGGCAGGGCGCCGATGGCTGGGTCGGGCGGCTGGCGTTCGGCGACGTCCCCGAGCGCCGGGGTCCGCTCGCACTGACGCTGCTGGCGGTGCTGGTCTACGCGCTGTTCGGCCTCGTGACCCGCTGGCAGGTGGCCCTCGGCCTCATGGCGTTCGGCGACTGGGTCGCGTGGACGGCGCTCAGCCTGAGCGGCATCTTCGGCTTCTACCTGCTGATCCGCCTGGGCATCAGCGCGCGCCTGGGCGGCGAGCCGTCGCTGACGTTGGCGCAGACCGCCTTCGGCACGGCGTCCACCGTGTTCGGCTACGCCATCGATCCGCCGCTGCGCGGTGCCGTCATCGCCATCATGATGCTCAACCTCGTGTGGGGCATGTTCGTGCTGAAGCAGCGCCAGGCGCAGGGCCTGTGCGTGTACGCGCTGGCGCTGCTGGGGGCGACGATGGTGTGGAAGTCGACGATGCAGCCGGCGCTCTTCCCGCCTCGCATCGAGGCGCTGCACTTCGCGTTCGCCGCGATCCTGCTCACGGCGACGTCGGCGCTGTCGATCCGCATGGGCGAGCTGCGCATGCGGCTGGCGGCACGCAAGGTGGAGTTGCAGGACGCGGTCGCGACGATCCGCGCGCTGGCGCAGGTGGACGAGCTGACGCGCCTGAGCAACCGGCGCCACGTGTTCGAGCTGCTCAAGGCCGAACAGGCGCGCGGCGTGCGCTCGTCCGAGCCGCTGAGCGTCGTGCTGATCGACCTCGATCATTTCAAGGCCGTCAACGACCGCCATGGCCACGCGGTGGGCGACGCGGTGCTGCGCGGCTTCGCGCAGGCGCTGCGCGAGGGCTTGCGCGAGAGCGACGGCGCCGGACGCTGGGGCGGCGAGGAGTTCCTGCTGGTGCTGCCGCACATGACCGCGGACGACGCCGCGTCGCTGGTCGACCGCCTGCGCGGCGTGATGACCGGGCGCCTGCTCGATCGGGCGCTGCCCGACCTGCGCGTGAACTTCTCGGCGGGCATCTCGGAGTGCGGTGGCGGCGAGGTGGCGCAGGACGCCATCGCGCGCGCCGACAACGCGCTCTACGAGGCCAAGCGCACGGGGCGCGGCCGCACGGTGGTGCACGGCCGCGGCGCCTGAGGCGGGCGATCGTCGAGGCCGCCGGCGGCCTTCCGATCGCCCGGCCGGCGGTCAGATGCGCGGTTCGCCGTCGCCGTTGACCAGGATGGTCGGGCCGGGCGCCTGCGTCGTCTGGACGTGGTGGCGCACGCCGTGGTACCAGTACGAGATGTCGTAGTGGTCGGGCGCCTGCGCGGGCACGCTGGTGCAGCGCGTGACCTGCTGCGGCTGCTCGGCGCCGCGGGCGATCTGCGAGCCGATCACCGCGCCGGCGATGGTGCCGCCGGCGGTGGTCGCCGTGCGGTTGCCGTTGTCGCCGATCTGGTGGCCCAGGATGCCGCCGATGAGGCCGCCGACGATCGCGCCGCCGGTGCGCGCGTTCGCGGGCGCGGCCGACTGCTCGACCCAGCACTGCTGCTGCGGCGCGGCGTAGACCACGTGCACCGATTCGATCGGCACCGCCTCGACGTACTCCTGCGGGCGACGGCGCCAGTCGTAGGCCGGCAGCGGTTGCGGCGCGTAGCGGCTGTCCTCGAAGTTGTCCTCGTGATGGACGCGGCGCACCGACGAGATCATGTCGTTCAGGCCGGTGGAGCGGAGATCGGGGTAGCGGCCCGGGCGCAGGATCATGCAGCGGCCGCCGAAGTCGGCGTGCTCGCACACTTCCCAGCGGTGCTCGAACACGACGACCGACGAGGCGCGGTCGTTGAAGCCGAACTGCTGGAAGTTGTCGATCTCGCTCGAGGTGCCGAGGCCGCGGCCATGGAAGCCCGGGTGCTCGTAGAACACGATGTCGCCGCTGCTCGGGGGCGGTGCGACCGGTTGCGGCGGGGGCGGCGGCGGTTCACGGTGCGCGGGACGAGCCGACGACAGCGTGTCGCCCAGGCCGACGGCGGCGAGGTTGGGGTACTCCCCGGGCACCAGGATCGCGCAGCGGTTGCGGAAGCCGACGTCCTGGCAGACCTCCCACGGCTCGCCCTCGACGAGGATCGACGACGCACGGTCGTTGAAGTTGAAGTCGCGGAAGTCGGGCGCGGGCTGGACCAGCGTGACGCGCTTGCCGTGGAAGCCGTCGTGGCTGAACAGCGTGATGGCCGCGCCAGCGTGGCCGGCGACGACGATGGCGGCCAGGGCGAGCGCGCGGGGCAGGATGGATTTCATGGGGCTCCTCGTTTGGATCGTGGATTGTCGACGCACTTCAGTGTGGGCCTCCCTGATCTAACGCGCGAGCCGTCGAGCCGCATGACACGCCGATCGCAACTTGACGTTTCGGCAACAATCGCCGGCGCGGGCCGGGCCGCGGCCGCAGCGTCTCCGGCGACCCGCGTCAGAACGATTCCCAGGCCTCGCCTGGGTCCGCGGTCACCGCTTCGGCCGCCGGAGAAGGGATCGCCGCGGCCGCCTGCGCGCTCGCGACCGCGGCCGCAGGAGCCTTCTTGACGGCGCGCCGCACCACGAACGCCGTCGGCTTGGCCGGGGCGGGGCGCTGCACTCCGGGCGCGGGCCGGACCAGCGCGGCGACCGATGGTGCGACGGCGACGCTCTCGTGGCCCGCGGCCAGCTTGAACACCGAGACCGCCTGCGCGAGCTGCGCCGCCTGCACCTTCAGGCTCTCGGCCGCGGCGGCGCTTTCCTCCACCAGCGCCGCGTTCTGCTGCGTGACCTGGTCCAACTGGTTGACGGCGTCGCCGATCTGGCCGATGCCCGTGCTCTGCTCCAGGCTGGCGGCGCTGATCTCGCCGATCAGGTCGTTGACCCGGCTGACCTGCGTGACGATGTCGGCCATCGACCGGCCCGCCTCGTCGACGAGGTGCGTGCCGCTCTCCACCTTCGCGACGCTCGCGCCGATCAGCGTCTTGATCTCCTTGGCGGCCTCCGACGAGCGCTGCGCGAGGCTGCGCACCTCGCCGGCGACGACCGCGAAGCCACGCCCCTGCTCGCCGGCGCGCGCCGCCTCGACGGCCGCGTTCAGCGCCAGGATGTTGGTCTGGAAGGCGATGCCGTCGATCACGCCGATGATGTCCACCACCTTGCGCGACGACTGCGCGATCTCCTCCATCGTCGTCACCACCTGGCCCACGACGCGCCCGCCCGCGCTGGCGGCGGCCGTCGCGCCGTTGGCGATCTGCGTCGCGGCGCGTGCGGTGTCGGCGTTCTGCTTGACGGTGGCGGTGAGCTCCTCCATCGAGGCGGCCGTCTGCTGCAGGTTGCTCGCCTGTTCCTCGGTGCGCTGGCTCAGGTCGGCGTTGCCCGCGGCGATCTGGCTGGAGCCGGTGGCGATCGAGTCGGCGCTGTTGCGCACGCGCCCGACGATCGCGACGAGGCTGTCGTTCATGCGCTGCAGCGCGCGCAGCAACTGGCCCACCTCGTCGGCGCCCGAGGCCGCGATCGCGGACGTCAGGTTGCCTTGCGCCACGGCCTCGGCCACCCGCACCGCGCTGGCGAGCGGACGCACGATCGAGCGGGTGATGATCCACGCCATCAGCGCGCCCACGAACACCGCGGCCGCAAGCAGGCCCACGATGGCCAGGCGCGCGCTCGCATAGGTGTCCTGCGAGGACTTGTAGGCGGCGTCGGCGCCCCTGCCCTGGAACTCGACGTCGTGGGCGACGCTGCCGAACAGCGCGTCGAAGCTGGCCTTGGATTCGCCTTCGTAGTCGGCGACCGCTCTGTCGTGGCCCTCGGGCGTCGCGGCCTCGGCGGCCATCGCCATCGACTTGCCGAGCGCGACGTAGTAGCGGTCGCGCGTGGCCTCGATCTCGCCGGCGATGGTGCGCTCCTCGGGCTGTTCGATGGTCGCCAGGTAGGCCTTCCACGCCTGGGCGGCCCTGGCCTTGGTGGCGTCGATGCGCCTGGACTGCGCGGCGATCACCTCCGGCTGGCCGGACAGCAGGCTCGACGCCTCCGCGCGGCGCAGGATGCTCAGCTGCGTCTTGAACTCGCCGAGCATGCGCGTGGCCACCAGCCAGTTCGTCGCGATGTCGGTGGTGTTGTCGTTGACCCTGGCCAGGCGGCTGACCGCGAAGCTGCCGACGATGACCGCGAGCACGAGCACGCTCGCGAATCCGGCGATGAGGCGCTGGCCGATGTTCAGGCGGGCAAGGAGGTTCATGAAATTTCCCGTGCGTTGGCGGTTGGAGCGAAGCGGCCTGGATGGGCCTGGGCGTGGACGACTCCGGCGTTTCGGCCGGGAGGGAGGCTTCATCGGAGCGTACGCAATCTCATTTCGACATGAAATGAAGAAAATGAAATCATTTTGTTTGTTTTTCGAGGGATTCGGCCGGTTCATTGCCCGGCGCGCCCGGACAATGGGTCGATGCCCCACGCCGTCTTCCGCCTGCGCGCCGAGCGTCTCGCACGCAGCGCCAAGCCCTTCCTGGCCCGCGGCGGCTCCACGCGCGAGCGCTGCGAGCGTTGCCGCCTGCCGCTCACGCACTGCGCCTGCACCCTGCGTCCGGCCGCGGCGGCGCGCGCCGGCGTGTGCCTGCTGATGGCCGACATCGAGCCGCTCAAGCCGACCAACACCGGCTGGCTGGTGGCCGACGTCGTGCCCGACACCTTCGCGTTCGGCTGGGCGCGCACGGAGGTCGACCCGGCGCTGCTCGCCCTGCTGGCAGAGCCCGCCTGGCAGCCGCTGGTGGTCTTTCCGGGCGAATACGCGCCGGCGCCGCGCGTGATCCATGAGCTGCCGCGCGATGCGGCGGTCGGCGCGGCGCGCCGGCCGCTGTTCGTGTTGCTGGACGGCACCTGGAGCGAGGCGCGCAAGATGTTCCGCAAGAGTCCGTACCTCGACCGCTTCCCGGTGCTGAGCCTGCGTCCGGAGCAGGTGTCGGGCTACGCGCTGCGGCGCTCGCGGCGCGACGACCACTTCTGCACCAGCGAGGTGGCGTCGCTGTGCCTGGACCTCGCGGGCGACGCGCATGCGTCACGCGCGCTGGACGCCTGGCTCGACGTCTTCACGCACCACTACGTGCAGGCGCGCCACCAGTTGCCGGCGGCGTGGGACGGCGAGGCGCACGCGCGCCTGCGGGCGCAGCTCAGCTCGCCGGCCTGATCCAGGCAACGGCGTGCGGATAGTCCAGCACGAGGTGGAACCAGTGCAGGCCCGAGCCGCCGAACGCGCCCACGATGGGCTTGTCCATCGCCAGCGACATGCCCTGGGTGAAGTTGGCGTCCCCACGGCGGATGAACCACACCGGCCCGACGGTGAATCCGGCCAACGTCACCTTCGGCACCTCGATCATCGGCACCGTCATGCCCTGAATGAGCTCGCCGCGTTCGATGACGCGCCAGTCCGGATGCCGCGCCCGCCAGCGATCGAACACGCTGGTCATGATGAAGCCGGCGCCGACGACCGTGCCGGGCGCGACGCCGAACGCCGGGGCCGAGTCGGCGGTCAATTGCGCCATCGCGCCGGTGTCCAGCAGCATGTCCAGCGGCTGGCCGTCGACGGTGACGACGATGCGGGGCAACTGGACGATGCGCCTGCCGGCGTCGTCCGTCTTGAAGCCCATCGGCAAGGCGTGGTCGCGCGCGGACGGCCGCCACTGGGCATCGAGGTACAGCTCGTGGCGGACGTAGTCGATCTGCCAGATGCGACCGGCGAGCCAGGGGCCGCCGAGGAACAGGTCGCTGTCGGCGACCGGTGCGCGCTGCAGCACGAGCCGGCCGTGGAACAGGGGGTCGTCCAGCGGTGCCGGCACGCCCGCGCGGGCGAGGAAGGCCGGATAGGCCACCAACTCCTCGTGGATGTCGTCGACATCGGTCCGGCCGGCCGAGGCCAGCTTCAGTCGACGGACCACCGCCGGCGCCACGACGTTGTCGAGCCCGCCGCTGTCCACGTAGGCCTTGAACGGCGCGCCGTCGGGCGCGTGCACGACCAGGTGGATGCGGTCGTGGTCGAACTGCGCCGGCAACATCTGGGCCGGGGCCGCGGCAGCCAGGGTGGACAGGACGAAGGACAGGAACAATCGGCGCATGCGTTCTCCCTTGCTCGTGCGTGATGACAAGCGAGTGACTCTAGCGAACGCGGCGATGTTCGGGGTATCCCCCCTTGGGGTATTTCAGCGCGCGGTGGCCTGGCGCACCGCGTGCTCCCAGTCGGCCATCAGCGCGCCGGCGTGCTCGCGCGACATCGTGGGGAGGAAGCGGCGTTCGACCTGCCATTGCGCGGCCAGCTCGTCGACGTCGCGATACAGGCCGCAGGACAGGCCCGCGAGGTAGGCGGCGCCGAGCGCCGTCGTCTCGATGACGCGCGGCCGCACGACGGGAATGCCCAGCAGGTCGGCCTGGAACTGCATCAGCAGGTCGTTGACGCAGGCGCCGCCGTCCACGCGCAGCTCGGCCACGGGCGAGCCGCCGGCGGCCACCGCGTCGCGGCTCATCGCCTGCAGCAGCGCGGCGCTCTGGAACGCGATGCTCTCGAGCGCGGCGCGCGCGATGTGCGCCACCGTGCTGCCGCGCGTCAGGCCGACGATCGCGCCGCGCGCGTCGGCGTCCCAGTAGGGCGCGCCCAGGCCGGTGAAGGCCGGCACGAACATGACGCCGCCCGAGCTCGGCACGCTCTCGGCGAGCTTCTGCACCTCGCCGCTGGCGGAGATCGCGCGCAGGCCGTCGCGCAGCCACTGCACCACGGCGCCGCCGATGAACACGCTGCCTTCCAGCGCGAACTCGGGCGTCGCGCCCATCTGCGCGGCGCTGGTCGTGATGAGGCCGTTGGTCGAACTCTGGAACGCGGCGCCCGTATGCATCAGCATGAAGCAGCCGGTGCCGTAGGTGTTCTTCGCCAGGCCCGGCCGGAAGCAGGCCTGGCCGAACAGCGCGCTCTGCTGGTCGCCGGCGACGCCGCCGATGGGGATGGAACCGCCCAGCAGCTCGGGCAGGGTTTGGCCGAACACGTGGCTGGACGGATGCACCGACGGCAGCATCGCGCGCGGCACGTCCAGGATCGCGAGCAGCTCGTCGCTCCAGGTGTTCGTGTGCACGTCCAGCAGCAGCGTGCGCGATGCGTTGCTCACGTCGGTGGCGTGCACCTGGCCGCCGGTGAGGTGCCACATCAGCCAGCTGTCGACGGTGCCGAACGCGAGCTCGCCGCGCACGGCGGCGGCGCGGGCGCCGTCGACGTTGTCGAGGATCCACTTCAGCTTGGTGCCCGAGAAGTAGGCGTCGACGATCAGCCCCGTCGTCGCGCGGAACACCGGCTCCAGGCCCTGCTCGCGCAGCGAGGCGCACGTGGGCTCGGCGCGGCGGTCCTGCCACACGATCGCGTTGTAGACCGGCTCGCCCGAGACGCGGTTCCACACGAGCGTGGTCTCGCGCTGGTTGGTGATGCCGATGGAGGCGATGTCGGCCGCGGTCAGGCCAGCCTTGGCCAGCGCCTCGCGCGCGGTGGCCAGCTGCGACTGCAGGATCTCCTTCGGATCGTGCTCCACCCAACCCGGGCGCGGGTAGATCTGGCGGAACTCGGCCTGCGCCATCGCGACGATGCCGCCGTGGGCGTCGAACACGATGGAGCGCGAGCTGGAGGTGCCCTGGTCGAGCGCGAGGAGGTGGGTGGGCTTGTTCATGCCTGTTCTTCGTTGCAGTTCACGAGCGTGACGTTGGCGTGGGCCAGCAGCGCGGGGAAGGGCTCGGGCGGCGCGCCGTCGGTGAACAGCATCTCGATCTGGTCGAAGCGCGCCATCTCCACCATCGCGGGGCGGTTGAACTTGCTGTGGTCGGCCGCTACCCAGACTTCGCGCGAATGCTCGAGGATGGCGCGTGCCACCTTGACCTCGCGGTAGTCGAAGTCGCGCAGCGAGCCGTCGGACTCGATGCCGGAGATGCCGATCAGCCCGATGTCGACCCGGAACTGGCTGATGAAGTCGACCGTCATCTCGCCGATGATGCCGCGGTCCATGGCGCGCACGGCGCCGCCGGCGACGATGACCTCGCAGTTCGCGTTGTCCGACAGGATCGCCGCCACGTTCAGGTTGTTCGTGATCACGCGCAGGCCCTTGTGGCGCAGCAGGGCGCGCGCGATCGCCTCGGTGGTGGTGCCGATGTTGATCAGCAGCGACGAGCCGTGCGGCACGCGCGCGGCCACTTCGTGCGCGATGCGCTGCTTGGCCTGGGCGTTGAGCTGCTGGCGCTTGCGGTACTCGATGTTCTCGGTGGTCGAGCCCGGCATCCGCACGCCGCCATGGAAGCGCGTCAGCAGCCCCGCGTCGTTGAGCTGTCGGATGTCGCGGCGGACCGTCTGCAGCGTGACGCCGAAGCGCTCCGCGAGCGCCTCCACGGTGACGGTCTGCATGCGGCGCACCTCCTCGATGAGCTCGAGCTGGCGCGGAGAGGGGTTCATGGCGAGCGAATCTAAACGATCAAATGCGAATCGATTCCAGGGTTTACCTTGAGATAAAACGAAAACAAAACGAACAGAATCGCTGCCATTCGAACTCAACCTGAACGCCAGCCAAGGTCTCGGAAAGCACCGTGCAAGCTGTCTCCCCCACTCCCGGCCGGCGCTCCAGCGCGCTCCCGACCCAGTGCGACGTGCTGGTCGTCGGGGGCGGGATCAATGGCGCCGGCATCGCGCGCGATCTCGCCGGCCGTGGCCTGGAGGTGGTGCTGTGCGAGAAGGACGACCTGGCGCAGGCGACCTCGTCGTCCAGCACCAAGCTGATCCACGGCGGCCTGCGCTACCTCGAGTACAACGAGTTCTCGCTGGTGCGCAAGGCGCTGGCCGAGCGCGAGGTGCTGCTGCGCAGCGCGCCGCACATCATGTGGCCGTTGCGCTTCGTGATGCCGCACGACCCCGGCATGCGGCCCGTGTGGATGATCCGCATCGGCCTGTTTCTCTACGATCACCTGGCCCGCCGCGAGGTGCTGCCCGGCTCGCGCACCGTCGACCTGCGCCGCCACCCGGCCGGCGCGCCGCTGCAGCCGCGCTTCACCAAGGGCTTCGTCTATTCCGACGGCTGGGTGGACGATGCGCGCCTGGTGGTGCTCAACGCCATCGACGCGATGGAGCGCGGCGCCACCATCCTCACGCGCTGGCACTGCCGGGACGCGCAGCGCTCGGCCGACGGCTGGCAGGTGACCCTCGACAGCGCCGGCGGCGCGTTCCACACGCTGCGGGCGCGCGCCCTCGTCAACGCCGCGGGGCCGTGGGCGGCGCAGTTCCTGTCCGAGCACGCGCACCTGAGCCGGCACAAGACGCTGCGGCTCGTCAAGGGCAGCCACATCGTCGTGCCCAAGCTGTTCGACCACGGCCACGCGTACCTCTTCCAGAACCCCGACAAGCGCATCATCTTCGCGATCCCGTACGAGCGCGACTTCACGCTGATCGGCACCACCGACGTCGAGCACAACGGCCCGGTCGGCGCGGCGAGGATCGACGAGTCGGAGATCCGCTACCTGTGCGAGCAGGCGAGCCGCTACTTCGCCCGGGTCGTCGTGCCGGCCGACGTCGTTTGGACATACTCCGGCGTGCGCCCGCTGCTGGACGACGAGTCGGGCGACCCGTCGGCCGTCACCCGCGACTATTCGCTGGACCTCGACACGGCCCAGGCCCCGCTGCTGACCGTGTGGGGCGGCAAGATCACCACGTTCCGCCGCCTCGCGGAAGACGCCGCCGACCTGCTCATGCAGCCGCTGGGCGTCGACCCCGCGCGCGGCCGCTGGACGCACGGCGCCTTCCTGCCCGGCGGCGACCTGAACAAGTGGATCGGCCCGGCGCGCCGGCCCGACACCGACTTCGAGCACTTCGAGCAGACCGTGCACCGCCGCTACCCGCAGTTCGACGCCGCGGTGCTGCACCGCCTCGCGCGGGCCTACGGCGCCCGCATCGACCGGGTGCTCGCGGACAGCCCTGGCGCCGAGGTGGCGCCCGGCCTGTTCGAGTGCGAGCTGAAGTACCTGCACGACCACGAATGGGCCCGCAGCGCCGACGACGTCCTGTGGCGTCGCAGCAAGCTGGGCCTGCATCTCAGCGCCGAAGAGCGCGCGGCCGTCGCCGCCTGGTGCAGCGCGCACTGGTCCGGCACGGCTGCCACATCGACCCCGGAGACCGCATGGAACTGATGCTGGAACGCATCGAACAACGAGCGGGGGCGCAGACGCACCTGTACCCGCTCGATCTCAAGCTCGTGCCCAACGCGATCACCGTGCTGCTGGGCGCGACGCAGGCCGGCAAGACCACGCTGATGCGCGTGATGGCCGGCCTGGACAAGCCGCATGCCGGCCGCGTGCTGGTGGACGGCGCGGACGTGACGGGCAAGCCGGTGCGCGAGCGCAACGTCGCGATGGTCTACCAGCAGTTCATCAACTACACGTCGATGACCGTGGCCGACAACATCGCCTCGCCGCTGCGCCTGCGCAAGGAATCCGACATCGCCCGGCGCGTGCTGGAGCTCGCGCGCAAGCTGCACATCGAACCCTTCCTCGAGCGCATGCCCGGCGAGCTGTCGGGCGGCCAGCAGCAGCGCGTGGCCCTTGCGCGCGCGCTGGCCAAGGATGCGCCGCTGATGCTGTTCGACGAGCCGCTGGTCAACCTCGACTACAAGCTGCGCGAGGAGCTGCGCGACGAGCTCTCCGCGCTGTTCGCGGCCGGCCGGTCGACCGTCGTCTACGCCACCACCGAGCCCACCGAGGCCCTGCTGCTGGGCGGCTACACGGCGGTGATGGACGCGGGCGAACTGCTGCAGTACGGGCCGACGGCCGATGTCTTCCATCGCCCGAAGTCGATCCGCGTCGCGCGTGCGTTCAGCGACCCGCCGATGAACCTCGTCACGGGCGAGGCCTCGCCGCAGGGCGTGGCGCTGCCGGGCGGGGCCGTCCTCGCCTGCGCGCTGCCCGCCGGCGCCGCGGGCGCGCTCACGGTGGGCGTGCGCGCGGGCGCGCTCGGGGTGCGCGAGCGGCCCGGCGATCTCGCACTGGCGGGCGTCGTGGAGCTGGCGGAGATCTCCGGCTCGGACACCTTCGTGCACGTGAACACCGCCGTCGGCGAACTGGTGGCGCAGCTGACCGGCGTGCACGTGTTCGCGCTCGGATCGACCGTCACGCTCTACCTGCATCCCGGCCAGGCCTACGTGTTCGGCGCCGACGGCAACCTGCTGGCCGCGCCCAAGGAGCATGCATGATGACCCCCGCGTTCACGATGTCCACGGCCCGCCGGAGGGGCGCGGCGCTGCCTTCGGGCGGCCGCGCGGAGCGCTGAGATGTCGCGCATCGACCTCGACCTGGCGCACGCCTACAAGCCGAATCCGAAGGCGGACGACGACTATGCGCTGCTGCCGCTGAAGATGAGCTTCGAGGACGGCGGCGCCTACGCGCTGCTGGGCCCGTCGGGCTGCGGCAAGACGACGCTGCTCAACATCGTCTCGGGCCTCGTCAAGCCGTCGCACGGCACGGTGAAGTACGACGGCAAGGACGTCACCGGCCTCACGCCGCAGCAGCGCAACATCGCGCAGGTGTTCCAGTTCCCCGTCATCTACGACACGATGACCGTGGCCGAGAACCTGGCCTTCCCGCTGCGCAACCGCGGCGTCGCGCGCGACCGCATCAAGGAGCGCGTGGGCCGCATCGCCGAGATGCTGGAGATGAGCCACCAGCTGAACGCGCGCGCCGCCGGCCTGGCCGCCGACCAGAAGCAGAAGATCTCGCTCGGACGCGGCCTGGTGCGCGAGGACGTCTCCGCCGTGCTGTTCGACGAGCCGCTGACGGTCATCGACCCGCACCTGAAGTGGCAGCTGCGGCGCAAGCTCAAGCAGATCCACCACGAGCTGAAGCTGACGCTGATCTACGTGACGCACGACCAGGTCGAGGCGCTGACCTTCGCCGACCAGGTCATCGTGATGACGCGCGGCCGCGCGGTGCAGGTGGGCAGCGCGTCCGACCTGTTCGAGCGTCCGCAGCACACGTTCGTCGGCCACTTCATCGGCTCGCCGGGCATGAACCTGCTGGCCGCGCGCTGGGGCGAGCAGGGACTGGAGGTCGCGGGCCGCCCCGTGCTGGACCGCACCGCCGCCGGCGCCGCGCAGTCGGCCACCTTGCTGGGCGTGCGGCCCGAATACGTCACGCTGGCAATGCCCGACACCCCGGGCGCCGTGCCGGTGACCGTCGACCAGGCGCAGGACATCGGCACCTACTGGCTGCTGTCCACGCACGCGGCCGACGGCACCCGCATCCGCGCCCGGCTGCACCCGACCCAGACCATCCCGCGGCCGGGCGAGACGGCATGGCTGCAGGTCAACGGCCCGCACACCTGCTTCTATGCGAACGACCTGCTGATCAGCGGGTCTTCCAATGAAATCGCAAGGAGTATCTCCGCATGAAACCCGTCAACCAGAAAGCCTGGCTGATGATCCTGCCCGTGGTGATCTGCGTGGCGTTCTCGGCCATCCTGCCGCTGATGACCGTCGTCAACTACTCGGTGCAGGACATCATCTCGCCCGATCGCCGCGTGTTCGTGGGCACCGAATGGTTCAAGCAGGTGATGCGCGACGACGACCTGCAGGGCGCGCTGGCACGCCAGATGACGTTCTCCCTGGCGGTGCTGCTGTGTGAGATCCCGCTGGGCATCGGACTCGCGCTCGCGATGCCGGCCAAGGGCTGGAAGTCGTCGGCGGTGCTGGTGCTGGTGGCCATCTCGCTGCTGATCCCCTGGAACGTGGTCGGCACGATCTGGCAGATCTTCGGCCGCGCCGACATCGGCCTCCTGGGCGCGTCGCTGTCCGG
Organism: Burkholderiales bacterium; assembly: GCA_019510465.1. Lineage (GTDB taxonomy): Bacteria > Pseudomonadota > Gammaproteobacteria > Burkholderiales > Burkholderiaceae_C > Scleromatobacter. The sequence goes on from JAEKKH010000061.1 coordinate 16,270, forward strand.
CCTGGGCATCGACTACGACTACACCGGCAACTCCACGCACGCCTGGCTCACGGTGCTGGTGATGGACATCTGGCACTGGACGCCGCTCGTCGCGCTGCTGTGCTACGCCGGCCTGCGCGCGATCCCCGACGCCTACTACCAGGCCGCCAGCATCGACGGCGCCAGCAAGTTCGCGGTGTTCCGCTACATCCAGCTGCCCAAGATGCGCGGCGTGCTGATGATCGCGGTGCTGCT
>JAEKKH010000062.1 GCA_019510465.1 Burkholderiales bacterium
CGCCGGCGCGCCCGCGCGCAGCGGATCGACGGTGCCGCTCGCATCGCGATCCAGGAACCATTGCACGCCGTCCAGCCTGACGCTGTCGAACGCCAGCTTGTGGGCCAGCGGCTGGACGTCGGCCAGGCCCACGCGCACCTGCTTCCACGTGAGCAGCGGCTGGCCGCCGACGCTGCTGGCCGCCACGTCGCGCGCGGCGACCCAGCCCTTGAGCGTCATGCTGGTCGCGCCCTGCACGGGCTGGCTGAAGGCGAGCGAGAGGTCGGCCGACAGCGCGCCGGCGTTCAGCCGCAGCGGCAGCGACTCGGGCAGGTAGCCCAGGTACGGCCGCACGTCGAGGTCGGCCAGCGTCAGCTTCAGCGTGCCGTGGTCGGTGGCGGCGAACGGCGTGGCCTGCGCGGCGCTGTCGAACGGTGCGCCGTTGAGGCGGAACGCCAGGTGCGGCTGCACGGTGATGTCGACGTTGGCCGGCAGGTTCGACAGGAAGGGCAGCGAGAGTTCGAGCCGGTCGACCTGGTGCACCCGCTTCGCGGGCCGGTCGTCGAAGACCAGGCCCAGGTCGCGCACCTGCAGGTTGTACAGCGCGAAGCGCGCGGTCTCCGAGGGCCTGGCGCCGGGCTTGGGTGCGAAGCGCTCGATCAGGTCGTCGATGTCGTAGTGGCCCGGCGCGGTGCGCGTCAGGCGGATTCGGGCACCCTCGATGTCGATCGCCTCGATGACCGGTGCACGCCGGAAGATCGAGGAGAGCGCCACGTTGGCGCGGACGCGCGGCAGGTGCAGCAACGCTTGCGCGCCCGCCGCGTTGGCCCGCTGGACGGGGCCCGAGGCCGCGGGCGCGGCGAGCGGGCCGCCGATGTCCAGGTCGTGCAGCACCACCTCGAGCGCCCATGGGTGGAAGTCGACCCCGCCCAGCGTGACGTCGCGCCCGAGCGCGGCCGCCAATTGCTTCGGCGCCTGCCACTTCACCAGCGGCGGCACCGCCAGCCAGGTCACCACCCACAGCCCCGGCACGGTGGCCACCGCCACGGCCAGCCGCCGCATCCATTTGCCCTTCACATCTCGCTCCCGGCGCCATCGTCGTCGCGGCGCAAGTGGCGAGTATGGTGCGATTTCGATGACCGGTGTATCCGCGGGGGGTGGCGCCGCGCGGCCGGCGGCGGGATCAGCGAGCGACCGGGGGCATCTCGAACGGGCCGAGCGCGGCGCACTCGTCGGGCGGCACCGGCCGCGAGTACAGGAAGCCCTGGAACTGGTCGCAGCCGATCGCCGCCAGCAGCGTGGCTTGCGCCGGCGTCTCGATGCCCTCGGCCACCACCTGCAGCCCGAGTTCGCGCGCCAGCGTCACGATGGTGCGCACGATGGCCACGGCGGCGGGGTCGGTCTCGAGATCCTTGACGAACGCGCGGTCGACCTTCATCACGTCGATCGGCAGCGTGCGCAGCTGCGCCAGCGACGAGTAGCCGGTGCCGAAGTCGTCCATCGCGACGGTGATCCCGAGCTCGCGCAGCTCGTGCAGCTGGCGCCGCACGCTGGCGATGTCGCCGCCCAGCACGCTCTCGGTCACCTCGATCTCGAGCCGGCTGCCGGGCACGCCGTGCTGGCGCAGCAACGCCTCGACGTGCGCCACCAGCTGGCCGTCGGCGAACTGGTGCTGCGACACGTTGACCGATATCCGCTCGATCGTGCGGCCGTCGTTGTGCCACTGTGCGATGCGGGCGATGGCGCTGGCCATCACGGTGCGGCCCAGCGCGTCGATGTGGCCGGAGGTCTCCGCGAGGTCGATGAACACGCCCGGCAGCAGCAGGCCGCGCTCGGGGTGCTGCCAGCGCACCAACGCCTCGGCGGCGGCCACCCGCCCGGTGGCGGCGTCCAGGCGCGGCTGGTAGTGCAGCACGAACTCCGAGCGCTCGACCGCGCGGGCCAGCGCCGACAGCAGCTCGTTGCGCTCGCGCACCTGCGTGTCGAGCGCGGGCTCGAACACGGTGGCGCGGTTGCGGCCCTGGCGCTTGGACTCGTACATCGCGATGTCCGCGCATCGCAGGAGGTCCTCGCGATCGAGCGCGTGCGCCGGGTACATCGCGATGCCGATGCTGGCGCCGGTGCGGTGCTCGGTGGCCGCGATGATGAAGGGCAGGTTCAGTGACTCGAGGATGCGCTCGGCCGTCTCGCGGGCGTGCGCCACGTCGGTGGCGGGCAGCACGACGACGAACTCGTCGCCGCCGCTGCGCGAGATGAGCGCGCCTTCCGCGCTGCCGCGGCGCACGCGGCGCGCGGCGGCCTGCAGCAGGCGGTCGCCGGTGGCGTGGCCGAAGCAGTCGTTGACGTCCTTGAAGTGGTCGAGGTCGATGAAGAGCACGGCGACGTCGTCGTCGCCCTCCAGCAGCGGCGCGAGCGCGCGCTGCAGGCCGTCGGTGTTGTTCAGGCCGGTGAGCGGGTCGTGCGTGGCGCGGTGCTCGAGCCGGTCCTGGCGGTCGCGCGCGACCACCGCCACGGCCAGCCGGTCGCGCAGCGCCTGCGCCTCGTCGCGCACCGCGTCGAGATCCGTGCCGTGGATCGTGATCAGCGCGCGGTTGACCTCGCCATCGCGCACCCCCAGCACCAGGCAGGGGGCGGCGTGGAGATCGGACGGGTCGCAGGCCACCACCGCCTCGAGGCCCTGCAGCGTGGACGCCGGCACCACGCCGTCATCGAGATCGGTGAAGCGCGCCATGGCGTCGGGACGCAGTTCGCAGATGTCGTCGCGCGCGCAGCCGGCGGCCGCCGGGGCAGGGTGGCGCACGGTCGCCAGCCAGGTCTGGGACACCGGCCAGGCGACCGCGATGCACGCGTCCGGCCGCAGGCTGGCAAGCCGCTGCAGCACGCCGCAGGCGAGGTCGGTGAACGGCGTGCCCTGCAGGATGCCGGCGTCGATCTCGCCGAGTGCGCGCAGCGAGGCGATGCGCTGCTCCAGCTGCGCGGCCATGTCGTTGAACGAGGCGGCCAGCTTGCCGAGCTCGTCGCCGCGGCGGATGTCCACGCGGGCCGGTTCGATCCCCGCCGCGAGGCGGCGCGCGCCGTCGGCCAGCGCGGCCAGCGGCGCCAGCGTGCGGCGGATGGTCCGGCGCGCCGCCAGGCCGATCAGCAGCAGCGTGGCCGCGGCCACGCACGCGAGCCATACGGCCACGGGCATGCCGTGCCAGCCGACGGTGTGCGGCGGCGTGCGTTGTTCGAGCGTCCAGTTGCCGGCGCCGAATTCGGATCCGAGGAACAGGTGCGAGCTGAAGAGAGCGGTGCGGGCGGCGTCGCCGGGCCGGGCATCGACGCCGTGCCAGGCCAGGATGCCGCTGCCGTCGTCGCCGCGCACCAGCCAGGCGCTGTCGTCCGCCTGGTCATGCACGGTCTCCCAGAGATGGTCGGGGTTCAGGATCGCGATACAGCGGGGCGCGCCGTAGGGCCCCGTGGCCATCAGCAGGATGGCGTCGCCGGACGGCACTGGCACGAGGCGCAGGCCCGCGCCCGGACCGGCGCGCGTCGACGCCGACGCGCCGCTGCGCGCGACCGCCCACTGGGCCTGCAAGCCTGCCCAGCCCGCGTCCAGCGAGTCCGCGCAGGCCACGCGCGAGAACGCGCCTTGCGGACCGGCGGCGCTGGCCGCCAGCCGGGCGCGCGCCGTGGCGGGCGCCTCGTCGACGGCCAGGAGCAAGGTGCGCGAGAGCAGCAGACGGTCGAACACCTGGCGTGCGACGGTGCGCGCCGCCAGGTTGTCGCGGTCGTGGCCGAGGCGCTGGACGATGCCGTCGAGGACGGACGTCGCGATCCAGTCGGACGCGGCCAGCGGAATCAGCGCGGCGGCCAGGAAGACGGCCAGCAGCCGCCATTCGAGACGGCGATCCAGCAGGGCACGCACGCGACGCAGCCGCATGGCCTCAGAAGCCCGACGCCAGGCCGACGTAGCCGCCGTTGCTGGCGCGGATCACGTCGTCGACGCTGTCCTTCTGCGTGATCTGCGACTGCGACTGGCCGTCCGGCCCGGCGCTGTACATGTCGTAGTCGGTGTTGAGCGGGTTGAGCGCGTGGTCCTTGCGCGCGCCGCCCTTGCCGTTGGCGTCGATGTTGTAGTAGACGTACGGGCGGCCCCACGGGTCGATGGTCCGGGCCCGCGGCATGTCGGCCCACGAGTTCGGCCAGGTCTTGTTCATCGCGAAGTAGGCCTCGACGACGGCCTCGTTGCCGATGATGTCGCTGGTGGCCTGCTGCGTCCTGACGCGGTTGCGATAGTCGCTGTAATAGGGCAGGGCGATCGCCACGAGGATACCGATCAGCAGGATGACGATCATCAGCTCGATGAACGTGAACCCGCCCGGGGACACGCGCCGGCCGGCAATGCACGCCCGGCGGCGGGCCCGCGGGCGTCGGTTCGGTCGGCCGCCCTCCGGCGCCGATCGGGTACTTGTCATCATGGGGACGCATTATTCTGGGATCGGGCCGCGCCCGTCGCATCCTGGCGGCCGCGCGCGCGCCGCCGACGCCGAAAGCGGCCGGATTTCACGATGGGGGGCCACCCTTGAACGAATGTCCAGGCGGTGCCGCAACGCGGCCATGTGTCCGCCGTGACGCAAAGTGGCCAAACCAGCGACACGCGCCCGGGTTCCACTGCATGGGTACCTGAACGATGGGTATCCCCGGCAGTGCACCCTTCCTCTTTCCTCCCTGGCTGCCGGCTTCGCAGCCCGGACTCACCTCCGGGCTGCCTTTCTCCTGCGAGCCGCCGTCAACGCTGCGGATACTGGCACGGCAGCTCGTCGGGCTTCTGCGCCACGGGCTGGTGCTCGCCGCCCGGCACGCCCACACCGGGACCCACGGGGAAGCCGTAGGCGCCGTCCCCGCGGCGGTTGGCTTCGTTGACCTGCGCCCGGCCGCTCTCCACGGCGGGCGATGCGCCGCCCATGTAGCCGCCGGCCTGGCCCACGTAGGTGCCGTCGTCGGCGACCGCGTTGTGGCTCTGCATCGGCGCGTCGCCCTCGGGCGCCAGGGCGCGCTCGGACGGGCTGACCGTCTCGCGGTCGGGACCGGCCGCGTGGCCGCGCACCAGGGCGGGGTCGTGGGCGCTGGGATTCTCCCGTTCGGGAGTCGAGCCGATTTCCTGAGGCACGAGCGGCATGGCGATGTCCTGTGGCGCGCCCGAGACGGCGCATCCGTCCCGGGCAATCCGGGTGCCCCGCCGCGGCGGCGGCGGTTGGCGTCGGACGTGAAGTAGTTCTCGCCGCGAAGTGGACGAGCGCTCATGCGCCAGGCGGGGGGGTCGATAGCCAAGGCATGCGCCGCCGCGGACCGCCCGGGTTCCCGCCACGGCCGCCCCGCAACCGCAGGAGACGCCGATGAAGTTGAGCTGCATCCCCCGAGGCCTCGTCGTGGCCGCCGCCGTCGCGCTGGCGTCGTCCGGCGTGTTCGCGACCGAGTTGCGTGCGCTGAGCGAGACGGAGATGTCGGCGGTCTACGGCCAGGGCCTGAACGACCCGGCGCTGAACGCGCTCGGCGCGCTGTCGACGAAGGACCAGGGCAACGCCGCGTTGTCCGCGTCCGCCACCGACGCGCTGGCCGGCTTCGCGGCGCTCACGAGCGACGCCCAGAACCTCGATCGCCAGCTGCAGCAGCAACGCCTGCAGTACGCCGCACAAGGCTTCCAGACCACGCTCAAGATCACGCAGACCATGCTCGCCGCGGACAAGGCGCTCGCGCCGATCGCCAGCAACATCGCGTTGCCGGTGATGGGCCTGCCGTTCATGTTCCCGCTGCCGCTGGCCAGCCTGGACGCGATCCAGAACAAGCATTGAACCGCGCAAGGCGGCCGACACCCTCGGGCCGCGCGCTGGACCCGAGGCGGGCGTCGATCAGGGCAGCACGAGGTTGACGTTGGCGCTGGCCGACGTCGACAGGTTCACCGGCGCACCGGTGCGCGACCAGTGCGCGCTCGCGCCCTCGGTGCTGCCGGTCCACGTGCGCACCGCCACCGCGTAGATCGCGGCGCCGGGCGCCGTCGCCGACGAACCGCTGGGCACGTTGATCGTCGTGCTGCCGCCGTGCGACGCGATCTGCGACGACACGTCGACCACGCTCACCACGCCGCCGTCATTGGCGACGATCAACTCCGCGTGATCGGCGCCGCTGCTCGCGGTGCCGGACAGCGCCACCGTCAGCGTGCCCGGCGTGAAGCCGCTGGCCGCGACCGGCTGCGGCGCCGACACCGTGGTGGCGCCGGACGCCAGCGTCGCCGTCGCGCTGGTCGTCGTGGCGAGCGTGCCCTGGGACCACGTCGACCACGCGCCGGCACCTTCGACCGGCGTCACCGTCGTGAAGGCCGGCGGGCTGCCGTTGCCGTCGGTCGTGCTGTTGAAGCTCGCGTAGTGCAGCGGACCGCCCGGCAGCGTGACCGGCTGCAGCAGCCGGCCCGTCGCGGGATCGGCGGCGCCGGAGGCGATCGCGTACGGCACGTCGGCGCCGGAGCCGCCGGTGCCGGCGATCGTCTGGCCGAAGAACACGCGGCCGGAGGCCGGCGCGAGCGCGTTGGTGACCGTGACGGCGCGCTCGCTCGTGTCGAGCACCGGCACGATGGGCGTGGCCTTGCTGCTCAGCGCGGTGGGCGCGGGGCGGAGGATGCCGGTCGGATCGACGAACACGCCGTGCACGACGATCGTCTCCATGTTGCCGCCGCGGATGACCACGTCGTACACCGACTGGCTGGGCAGCGGATAGAGCTCGAAGCTGCCGTCGGCCGCCACGCTGACGGTGCGCGCCTCGGCATGGAAGCGGCCGTCGGCCGGCAGGCTGGTGGCGGTGGCGACGACGTCGTGGATGCAGCCCGCGTGGCTCGCGCCGGTGCAGAACTGCGAGGTGTCCAACTGGCCGGAGATCGAGTCGAAGATGCTGCCGTCGATCTGCAGGTTGCCGTCGCTCAGCGCCGTCAGCAGCGTCTGGTTGTACAGCTGCAGCTCGTTGCGCAGCGTGAAGCGGTCGGCGCCGCCGCCGGTGGCCGTGCGGCGCACCAGCGTCTGCCCGGGGCTCCACTCGATCGACAGCGGCGTGGTGGTGTCGGCACTGAGGTTGAACGGCGTCAGCAGGCGCAGCCCGCCCTGGCCGTTGGGCACCTCCAGCGGCACGATGTGCGCGCCGCCCGCGTCGGTGTATTGCACCTGCTCGTTGAACTGCAAGCCCTTGGCGGTGGCCGACGCCAGCGGCGTGAGCGCCGGATCCGACGGCGCCAGCAGCAGGCGCAGCTGCGCATACGTGCCGAGCGTCGACACGCTCTGCTTGAGCAGCGAGACGGAGGCGCCGTCGGCCAGCGCCGGGTCGGACAGGTCGAGCGTGACCGCGGTGGGCAGCGTCATGATCACCCAGCCCGGGTCGCCGTCGCCGTACACCCGCGCCGCGTCGGCGTGCAGGGCCAGGCCCGTGACCGTGACCCACAGGTGGTCGATGCCCGGCGTGGCGCCGCCGGCCAGCGAGACGCTCAGCACCGCCTCCGTCGAGGCGGCCGGCGGCGGCGCGGGCGTGCTGGTGCCGCCGCCACCGCCGCACGCCGCAAGCGCGAACAGGGCGCCGAGCGCGGCGAGCGAACGGGGCGATGCCATGGTCACTGCGCCGTCGTGGCGATCCGCAGCTTCGTGCCGACCGACTCGGTCAGCGCCTGGATGTTCTTGTTGATCGCGGGCCCGACGTCGGTCGTCACCTTGTCGCCGACGGCCACCTCCAGCTGCGGGATGAGCTTGTCGAACTTGGCCTTGACCGGCGACTCGAAGATCGCGGCCAGCTGGCGCAGCTCGTCGGCGCTGAAATTCTGCGCCAGGATCGGGCCCACCGTCTGGTTGGTGATCTTCCTGGCGCTGGCGGTGACGAGGGGCGTCGAGATCTCGACGTAGTGCTGCACGTCGCCGGCGATTTCCTTCATCGCCTTGTCCATGCGGTCCTTGGGCACGTGCTGGGTCTGCATCGCGATCATCGACTTCTGCATCGCCTCGATGGCCGGACGTTGCAGCGCCTGGATGACGCCGTTCTCGGGATGCACGTTGGCCAGGATGCGGTCGATGGCCTTCTGCTTCTCGGCGTCGGGGGCGGGCAGGTTGGCGGGGGCGGCGGCGGGCGCGGTGGCCTTGGTCTGGGCGTGGGCGATGCCGGCCACGGCCAGGGCGGTGGCGACGGCCAGATGAAGGCAGGAGCGGAGGGGAGCGGTCATGGTCGGGATCTGCAGGAGCGTCAGAAAGGTTGCGTGATCTTCATGCCGAAGTAGCGCAGCACGAGCGTGCCGGACACGTCCAGCCCCGCATACGGGTTGTAGATCACGTTGAAGAAGTCGGTGCAGTTGAGGTTGCAGTCGGTGTTGGCCGGCACGTTGTAGCGTCCACGAGCGTAGCTGAAGCCGGTCTCGAGCTTCATGCCGTCCTTGGTCTCGTAGCTGAAGCCGATGCTCTTGACGGGCAGGTTGGGCATCGGCGCGATCAGGTCGATCTTGTTGGTGGGCACCGAGCTCTTGCGCGGCTCGTAGCCCATGCGCAGCTTCAACCCGTCCCACACGTCCAGCTGCAGCCCGTAGCCGTAGCTCCAGACGCTGCGGTAGCCGCGCGGGATGATCAGCTTGGTGGAGTCGGCCTGGCCGAACAGGCGTGCCATCTCCAGCAGGTTGACGCTGCGGTCGAACTGGAACGTCATCTGGTTCCACTTCGACCAGTCGGTCCAGCCGGCGTCGACGTTGAACTGGACGCCGTCGATTGGCTTGGCCTTGAGCCCGAGCTGCAGGTGCGCGGGGTAGGGCATGACCAGCGTGAAGCTGCCGCCCTGGTCGGTGGGGATCGAGGTCGGGAAGCCGAACATCGCCGCCACCACCGGGCCCCACAGCGAGTTGTACATGTGCCGCACGAACTCCGGCAGCATCGGGTTCGCATGGAAGTTGTAGTCGCCCGTGATGACCGTCTTCGAGCCCGACTGGTAGACGGCGCCGAAGCCGAGGCGGTCCGACGGCTGCCACAGGGCGCCGACGTTGAACGTGACGTCGGCCGGCGCCGTGCCGGCGAAGCGCATCTCGCCGATGCTCTCGAACGGGCGCAGGCGGCCGCTCTGCTTTCCGGTGGAATCGGTGCCGCACAGGCCGAAGCCGAGTTCGTCGAGCGGGTTGCCGCTCGGGCCGCACCAGGCGTCCTGCAGCTTGCCGATGATGCCCAGCAGCTTGTTGGGGAAGCGCATCTCGGTGTCGAGCGCGAAGCCCTGGTGCGCGATCGGGATCGCCAGGCCCAGCTGGAACTGGTCGTTGACCTTGTAGCCCACCGACGGCGAGAGATAGACCAGGCGCTGGATCACCACCTGCTTGCCGTCGAAGCGGGCGGGGTCGTTCGGGTTCTTGGTGCGGTCGATGCCCACGGCCTGCGGCACGTAGGTGCCCGTGGCGAAAGTCCACGGCGAGCCCTCGTTGTGCCACGACAGCGCCAGGCCCGCGGCCGCGGCGAACGGCAGGCGCGGGCTGGGCACGCCGGCGATCGGGATGAAGATCGCCTGCTTGTTGTGATCGGAGTGCGTGCCGTTGAGCGGATCCTCGGTGAAGCCGCCGACGTCGAAGCCCACCGGCTGGTGGAAGTCGGCCGTCGTGCGCAGCATGGCGCCGAAGACCGTGTCGGAGCGCGTGTCCGACGTGATCCGCGCCAGGCCGGCGGGGTTGAAGTGGATCGAGTCCAGCCCCGGCGGATCGGCCGTCACGGCATTGCCCAGCGACATCGCCACCGGGCTGACGGCCAGGTTCTCCGTGAGGGCTGCGTGGGCCTGCGGGGACAGCAGGGCGCCGGCCGCGATGCAGGTCGAGACAATCGTGCGGGCCGGCGGCATCTGCCGCGAAGGGGGCCGCAGGCGCGCCGGGCGCGTCGTCGGTGGCACGGTCATGGGGTCAGAACATCGAGAAGGTCAGCGGCACGTTCAACCCGAGGGTGAAGTCCGGCGAATCGACCGTCAGGCCCATGCCCGCGGTCAGGTTGATCGTCGTCTTCGGGTTGATGCGCAGGCCGAGGCCGAAGTTCATGACGGCGCCGGTCTGCATCGACGTCGACCGCGGCGCGACCGGGTTGTTGTTGGCGTCGACGATGGTGATGCGCGAGGCCGTGGTGACGTTCTCCTGGAACGACACGCTGGTCGAGACGTTGTACGACAGCGCGTACGTGAAGCCGGCGCCGAAGCCGATCGTCTTGCCCGGGCGCACGCCGGTCAGGATGCTGCCGTCGGCCGGGTTGTACTGGTGCAGGTTCCTGACGGACTTGGCGGCGCCGAAGCTCAGCGAGCCGAACAGCACGACGGGGTCGAACACCTGCGAGGCGTTCAGGCCGATGTTGCCGGAGGCGTAGCCGTTGCCGGTCGAGGTGTTCTGGCCGATGATCTGGTCGAACGGGCTGCGGCCGGTGGGCAGCGACAGCGCGCCGGTCACCGTGAACGTCGGGCCGGTGGGGTTCTGGACGAAGGGCTGGTAGCGCGCACCCAGGCTGATGTCACCGATGCCGAACGCGGTGCCGCTGAACTGCGTGCCCTGGGTGAACTTGCTGACGAACGGGAACGTGCCGTTGACCGTCAGGTTGTCCAGCAGGCCGTAATCCACCGACAGCGTGTTGGTGATGGTGTGGGCACGCGTCGTCTCGATGCGCAGCAGGTCGATGTCGCCGGTGGCCTGGGCGAAGCCGACGTCGATCGACTGGCTGCCGACGTAGCTGTAGGTCAGGTCGTAGTTGGCCGCGATGCGCCCGGAGCGCAGCAGCGAGTACTGGCGGTCGGTCTTGGACAGCGTGTCCTTCAGCAGCGTTGCCTGGTCGACGTCGCCGGCCTGCTTCTTCAGCGCATCGGCCGCGGCGCCCGTGGGCGAGGACGCCGGCGAGCCGGGCGCGGGGGCGGCCGCGGGCGCGTCCGGGGCGGCGGGGCTGGTGGTGGCCGGGGTGGTGTCCGGTTGCGCCTGAACGGCGACGCTCGTGAGGAGCCCGCAAGCGAGCGCCAGGGCCGCGCCGTTCCAGTTTGCCGTTGTCATGTTCATTGGTGCTTGAAATTGAGGGTGCCCAGGCCGGATTGCACGGCGTGCTCCAGCGCGTCGCGATTGTCCACCGGGCGCAGGGCCACATCCTCGCGCACCAGGTCGGGCGAGATGACGCCCAGTTCCTGGTCGGTCAGGATCAGGCTCGACTGGACGATCGGGTGGGTCCTGGACGGGTAGATCACGAACAGCGTGCCCTTGTCCCACAGCCCCGCGAATTCATGCGTCGAGAACGCGATGTTGCCGGCCGACGGATCGGCGATGAACACCTTGCCGTCGCGGATGCCCTTGACGACGACGAAGTGCTTGAAGCCGGCGTAGTCGATCGGCACGATGGCCGGCTCGCCGAGCCTGGCCAGGTCGTTCATGTCGGCGCGGAAACCGCCGGAGTCGCTGCCCAGCGTCGCCACGTAGCGCTTCATGTCCAGCAGCGAGAAGCCGCGGCGCGCGATGATCTTGTCCTGCTCGCCGTGTTCCAGCATGCCCTTCATCGCGTCCTGCTCGCTGATGTTCAGGCCGAGGTGGAACTTCAGGATCGTCGTCAGCGCGGCGGAGCCGCAGCTGTAGTCGTAGGCCTGGTGGACGATGTGCTTGTACTTGAAGTACTCGTTCGGGTAGACCTGCACCGACTCCGGCGAGATGCCGCCGTTCATCTTCGAGACGTTGATCTCGTAGTCGAGGGGCGGGCGGTTCAGCGGCTCGTTGCGCGAGCCGACGCCCGCGCCGATGATGGCGGCGGCGACGACGCCCAGGAGGATCAGCAGCATGGTGGTCTTGCCTCAGGTGGTCGGGCTAGTTCTTGGGCCAGAGATTGAGCGTGCCCGTCATCGAGGCCGTGCCGTTCAGGGTCAGCGAGCCGAGACTGCTCGTGATCGGCGCGTTCGGGTCGGTCTGGACGCCGATGCCATGGATGCCGAAATCCTGCGCGTTGACGTAGGCCGGCATGCCGATCGCCAGGTAGCCGCTGCCATCCGGCTTGACCGACGGATCGATCGTGATCGAGAACAGCTGCAGCCCGCCGCCGAAGTTCTGCACGATGGCGTACGTGGTGACGCCGCCGACGTTGAAGCCGGCCGAGATATTGCTGGGCGGCGCGGTGCCGGCGATCTGGCGCGTGTTCAGCTGCAGGTTCACGGCGATGGCGATGCCCTTGCCGGAGACGCCGCGCAGCTCCTCGTCGTCGAGCGCCTTCTTCTCGGCGGACGCGCCCGCGGCTGCGGCGGCGAGCACGCCGGCCAGCGCGGCGTGGCGAAACATGGCCGGCATGCTCATTGACCCGTCCTGAACTTGATGTCGAGATAGTTGATCTGCATCGACGCGATGCTGGCCGACCCGAGGTTGGTCGTGGTCGCCGCGGCGCCGTTGACGCCGGCCGTCGTGAACGTGATGTTGTCGATGCGCAGCGTGGCCGCGGGCACCGGGTCGCTCGTGGTGGGCCAGCCCACCTGCAGGTGCAGGTACGAGCCGGTCGCGTCGGTGGCGGCGTTGATCAGGCCCGGATGCTTGTCGAGGTCGGCCAGCATGTAGACGCCGCCGGTGCTGGCGTCGACCAGGTGGATGCCGGTGAGCGCGAGCACGTCGCCGTGGTCGATCGTGCCGTCCGCGGCACGGCCGCGGGAATAGACGGACAGGCTGCCGATGTCCAGCTGCGTGCCCAGGCCGAACGCGATGCCTTCGGTGTCGGGCACCTGGGACGGCGCGACGTACAGGCCGCCGCCCTTCATCGTGAGGTCCAGCACCTGCAGCGTGCCGCCGAAGAAGCTGGCGCCCGCGGCGCAGCTGCCCGCCGCGAAGGAGCCGCAGTTGGCGAAGTCCGCGGTCAGCGACCAGCGCTGGCTGCCCGCCGCGTTGAGCGGGAAGTCGATCGCGATCATCTCCTGGCCGCCCGCGGTCGGCCGCAACGAGAGCTGGTACGGGTCGGCGAACGCGTCGGCGTCGTCGGTGCGCGCCAGGTCGAGCCCGGACAGCGTCAGCGCGCTGCCGTTCGGCGACACGTAGGTCAGCGTCAGCGGATTCGTGAGGCTGCTCGTGAGCGAGAAGTTGTTCAGGTTGAACGCGATGCCGTCGGCGCCGCGCACGGCCGACAGCTCGTCGTCCTGCAGCGCCTGCATCGCGTGGGCCGCCGCCTCGGGCGCGGTCGACGCCGCGGCGGGCAGGGCCGGAACGAGCAGCGCGGCGAGCGGGGCGGCGGCGCGCAGCAAGGCATGGCATCGCATCGCGATGGCCCGTCCGGTCGCGCTGAGTGCCCCGCCGCGCATCATGGCCCGATCTTGGGCACGTTGGGCGGCACGGTGCCGGTGGTGTTGAGCGCGTTCAGGCGATCGGTCCAGTTCAGCCAGAAGCCCGCCTGCGAGGCCGCGGGCGCCAGGGCGTTGGTGGTCGGATAGGTCACGGCGGACTTCAGGATCGACAGGAAGAAGTCGCGGCTGGCGCCGTCGGTCGCATTGCCCGCGGTGACGCCACCGATCTGGTTGAGTGCCAGGGTACAGCCGCAAGACGCGCCGGTGAGCGTGGTCGATTGCGCTCCCAGCGACGTCATCTGGCCGCTGGGCGTGTTGATGACGAGCGAGCCGCTGACGGTGTTCATCAGCAGGCCGACGTCGCCCGAGATGCCGCCGAAGCCCACGCGCATGCCCACCACCTGGCGGTCGCCGGTGGCGGCGCTGCCCGTGTACACCCATTCGAAGTACGGGTTGGCGATGGCGACCGTGCGGTGCGCGTCGTCGAGGTCGCTGCGGCCGAAGCTCAGCGTGGAGATGTCGATGTCCGTCGTGCCGTCGGCGTGGCGTCCCAGCACCAGCCCGGAGAGCGTCGACGACATCGTGATGTCCGCCTTCAGCGTGAGGCGGGAGAAGTCGTAGCCGCCCTGCGTCGTGTTGACGAGATCCAGCAGCGCCTGGCCGTAGACGCCGGAGAGCTCCGCGTCGTCGAGGGGCTTCAGCCTGGGCTTGCCGGCGTCCTGCGCGTGCGCCGATCCGGCCAGCAGCGCGCAGGCGAGCATCGTGGCATGGGCGGCGGGGATCTGGCGCAAGGTCATGGCGGGATTGTCCTTGGAAGCGCTGGGGAGCAAACCCCTGGACGTGGGACGAAGTTCGCGCTTGTCGGAGAAGAAAGGCCCCGTGACGGTGATCACGGGGCCTTTCGAGGAATGGTCCGGCCCCTGGTCAAGCGGGCCGGAGGTCATCCAGGCAGATCAGTGCGCCCACATCCACACGGTCGTGCCGCGCAGGTCGAGCTGGTTGATCGCGATCGAGCCGAACGACGTCGTCGTGCCCGCGGCGTTGTTGCCGGCGTGGCCCAGGGTGATCGAGCCGACCTTGATGGTGGGCAGGACGGCCGTCGAGGCCAGGGTGTCGTTCGGGAAGGCGAACTGGACGACGTCGGACGTGCCGTCGTAGTCGGCCAGCGTGGCGCCGACCGAGGTCAGGATGCCGTTGAACGTGGCGGCGTTGATGATGTCCACGTCCATGTGCATCAGGCCCTTGATGCTGATGTTGTTGAAGCTGACCGAACCACCGTTCGCGTCCGTGTCCGTGTACTGGAACGAACCGATGTTGATGTTCAGGCTGGCGCCGATCGACACGCCGTCCTGGCCGGCAACGGTGCTCAGCTCGTCGTCGGCGATGGTGGTCATGGCCGAAGCCGACAGGGAAGCGGCGACCAGGGCGGCAGCGGTGGCAAGCTTGAAGAACTTCATGTTTGTCTCTCCAGAATAGATTGAAATATGGAAACCTTTAAAACCCCTCGCGAGCTTGTCTGGTCTGCAGCGCCCGGGGTTTTGCCCCGAGCTGCCGTCGACAGTTCTGGTGAACCGCCTGCCGCCGCTGAAACCATTCCTTTGATCGCGTGCCGCAACTATGTTCGGATTCCATGAACCATGCACTGACTTGCGGAGCCAAGGCCATGGCTTGCGAAACCAGGGGTGGAGGGTAACTTCCCTAGTTTTCGGGAGTCGTCCGGCGAATGCCTTCCACGATCCGGAACGGATTGTCCGCCAGTGAAAAATCAAGGGTGGCGAGCGTCGAGGCGATAATCCGTTGGCACGCTGCCGCCCGTCCTGGCTCGCGGAGTCACTCCGTCGACATCCTGGAAATATCTCCGGAAATAAAAAATGGAGCCGCTCGGCTCCATCTTGATAATCCCATCGAATATGTCTCGGGGGATCGTTCTGGAAAATTGTTGACGAATATCAGGCGGCGCAGCGCAGGGTATTCGGAGTACGTCCGAACCAGCGTTTGCAGGCCCGGTAGAAATTGCTCGGATCGGAGAATCCGAGGGCGAAGCTCATTTCGGTCGGGCTGTAGGCGCCGTTGACGAAATAGCGCTGCGCCAACTCGCGGCGGGTGTCGTCGACGAGCTCGATGAAGCTCGTGCCTTCCTCGGTCAGGCGGCGCTGCAGCGTGCGTTCGCTCATGCACAGGGTGGCGGCCACCAGCTCGCGGCGCGGATCGCCCTTGGAGATCAGCTGCATCAGCGCCTGGCGCACGCGCGCCGTGATGCAGCCGCCCTGTTCGGCCGCCAGCTGCGCGACCATGCGCTCGCACATCTCGCCGACCGTCGGGTCGGAGGTGGGGAAGGGGATGTCGAGCGCCGACAGCGGTAGCTCGATGACGAAGGCGGCGGCGCCGAAGTGCACCGGGCAGCCGAAGGCTCGCTCCCACGGGGTGGGGTCGGCCGGGGCGGCGTACGGATGGTGCACGCGCAGCGGGTCCACCTTCTCGCCGACCAGCCAGAACATGCCCTTGAGGAACGTGGCCGCCATGAAGTCGTAGCGCTGCTGCGGCACGGCCATCTTGCCGGCGGAGATGCGCAGCGTGATGCGGCAGGCGTCCTCGTCGACACGCATGCCGACGCTGGACGACGGCATGTCCACGCCCACGGACGTCGTCGGCGAGATCAGGCTCGTGTAGCGCGCCATGCGCTGGAGGCCGCTGCGCAGGTCGGGCGCGGACAGGATCAGGCTGGACAGCGAGCCCAGGCCGATCAGCGGCTGCCGCGGGCAGGTGCCCAGGCCGACGGCCGGGTCGCCCGTCTTCTCGACGGCCACGCGCCAGGCGACGCTGAAGATGTCGGCCAGGTGCTCGGCGTCGACGGACTCGTTCGGGTCGGGATTGAGCCCGGCCTCCGCGAGGATGCCGGGCAGGTCGAGACCGCGCTGCGCAAAGCCGTCCTTCATCGCCTTGAACGCGCTGAGCTGGGACAGGGGAACGACGACCACGGGCTGCTCCGATTCGCTGCGAGAACCGGCGGCACGGGCGCCGTCGAATCTCTTTGCCAAAATAGAACGACCGTTCTATTTATTGAATGAAATGTTAGACAGCGGGTCCCTGCACCGACATGGGATGAACCCGCAGTCCGCCCCTTCCAGGTGCGGTCCGTGCCCGTTCCAGGGTGCTTTCCCCCCAAGTTGGGTGAAGGGTAAGTACTCTCCGGCGCGCCGGCGCGCGGACCGCGAAACGGCTCGTTTTCCCGGGCGTGGAATGGTTGCAGCACGGGCGCCGCGCCTCGTCCCGGTGCGCGCGGCGCCCGCGCGGGCAGGCCCGCCGGCGCACGCCGGGCGATTGTCAGCCGGCCGCACGCCGGGTCGCGTCGGGCAGCCTGCGAACGATCGTGCGGAAAAAAGACGGATCGCGGCTCAGGCGCCGGCCTTGCGGCTGCTGCCGCGGGCGGTCGCGACCGGGTAGCGCTCGGCGTTCAGCGCGATCTTGCGGTCGGCGGCGGCAAGCAGGTCGATGCCCAGCTGGTCGGCGAGCTGGATCA
>JAEKKH010000477.1 GCA_019510465.1 Burkholderiales bacterium
TTCTCGTTCTGGCCGAGCGTGGAGCTGAAGTCGCCCCAGCGCAGCGAGCAGGCCTGGGCGGCGTCGCGCACGGCCTTGTCGGGGTGGACGTTGAGGATGAAATCGTTGGGGTTCTGATGATCCTCGAGGTAGATCGTCAGGTCGTCGTAGCTGGCCAGCCAGCCCTTGTCGACCTTGCGCCGCTCCAGGATCTGCACGCGCTGCTGGGCGCCCTTGAGGTCGGCGTCGCAGCGCGTCTGCACGTCGGCGGCCGAGGTGTAGGTCGGGAAGTTGGGGGCGGGCAGCGTCGGTGCGGCCTGGGCGGCGGCCGTCAGGGCCAGCACGGCCAGGCTGATCAGGGCGGGTTTCATCGTCTCTCACTCCTTGTGGGAAGGCCGGCATTCTGCGGGCCCCGCCACCCCCAGCCGTTCTTCACACCCCTACTTGTGCAGCAGGGTTTTTACCTGGGCCAGAGCGGTCGGATCGTCCAGCGTCGTCAGGTCGCCCGGGTCGCGGCCCTCGGCCACGGCCTGCAGCGCACGGCGCAGCAGCTTGCCGGAGCGCGTCTTGGGCAGCAGGCCGACGAAGAGCACGCGCGACGGCCGCGCGACCGCGCCGAGCTGCTCGTCGACGCGCTTCATGATCTGGCCTTCCAGCGCCAGCGCTGCCTCGGACGTGGCGGGCAGTTCACGCGGCACGGCGAAGGCCAGCGCCACCTGGCCCTTCAGCTGGTCCGCCACGCCGACGACGGCGACCTCGGCCACGCCCGGATGGCCCGAGATGCACTCCTCGATCTCGCGCGTGCCCAGGCGGTGCCCCGCCACGTTGATGACGTCGTCCGTGCGGCCGAGGATGAAGGTGTAGCCCTGGGCATCGCGCAGGCCCCAGTCGAAGGTCGAGTAGACGGGGCGTTGCTCATGGCCCGGCACGCTCTGCCAATAGGTGCTGACAAAGCGTGCGTCGTCGCCCCAGACGGTCTGCAGCGCCCCCGGCGGCAGCGGGTGCTCGATGACAAGCACGCCTTTCTGGTTCGGCTCAGCCAGCTCCGCGCCGCTGTTCTCGTCGAGCAGCTTGACGTCGTAGCCGTACATCGGCATGCCCGGCGAGCCGAAGCGTGTCGGCACCGCCTCGACACCGGGGATGTGATGGGCCACCGTCAGCAG
>JAEKKH010000228.1 GCA_019510465.1 Burkholderiales bacterium
CGCCGCTGCGCCCGGCCGCACGGTGCCCCCGTTCGCGCTCGACGCGCTGATGCACGCGGCCGCCGCCCTGCGTGCGCTGCCCGAGGCGCAGCGCGAGGCCTGGCGGCAGATGTTCGAGCACTTCGCGTTCGGTACCGATCCCGAAGTGGCGGGCCATATCCCGCCGGAGCGGCGGGGCGTGCTCGGCGCGATGTCCGCCGAGGACCACGCCCGGCTGCGGGCGCAGCTGAGCCAGAAGCTCGCGCGCTGACGCCGCTGGACGTCGGCGCCAGCCGCGCGCCGCGACAACCGGGCGCCGCCCGGCCGCGACACCGCATCCCATGCGGTCGGAATGCCGCGCGGCACCGCCGCCCGAAAGATTCGCTGAACGTCTCGTGATGCCGGCGCTGAATGGCGACCCATGCGGCGTGCGCCGCGCCAACTCTCAGTGAAAACCAGCGATACGCGCCCAGGGTGAACTCGTATCATCCAATTAAATCAACTCATTTGATTTGAGGGAATAGGCGCATGAAGCTCCAACGTCATCCGATCGCCGCCGCCGCGGCCCTGGCCCTGCTTGGCGCACTCGCGCCGATGCAGGTTCTCGCCCAGGCTGCCCAAGCCGCCGACGCCGCCGCGGCGCCGGCGTCGGCGGCCTCCGCACCCGCACCCGCGAAGGAGGACGTGCAGCGCGTCGAGGTGACCGGCCTGCGCGCCTCGCTGGAGCGCTCGCTCGCGCAGAAGCGCAACGCCGACTCGGTGGTCGAGGTGGTCACGGCCGACGACATCGGCAAGCTGCCGGACAAGAACGTCGCCGACGCGCTGCAGCGCGTGCCGGGCGTCAACATCGCGTCGTCGGCCGGGGGCGAGGGCGGCTTCTCGGAAAACGACCGCGTATCGATCCGCGGCACCAGCCCCAGCCTGACGCAGACGCTGGTCAACGGCCACATGATCTCGTCGGGCGACTGGTTCGTCCTCGACCAGGAAGGCGGCTCGCTGGGGCGCAGCGTCAGCTACGCGCTGATGCCGTCCGAGATCCTGGGCAGCGCCGTCGTCCACAAGAGCGCGACGGCGGACCTCGTGGAAGGCGGCGTCGCCGGCGCCGTCGACATGATCACGCGCCGCCCGCTGGACTTCCGCAAGCAGCTGACGGTCGAAGGCACGGTGCAGGCGATCTACAGCGACCTGCCCGCCCGGACCGACCCGCAGGCCAACGCGCTCGTCGCGTGGAAGAACGAGAGTTCGACGTTCGGCGCGCTGCTGCAGGTGTTCAGCGAGACCCGCCATGAGCGCCGCGACGGCCAGGAGATCTTCGGCTACGGCGCGATCGACCCGACCTGGGCCGCCGCCGTCGCGGATCCGACGCTCGCGGGCGTCAACGTGCCCTCGGGCATCAACTCCGCGCTGTTCGAGCAGACCCGCAAGCGCCAGGGCGGCCTGGTCGACCTGCAGCTCAAGCCGACGCAGGATCTCACGCTCGACCTGAACGCCTTCTACTCGCACCTGGCCGCGTCGAACTACAACCGCAGCTTCTACAACCAGCCGCTGAACAACCTGATGATCGGCCTCGTGCCGAGCAGCTACAAGGTGGTCAACGGCACGCTGGTCTCGGCCACCTTCGACAAGTCCACCTACCCTGTGCCCAGCGCCACGCAGGATCCCGACCTGTGGGCCAAGGCCCCGGCCACGGTCGACCAGATCTACCGCCCGGGCGCGAGTGCCACCAGCAGCTACCTCGACCTGAGCGGCGACTGGCGCGTCAGCGACATGCTCAAGCTCCACGGCCTGGCCGGCACCACCAAGGGCGAGGGCCGCACGCCGCGCGACATCGGCTACGAGGCCGATTTCCTGAACTCCGGCATGAGCTACCAGCTCAACGGATCGGGTATCGCGACGGTGGCCTTCCCGGGCGGCGACCCGGCGCATTTCAGCGCCGCCAACGTCACCACCGGCGCGGCATGGGGCTCGAAGGTGCAGACCGAGGACAAGGAGAACTATGGCCAGGTCGACGCCGATCTCGCGCTCGACCACGGCGTGCTCGACTCGCTGAAGTTCGGCGCGCGCTTCGCCAGCCACCAGCGCAGCGTCGAACTGCCGCAGGCCTCGGGCTGTGCCGTGTGCGACGGCAGCACCAACGCGCCGCTGCCCAACTGGTCTGGGCAGACCTACCCGGGCAACTTCGGCAAGGGGCTGGGCGGCAGCATCCTCAAGGACGTCTGGCAGCTGAGCCGCGGCGACGTCCTGAACTGGGCCAACCAGTACGACCCGCTGCAGCCGTCCGACACCAGCGAGGTGTGGACCGGCGAGATGCGCCTCAAGGAGCGCGACAGCGCCGCCTACGCGATGGCCAACCTGGTCGGCTCGAAGTGGCGCGGCAACGTCGGCGTACGGCTGGTGCGCACGCACGAGTCGTCGACCTCGAACCTGCCGGCCGACCTGTATCCCGACCAGGCGCCGCAAGGCCTGAACAACCAGAACGGCCCGTTCGTGCCGGTGACCACCGAACATACGTTCACCAACGTGCTGCCGAGCGCCAACCTGCGCGTCGACCTCACGAAGGACCTGGTGGCGCGGGCGTCGATGGCGCGGGTGATGTCGCGGCCCGACTACGGCGCGCTCGTCAGCGCGGTCAACCTCGACGACAACCTGCACACCGGCTCGGGTGGCAACCCCGACCTGAAGCCGATCCTGTCGACGAACTCCGACCTGTCGCTCGAGTGGTACTACGCGCCCAGGGCGCTGCTGTCGGTGGGCGTGTTCTACATGGACATGTCGTCGTACGTGGCCTACGGCAACATCAAGCGCGACTACGTCGACCGCAGCCACACGCTGCCCGGCCAGCCGCCGTTGATCGCGACGTACACGCTGTCCGTGCCGACCAACGTCGGCGCGACCAACAAGGGCATCGAGCTGGGCTGGCAGCAGACCTTCGGCGTGGTCGGCGGCGAGCTGAACTACACGTATACCGACGGCAAGGTGTCCGACGGCAGCCAGATGGTGGGCAACTCCAAGAACACGTACAACGTCGTGGCCTTCTACGACGACGGCGCGTTCAACGCGCGCCTGGCCTACACGTATCGCTCGTCGTTCCTCGCCGGCCTGAACAACGCGTCGATCCAGCACATGGACAACGAAGGCGACCTCGCGGCCTCGGTGAACTGGAAGTTCAACGACCACCTCGAGTTCACGTTCGATGCGCTGAACCTGAACAATCCGAAGCTCAAGTACTACGGCAGCGACCGCAGCCAGCCGCTCAGCGCGTACTCGAACGGCCGCCAGTACTACCTGGGCGTGCGGCTGTCGCTCTGAATCGCCTCGCACGCAGGACGATCCGGCGGCGTGGCGCGCCAGCGCGGCAAACCGACGATTCATCGGTTTTTCGCACGTCGCCGCGGTCGAACGGTCGCCGTCGCCGGGCCCGGCTCTCTAGAATCGACCCCCTGCAGCCAGGGGACAGCATGAACGGGGAGCCGCGGCCCATCGCGCGTTGGCGCGACGTCGACAAGGAGATCTTCCATCGGGAGATCGTGCCGCGGGGCGAGCCGGCCGT
Organism: Burkholderiales bacterium; assembly: GCA_019510465.1. Taxonomy (GTDB): domain Bacteria; phylum Pseudomonadota; class Gammaproteobacteria; order Burkholderiales; family Burkholderiaceae_C; genus Scleromatobacter. Next base: position 3,530 of record JAEKKH010000228.1, read on the forward strand.
GCTCGAAGGATTGGTCCGCGACTGGCCATCCGTCCAGGCCGCCGCCGCATCGGCCGAGGCCGCCTGCGCCTACCTGGCCGGGCTCGACACGGGCGTCGAAGGCGACGCGGTGCTCGTGCCTGCCGGCCTGAACGGCCGCATGTTCTACAAGCCGGATCTCAGCGACTTCAACTTCGCGCGGCGCAAGTTGACCGTGTCGCAGGTGCTGCAGCATCTGGCGCGCTACTCGCACTTCGATTCGCCTCCATCGGTCGCGCTCCAGTGCGCGCACGTCGAGCAGTGCCTGCCGGCATTCGAGGCGGCCAATGCCATGCCGTTGATGGACGAGTCGGTCCACCCGCGGCTGTGGCTGGGCAACGCGTTCCTCACGCCTGCGCATATCGACGAGCTCGACAACCTGGCCTGCGTCGTCGGCGGTCGCCGGCGCTTCACGCTGTTCCCGCCCGAGCAGGTGAGCAACCTCTACATCGGCCCGCTGGACTTCACGCCGGCCGGCGCCCCGGTGAGCATGGTGTCGCTCAAGGCGCCGGACTTCGAGCGCTTCCCGCGCTTCCGCGAGGCGCTCGCGGCGGCACAGGTGGCGGACCTGGAGCCGGGCGACGCGCTGTTCATCCCGGCGGTCTGGTGGCACCACGTGGAGTCGTTCGATGTCGTCAACATCCTGATCAACTACTGGTGGCAGCAGTCCTCCTGGATCCAGGCCGACCGCGTCTCGCCGACCAAGAGCCTGCTGCACGCGCTCCTGAGCATGCGCCACCTGCCGGCCGCGCACCGCAAGGGCTGGTCGGAGATCTTCTCGCACTTCGTGTTCGGGGCCGAGCCCGCCGACCACCTGCCGCCGCAGCGCCAGGGCATCCTGGACAAGTTGCCGCCAGATCGCGTGGATGCGCTTCTGTCTGCCATGGCGCCCCGCACCGCGACCGACTGAGCTGTCGTCAGCCAGGCGCTGCCGCCCCGGCGAACCTCGAGGGCCCGGTTGCCCCGGCGCATCTTCCGCGAGCAATGCAGACCACTGCAAGCCGTCTCTTTACAGGGAGCAGCGGGTTTGCACCAATCACCAGGTCGTCAAGTGGTAGTACATTGGTGCCATGTCGCGCGGAGAGCGGGTTGCAAGTCCTGAGGGCCTGCTCGCGACATCTGGAACGACGGCGGACGAGTGGGTCCGCCAGCCCGAAGTCGATAGCGGGCGCCGCTCCAGTCCGGTGGGTGGAGGTGGGCCGTCAATCCCGGCTCACCTCTTTTTTTT
>JAEKKH010000063.1 GCA_019510465.1 Burkholderiales bacterium
CCTCGAGCCCGCAGCGGCGCACGCACTTGACGATGTTCTCGGCCGCGCTCTGCGCGCCGGTGACGATGTGCACGCGCACCTCGAGCCGGCTGCCGCTCATGCCGATCGGCTCCTTGACCTCGTGGCCGTCGATCACGAACTCCTGCGGCTCGACCAGCAGCACGCGCTGGTCGTTGGGGATGTTGATCGCCTTGGCCGTCTCCACCACGCGCGCCATGTCGGTGGGCGTGACCTCGCGGTTGTCGCGCACGATCACCATCCCCGTGGAGTTCTGGCCGCGGATGTGGCTGCCGGTGATGCCGGTGTAGACGCGCGAGATCTTGCAGTCGGCCATCATCTCGGCCTCCTTCAAGGCCTGCTGGATGGACTGCACCGTGGCGTCGATGTTGACGACGACCCCCCGCTTCAGGCCATGCGTCGGTGCGACGCCCAGGCCCGCGAGCCGCAGTTCGCCGCCCGGCAGTATCTCGGCGACGACGGCCATCACTTTCGCGGTGCCGATGTCCAGGCCGACGACGAGATCCTTGTATTCCTTGGCCATTGCTGTCCGTTTCCCCGTTACTGCTTGCCTGCTTGCGGCTGCTTCGCGTCAGCGTTCACCGTCAGGCCCTTCAACTTCACCGCATAGCCTTCCGCATGCCGCAGGTCCGCGTTCTCCAGCGGCGCGTGGAACTTCTCGAGCAGCTGCGGCACCGTGCGCACGAAGCGCGCCGTGCGATCGACCACCTCGTCCTGCGTGCCGCGGCCGAGCTCGATCGTGGCGCCGTCGTCGAGGTCGACCTTCCAGCTGCCGCGCCCCGACAGCCGCAGCGCGGTCATCTCGGCGTCCATCCGCGAGAACACGGGCTGCAGGCGGCGGTACATGTCCAGCACCTGCGCCGACGTGCCCTCGGGCCCCGCGAACTGCGGCAGGCTGTCGTCCTCGACGTCGCCGACGTTGGCCTCGAAGACCTCGCCATGGCTGTTGACCATCTTGTCGGAGTTCTCCTCGCCCTCCCACAGCGCGACAGGCTGGTGCTCCTCGAGCGCGACGACCAGCTTGTCGGGCCACACGCGGCGCACGACGGCGTGGCGCACCCATGGCACCTGCTCGAACGCGGCGCGCGTGCGGACGAGGTCCATCGTGAAGAAGTTGCCGGCCAGGTGCGGCAAGGCGTTCGCGCGCACGGTGGTCACGCTGTTGCGCTGCAGGTCGCCCTCCAGCCGCACGTCGGCGAACTGGAACTGCGGACGCCGCGCCGCCCAGGCGATCGCCGCGGCGGCCAGCGCCACCAGCGCCAGCACGAACACGATCGCGGCGATCGCATTCATGAGGCGCACGTCCACCGGCAGCGCCTGGACAGGCGTGGCATCGGGGGTGGCGGGTTGGCGCAGCAACAAGGTTCAGGCTCCGGGTTGTTCGTTCTTCGCGGGCTTGCCGCCCTTGCCCTTGGGGTCGAGCGCGGCCGATGCGATCAGGTGCGCGCACAGGGCCTCGTACGACACGCCCACCGCGCGCGCGGCCATCGGCACCAGCGAGTGCGAGGTCATGCCCGGCGAGGTGTTCATCTCGATCAGGAACGGCTTGCGGTCGGAGGCGCGGATGATCAGGTCGGCGCGGCTCCAGCCGCGGCAGTCGAGCGCGCGGTACGCCGCCACGGCCAGGCGCTGCACGGCCTTCTCCTCGGCGTCGGGCAGGCCGCTCGGGCAGTGGTACTTCACGACGTCGGTGAAGTACTTGTTCTGCAGGTCGTACTTGCCCTCGGGCGCGACGATGCGCACCACGGGCAGCGCCATCGTGTCCATGCCGGCGCCCAGCACCGCCACGGTGACCTCGTCGCCGTCGATGAACTCCTCGCACAGCACGTCGGCGTCGTAGCCGGCCGCGAGCTCCATGGCCTCCTTCATCTGCGCCCAGCTCCTGACCTTGGTGACGCCCACCGACGAACCCTCGTGCGGCGGCTTGACGATCAGCGGCAGGCCCAGCTCGTCGGGCACCTTGGAGAGGGTCTTCTCGTCCTGCTGGTCGGGGCCCAGCACGCGGCCGCGCGGGGTGGACAGCACCTCGGCGCGCCAGACGCGCTTGGTCATCACCTTGTCCATCGCGATGGCCGAGGACATCGTGCCCGGACCGGTGTACGGGATGCCCATCAGCTCGAGCGCGCCCTGGATCGCGCCGTCCTCGCCGAGGCGGCCATGCAGCGCGATGAAGCAGCGCTGGAAGCCCTCGCGCCGGAGGTCGTCCATCGGTCGCTCCGCGGGGTCGAACGCGTGCGCGTCGAATCCGCCGGATCTCAGCGCGGCCAGCACGCCGCTACCCGAGAGCAGCGAGATCTCGCGTTCGGCGGACGTGCCGCCCATCAACACGGCGATCTTGCCGAGCCTGGCGGCCTGGTCGCGGCTCAATGAAATGAAGTTCATTGCGCGCCTCCATGGCGTGTGGGCGCCTTCAGGTCCGCCACCCTCTGCGGCACCGCGGCGATCGAGCCGGCCCCCATCGAGATGACGACGTCCCCGTCGCGCGCGTGATCGATGATGGCCTCGGCGAGCTCGCCGACGTCGTCGACGAACACCGGGTCCACCTTGCCCGCCACGCGCAGCGCGCGCGCCAGCGAGCGGCCGTCGGCGGCCACGATGGGCGCCTCGCCGGCCGAGTACACCTCGGTCAGCAGCACCTGGTCGGCCTGGCCCATCACCTTGACGAAGTCCTCGAAGCAGTCGCGGGTGCGCGTGAAGCGGTGCGGCTGGAAGGCGAGCACCAGGCGATGGCGCGGGAATGCGCCGCGCGCGGCGGCGATGACGGCGGCCATCTCCACCGGGTGATGGCCGTAGTCGTCGATCAGCGTGAAGCTGCCGCCGCCCTTGTCGGCGTCGACCGGCTGCTGGCCATAGCTCTGGAAGCGGCGGCCCACGCCCGTGAAGCCGTCGAGCGCGCGGACGATCGCGTCGTCGGGCAGCTCCAGCTCGGTGGCCACCGCGATCGCGGCCAGCGCGTTGCGCACGTTGTGCTCGCCGGGCAGGTTCAGCGTCACCGCGAGGTCGGGCATCTGCACGCCGTTGCGGCGCTGGCAGGTGAACTGCATGCGGCCGCCCTCGATCGCCTTGACGTCGACCGCGCGCACCTGCACGTCGTCGTTCATGCCGTAGGTGATCACCGGGCGCGAGACCATCGGCACGATGGAGCGCACGCCGGGGTCGTCGCCGCACACGATGGCCGAGCCGTAGAACGGCATGCGGTGCAGGAACTCCACGAACGCGGCCTTCAGGCGCGCGAAGTCGTGGCCATAGGTGTCCATGTGGTCGGCGTCGATGTTCGTCACCACCGACAGGATCGGCATCAGGTTCAGGAACGACGCGTCGGACTCGTCGGCCTCGACCACGATGTATTCGCCCGCGCCCAGGCGCGAGTTGGCGCCGGCCGAGTTGAGCTTGCCGCCGATCACGAAGGTCGGGTCGACGCCGGCCTCGGCGAGCACGCTGGTCACCAGCGACGTGGTCGTGGTCTTGCCGTGCGTGCCCGCGATCGCGATGCCCTTCTTCAGGCGCATCAGCTCGGCCAGCATCACCGCGCGCGGCACGACCGGGATGCGCCTGGCGCGCGCGGCGATGACCTCGGGGTTGTCGCCCTTCACCGCGGTCGACGTGACCACGGCCTGCGCGTCGGCCACGTTGGCCGCGTCATGGCCCGTGAACACGCGGATGCCCAGTGTCGCGAGGCGGCGCGAGGTCGCGCTGTCGGCCTGGTCGGAACCCGAGACGGCGTAGCCGAGGTTGTGCAGGATCTCGGCGATGCCGGACATGCCGGCGCCACCGACGCCCACGAAATGGATCTTCTTGACGGCGTGCTTCATGCGCACCTCCGTGCCATGCGAGGCATCATGTTCAACAACAGGGTCGCGTTCATGCCACGAGCCTTTCGAGTTCGTCGGCCACGCGCGCCGCGGCCTGCGGACGCGCGAGCGAGCGCGCGCGTTCGGCCATGGCGAGCAGGTTGGCGCGGGTCGCCCCGCGCAGCTCGGCGGCCAGGCGCTCGGGCGTCAGCTCCGCCTGGGGCAGGTGCTGCGCGGCGCCGCGGCCGGCCATGTATTCGGCGTTGTCGCGCTGGTGCGAGGTGGTGCTGATCACGAGCGGCACCAGGATGCTGGCGACGCCCGCGGCGCACAGTTCGCTGACCGTGATCGCGCCGGCGCGGCAGACGACCAGGTCGCACTCGGCAAGCCGGCGCGGCATGTCGTCGATGAAGGGCACGACCTCGGCCTCGATGCCGCGCGCGAGGTACTCGGCCTGCACCGCTTCCCAGTTCTTCTCGCCCGTCTGGTGGATGACGCGCGGCCGCTCGCCCGCCGGGATCAGCTTGAGCGCCTTCGGCAGCGTCTCGTTGAGGACCTTGGCGCCCAGGCTGCCGCCCACCAGCAGCACGCGCAGCGGGCCGGCGCGCTGGGCCAGGCGTTCGGCCGGCGGCGCGATGGCCTCGATCTCGGCCCGCACCGGGTTGCCGGTGACCAGCGCCTTGGGCGTGGCGCGCGCGTCGTCGCCGTCGAAGCCGAAGGCGATGCGGTCGCACGACGACAGCAGCGACTTGTTCGACAGCAGCAGCGCCGCGTCGGCGTTGACCAGCACCAGCGGCTTGCGCAGCCGCCGCGCGACCTTGCCGCCCGGCACGCAGACGTAGCCGCCCATGCCCAGCACCGCCGATGCGTTGCGGGTGCGCAGGATGTGCCTGCATGCGCCGAAGGCGGCCACGAGCTGCAGCAGGCCCTTGAAGCTGCCCAGCAGGCCCTTGCCGCGCACGCCGGCGAAGTTGATCGTGTCCATCGGGATGCCCGACGGCGGCACGAGGCGGTTCTCCATGCCGTGGCGCGTGCCCAGCCAGCTGACCGTCCAGCCGCGCGCGAGCACCTCGCGGGCGACGGCGAGCCCCGGCATGACGTGGCCACCGGTGCCCGCGGCCATCACGACGAGGTGGCGCGGGGCACGGGTCGCGAGTTCGGAACTCATCGACGAACCTCCGGCCTGCGGCCTGCGGTGCGAGCTCCCCTCGGAGCGGCCGTGCGTACGCTCATGTCCGCCCTCCTCGCATCAGCGCCCGGCTTTCCATGTCGACGCGCAGCACCAGCGCCAGCGCGACGAGGTTGAGCACCACGCCCGAACCGCCGTAGCTCAGCAGCGGCAGCGTCAGGCCCTTGGTGGGCAGCACGCCGAGGTTGACGCCGAAGTTGATGAACGACTGCGCGCCCATCCACAGGCCCACGCCCTGGCACATCAGGCCGGCGAAGACGCGGTCCAGCGCGATCGCCTGGCGGCCGATGATGAACAGCCTTCGGGTCAGCCAGAAGAACGCGGCCACGATGATGAACACGCCGACGAAGCCCAGCTCCTCGCCGACCACGGCCAGCAGGAAGTCGGTGTGCGCCTCGGGCAGGTAGTGCAGCTTCTCGATGGAATTTCCCAGCCCCTGGCCGAAGATCTCGCCACGGCCGAACGCGATCAGCGAGTGCGTCAGCTGGTAGGCCTTGCCCTGCGCATAGGTCGGGTTCCACGGGTCGAGGTAGGCGAAGATGCGCTGGCGGCGGAACTCGCTGAACACGATCATCAGCGTGAACGCGCCCAGCAGCACGGCCACGCTGAGCAGGAACATGCGGCCATTGACGCCGCCCAGGAACAGCACGCCGAGCGCGATGGCGGCGATCACCATGAACGCGCCCATGTCCGGCTCGGCCAGCAGCAGCACGCCGATCACGCCGAGCGCGACCGCCATCGGCCACACGGCCTTGATGAAGTTCTCCTTCACGTCCATCTTGCGCACCATGTAGCTGGCCGCGTACATGCACATGCCCAGCTTGGCGAGCTCGCTGGGCTGGAAGTTCAGCATGCCCAGCGGGATCCAGCGCTTCGCGCCGTTGACGCCCTTGCCCACGTGCGGCAGCAGCACCATCAGCAGCAGCACCATCGCCAGCGCGAAGATCCATGGCGCCCACTTCTCCCAGATCGCGATGGGCACCTGCGCGGTCGCGAACGCGCACACGAAGCCGATGGCGATGAACAGCGCCTGGCGGCCGAGGAAATGCGTGGACGTGTACAGCGCGAAGCGCGGGCTGTCGGGCAGCGCCACGGATGCCGAATAGACCATCACCAGGCCGAACGCCAGCAGCGCGGCCGTCACCCAGATCAGCGCGGAATCGACGCCCACCACGCGCGTGGGCCGGCCCGCGTCGACCCAGTCGCGGATCGGCACGCGCTCGTCGCCCGACGCGGCCTCGCGGCGCTTGCGGAACCACTCCGCGGGCCGGAAGCCCGGCCACTCGGGCAGGTGCTGCCTGAGCGTGGTCACAAGGCTCATGCGAGCACCTCGCCGGCGTCGTCCGCGATGTCGTGCACCGTCGCGACGAAGACGTCGGCGCGGTGCTTGTAGTCGCGGAACATGTCGAGGCTCGCGCACGCCGGGCTCAGGAGCACGGCGTCGGAGCCCGCGGCATGCCCGTGCGCCCAGCGCGTGGCCTCTTCCAGCGTCGCGAAGCGCTCGAACGGCACGCCGGCCGTGCGCAGCACCGCCTCGATCGCCTCGGCGTCCTTGCCGATCGTCGCCGCCGCACGGGCGTGGCGGCGCAGCGGCTCGGCCAGCGGCACGAAGTCCTGGCCCTTGCCATCGCCGCCGAGGATGACGACCAGCCTGGCCGGTGCGCGGTCCTGTCCGAGGCCATTCAGCGCGGCGACCGTGGCGCCGACGTTGGTGCCCTTGGAATCGTCGAAGAACTCGACCTGCCCGATCATGCCGATCGGCTCGACGCGATGCGGCTCCCCGCGGTATTCGCGCAGGCCGTGCAGCATCGGCGCGAGCGGGATGCCGACCGAGCTCGCGAGCGCCAGCGCCGCCAGCGCGTTGGATGCGTTGTGGCGCCCGCGGATGCGCAGCGCGTCGGCGGGCATCAGCCGCTGGATCACCAGGTCGATCTCGTCGCCGGGCTTGCGCCGGATCGTCGGGTCGAGCTCCATCGCGCGGACGAGCCAGGCCATGCCGGCCTCCTCCACGAGACCGAAGTCACCCGGCTCGCGCGGCGCGTCCAGGCCGAAGCGCACGACGCGGCGCGAGACCTGCTTGGCGCGCTCGCCGCGGCGCGTCGGCTTGACGGTGACCGGCGGCGGGATCATCGCCTCGACCGCGGGATCGTCGCGATTGATCACCATGACGGTGTCGGGCACGGCGTCGGTGCCGAAGATGCGCGCCTTGGCCGCGGCGTAGGCGGCCATCGAGCCGTGCCAGTCGAGGTGGTCCTGCGTGATGTTGAGCACCGTGGCCGCGGCGGGATTGAAATCCTGCACGTCGTCGAGCTGGAAGCTCGACAGCTCCAGCACCCACACCTGCGGCAGGTGGCTGAAGACGGGGTCGGGCGCGGGCGGCGGGATCAGCACGATGGACGGCGCGTCGTCGTCGGGCAGCTTGGCCTCGGCCAGCGCCTCGGCCTCGTCGGCCAGCACCTGGTCGGCATGCGCCTCGTCGACGTCGTCGGCGAGCTGCGCCGGCACGTCGCTGCCGTCGAGCGCGGCGAGTTCGCGCAGTTCGTCGGCGTCCTCGCCTTCGACGAGCTCGGCGTCGACCGCGTCGTCCGGCGGCGCGCCGGCTGCGGCCTCGGCGGCCCCCTCCGCGGCCTCGTCGGGCAGGTCCGGTTCGACCGGCAGCTCGAGCGCCGCATCGGGGTTCGCCTTGGCCGCGGCCTTCGCGGCACGGGCCTCGGCGCGCGCGGCCTTCGCGGCGGCGGCGTCCGCCTTGGCCTGGGCCGCGGCTTCGACCTGGGCCTTCTTCGCCGCCTCGGCGGCCGCGAGCTCGGCGTCCAGGCGCGCCTGCTTCTCGGCGGCCACGCGCGCGGCTTCCTGCTCGATGGCCTCCTGCGCGGCGCGGGCAGCGGCTTGCTCGGCATCGATCAGCGCCTGCGCCGCGGCGGCCTCCGCGGCCTCGACGTCGGCCACGGCCTGCGCGGCGATCGCGGCGGCGAGCGTGTCCAGCATCGTCGGGCCGATGTTGCCCGCCACGGCCACGCTGCGGCCCGAACGCTCGACGAGCTGGCCCGTGAGCGAGGTGGTCGTCGTCTTGCCGTTGGTGCCGGTGATGGCCAGGACCTTCGGCGCGTAGCCGCGCTCGGACTTGAGCTGCGCGAGCGCCTGCGAGAACAGGTCCAGCTCGCCGCGCACCGGCACGTTGGCCGTGCGCGCGGCCTGCATCAGCGCGGCCAGGCGCGCATCCGCCGGGCTCAGGCCCGGGCTCTTGTAGACGCGGTCGACGCCGTCCAGCGCCGCGGCCGACAGCTCGCCGGAGAACAAGCTGCCGTCCGGGATCTCGGCCGCCAGCGCCGCGGCCTGCGGCGGGTTCGCCCGCGAGTCCCACACGCGAACGCGCGCGCCCTGGCCCGCGCACCAGCGCGCCATGGCCAGGCCCGAGGCCCCGAGCCCCAGGATCAGCACGCTCTTGTCGGACAGAAGATCGGTCACAGGAGCCCCTCCCGCATCGAGTACGGTGCTCCGTCCCCCGAGGGGACCGCGGGCCTGCTTGGGGCGGCCCGGCGCACGGCCCGCGTGTCGATGATGGTGAGAAGGCAGTTCATCAACGCAGCTTCAGGCTCGCCAGCCCGACCAGGCACAGCAGCATCGTCACGATCCAGAAGCGGATCACGACCTGCGTCTCGGTCCAGCCGGACTTCTCGAAATGGTGGTGCAGCGGCGCCATCTTCAGGATGCGGCGCCCCTCGCCGTACTTCTTCTTCGTGTACTTGAAATAGCTCACCTGCGCCATCACGGACAGCGCCTCGGCCACGAACACGCCGCCCATGATCCCCAGCACGATCTCCTGGCGCGTGATCACGGCGATCGTGCCGAGCGCGCCGCCCAGCGCCAGCGCGCCGACGTCGCCCATGAACACCTGCGCCGGATGCGCGTTGAACCACAGGAAGGCGAGGCCCGCCCCGGCGATCGCCGCGCAGAAGATCAGCAGCTCGCCCGCGCCGGGGATGTACGGGAACAACAGGTACTTCGAGTAGACGGCGTTGCCGACCACGTAGGCGAACAGGCCCAGCGCGCCGGCCACCAGCACCACCGGCATGATGGCCAGGCCGTCGAGGCCGTCGGTGAGGTTGACCGCGTTGCTCGCGCCCACGATCACGAAGTAGGTCATCGCGATGAAGCCGAACACGCCCAGCGGATAGCTCACCGTCTTGAAGAACGGCAGCATCAGGTCGGCCTTGGGCGGCAGGTCGTTGGCGAAGCCGCTCGTGACCCAGCGCAGGAACAGCTCCAGCACGCGCAGGTTGGACGTCTCGGACACGCTGAACGCCAGGTACAGCGCCGCGACCACGCCGATCAGCGACTGCCACAGGTACTTCTCGCGCGAGGGCATGCCTTCCGGGTTCTTCTGCACGACCTTGCGCCAGTCGTCCGACCAGCCGATCGCGCCGAAGCCGAACGTCACGATCATCACGATCCAGACGAACCGGTTGCTCCAGTCGCTCCACAGCAGCGTGGCGATGGCGATGGCGATCAGGACCAGCACGCCGCCCATGGTGGGCGTGCCGCGCTTGACCATGTGCGACTGCACGCCGTATTCGCGGATCGGCTGGCCGATCTTGAGCTCGGTGAGCCGGCGGATGACCCACGGCCCGAAGAACAGGCCGATCAGCAGCGCCGTCATCGCGGCCATGACCGCGCGGAACGTGTGGTACTGGAACACGCGCAGGAAGCCGAAGCTTTCCGGATAGTGGCCCTGCAGCCAGGACGCGAGGCTAAGCAGCATCGTGGCCTCCTGCGTCGTGCGCCAGCAGCAGCGCCACCACGCGCTCCATGCCCATGAAGCGCGAGCCCTTGGCCAGCACCGACGCGAACGCCGGCTCGCTGGCCGACGAGTCGCCGAGCGCCGCCAGCAACGCGGGCGTGTCGTCGAAGTGGCGTGCGTCGGGGCCGTAGGCGCGCGCGGCGTGGGCGCACAGCCCGCCGGCGCACCAGAACTCGTCGATGCCGCGCGCCTTCGCGTAGGCACCGATCTCCTGGTGGAACGCCGGGCCCTGGTCGCCGACCTCGCCCATGTCGCCCAGCAGCAGCCAGCGCGGCGCGGGCAGCCCGGCCAGCACGTCGATGGCGGCGCGCACGGAGTCGGGGTTCGCGTTGTAGGTGTCGTCGACCAGCGGCAGCGTGCGGTCGCCGCGCCGCAGCGACTTCAGCTGCGAACGCCCCTTGACGGGCGCGAACGACTCCAGGCCGCGCACGACGTCGGCCAGCGCGATCCCTGCGCCGAGCGCGGCCGCGGTCGAGGCCAGCGCGTTGCGGACGTTGTGGCGGCCGGCCACGCGCAGCGTCAGGCGCACCTGGCCCTCGGGCGTGGTCATCTCGACTTCCCAGGCATCGCCGACCCAGCGCGCGCGCGCCGAGATCTCGGCACGCGGCCACGGGCCGTCGGCCTCGCCGGCCAGCGCGAAGCGCAGGCAGCGGCGCCCGGCGGCCTGCGCCTGCCAGATGTCGGCGTATCCGTCGTCGCAGGGGAAGACGGCGACGCCGCCGGGCGGCAGCGCCTCGATCGCGCTGCCGTTCTCGCGCGCGACCGCCTCGACGGTGCCCATGAATTCCTGGTGCTCGCGCTGCGCGTTGTTGACGAGCGCGACGGTGGGCTGCGCGATGCGGGCGAGCACGGCGATCTCGCCCGGGTGGTTCATGCCGAGCTCGATGACCGCCGACTTGTGCGACGCGTCCATGCGCAGCACCGTCAGCGGCACGCCGATGTGGTTGTTCAGGTTGCCCGCGGTGGCGTGCGCCGCCTCGGCATGGGCGGCCCGCAGGATGGAGGCGATCATCTGCGTCACGGTCGTCTTGCCGTTGCTGCCGGTGACCGCGATGACCGGCCCCTGGAATCGCCGGCGCCAGCCGCTGGCCAGCGCCTGCAGCGCCTGCAGCGAGTCGGGCACGACCAGGCCGTCGAGCCCGGCCTCGCTCACGCCGTGCGTGCCGATCGCCGCGACCGCGCCCGCGGCCCGCGCCTGCGGCAGGAAGTCGTGCGCGTCGAAGCGCTCGCCCTTCAGCGCGACGAACAGGTCGCCTGCGCGCAGCGTGCGGGTGTCCGTGTGCACGCGCTCGAACGCGCGCGCGCCATCGCCGACGAGCGCCGCACCCGGCACCATCGCGACGGCTTCCGCGAGCGTCATCATCCGTGTCATGCGGCCAGTCCCCGCTTCTTCAGCCCAGCCAGCGCTTCCTCGACATCGGAGAAGGGCTGGCGCACGCCATTGATTTCCTGGTAGTCCTCGTGGCCCTTGCCGGCGACGAGCACGACGTCGCGCGCGTCCGCGGCCGCGAGCACCTGCGCGATGGCCGCGCGGCGGTCGACGATCACCTGCATCGGCGCGCCGCCGGTCGCGCCCGCGGCCACCTCGTCGACGATGGCCTGCGGATCCTCGGTGCGCGGGTTGTCGCTGGTGACGACGACGGCGTCGGCCAGGCGCGCGGCGATGCCGCCCATCAGCGGACGCTTGGTCGCGTCACGGTCGCCGCCGCAGCCGAACACGCAGTGCAGCTGGCCGCCGCGGTCGGCCGCGAGCGGACGCAGCGCGGCGATGACCTTCTCCAGCGCATCGGGCGTGTGCGCGTAGTCGACCACCACCTCGGGCTGCCCCGCGGCATGGGCGGCGACGCGCTGCATGCGGCCGGGCACCGGCGTGACGAGCCCGGCGGCGCGCGCGGCGTCCGCCAGCGGCACGCCCAGCGCGCGCAGGCCGCCGATCACGGCCAGCAGGTTGTGGACGTTGTAGTCGCCGATCAGCGCCGTGACGACGGGCTCGCGGCGCGCACGGCCGCCGACCGCCACGTCCTCGGCCAGCGTGAACGCGAGGCCGCCGTCGCGGTAGCCGATGTCCTCGGCCACCAGGCGCGCGCCGGAGTCGGCACGCGTCGAATACGTCCAGGCGTCGACCTGGCCGAGCCGCAGCTCGCCGGCCAGCAGCGCCCCGGCGTCGTCGTCGATGTTGACGACGGCGGACTTCAGGCCGACCCAGCCGAACAGCAGGCGCTTGGCGGCCCAGTAGTTGTCCATGCTGCCGTGGTAGTCGAGGTGGTCGCGCGTGAAATTGGTGAACAGCGCCACCTCGATGCGCGTCCCGGCCAGGCGCTGCTCGACGATGCCGATCGAGCTCGCCTCGATCGCGCAGGCGGTGAAGCCGTCGTCGACCATGCGCCGGAAGGCGGCCTGCAGCATGACCGGATCGGGCGTCGTCAGGCCCGTGGCCCGAATCGTCCAGTCCTGCTTCGACACCCCCGCGGCCTCGGGCAGCGGCAGCGGCGGCACGCCGATGCCCAGCGTGCCCACCACGCCCGTGCGGCGGCCGAGCAGGTTCAGCGCCTGCGACGTCCACCACGCGGTCGACGTCTTGCCGTTGGTTCCGGTGGCCGCGATCACCGACAGCGACTGGCTGGGCTCGTCGAAGAACGCCGCGGCGATCTGGCCCGTGGCGGCCTTCATCGACTTCAGCGTGGCGATGCGCGCGTCCTCGAAGCCGAACGCGTCGACCTGGTCCTGCTCGACCAGGCACGTGGACGCGCCCGCAGCGAGCGCGTCGGCGACGAAGCGGCGGCCGTCGTTGGCATAGCCGGGCCAGGCGATGAAGGCGTCGCCCGGCTGCACGGCACGGCTGTCCGTGCGCAGCGTGCCCGTGACCCAGGACTTGAGCCAGCGGGCGGCGGCGGCGGGGGATTTGAGGCGCGTGAGGGCCATCAGCGGCACCCGGCCGCCCGAAGGCGCTGATGCGCCCCCTCGGGGGGCAGCGATTGGAATGAGCGGGGCTTCATTTCTCTAGTTCTCGGGAATCTGGACCACGTTGGTCTGGGTGATCTGCGTGCGCACGTCGAGGTCGGGCGCGACGCCCAGCAGCGGCAGCGTCTGCGACACCACCTGGCTGAACACCGGTGCGGCCACGTCGCCACCGTAGTGCAGGCCGGCGGTGGGTTCGTCCACCATCACGGCAACCACGATGCGCGGGTGCGAGATCGGCGCCAGGCCGACGAACCACGGGCGGTACTTGTTCTGCGAGTAGCCATGCCCCTCGGCCTTGTACGCGGTGCCGGACTTGCCGCCCACGCTGTAGCCGAGCGTGCGCGCCTTGGGCGCCGTGCCGCCGGGCGAGGCCACCATCTGCAGCATCGCGTTGAGTTCCTTGACCGTCTCCGGCCTGAACACGCGCGGGCCCGGGCCGGGCGCCTTCTGGCGCAGCATGGACACGTTCTCGAGCACGCCGTCGTTGGCGAACACCGTGTAGGCGCGCGCCAGCTGGAACAGCGAAGCGGACAGTCCATAGCCATAGGCCATCGTCGCCTGCTCGATCGGGCGCCAGGTCTTGTACGGACGCAGGCGCCCGGTGACGACGCCCGGGAAGTTGATCTGCGGCTTCTGGCCCAGGCCGATGGACGAGAACTTCTCCCACTCTTCCTTGGGCGTGAGCCTCATCGCCAGCCGGGCGGCGCCGATGTTGCTGGACTTCTGGATCACCTGCTGCACCGTCAGCCAGCCGTTGGGCTCGGCGTCCTTGGGCGCGAAGCCGCTGATGACGAGCGAGCCGGGCGTCGCGTCGACCATCGACGTCGGCGTGACCAGGCCCTTCTCCAGCGCGGTGCCGACGATGAACGGCTTCATCGTCGAGCCGGGCTCGAACACGTCGGTCAGCGCGCGGTTGCGCAGCTGCGCGCCCGACAGGTGGTGGCGGTCCCCCGGGTTGTAGCTCGGGTAGTTGGCCAGTGCGAGCACCTCGCCGGTGAGCGTGTCTATCACGACCACGCTGCCGCCCTTGGCCTTCTGCGCGATCACCTGGTCGCGGATGCGCTGGTAGGCGAAGAACTGCACCTTGGAGTCGATCGACAGCTCGATGTCCTCGCCGTTGATCGGTCGCTGCGGGTCGCCGATGTCCTCGACGATGCGGCCCAGGCGGTCCTTGACGACCTCGCGCTGGCCGTCGCGGCCCTGCAGCTGCTGCTGGTAGGCGAGCTCGATGCCTTCCTGGCCCTTGTCCTGGTCGCCGGTGAAGCCGACCACATGCGCGGCGGCCTCGCCTTCCGGGTAGCGGCGGCGGAACTCGCTGACCTGGTGCACCCCCTTCAGGTCGAGCGCCTTCACGGCCGCGCCGACGCCGTCATCGACCTGGCGCTTGAGCCACACGAAGTTCGGGTTGCCGTCGAGGCGGTCGTCGAGCTCGGCCATCGTCATGCCGAGCGCCTTGGCGAGCTGCTTCTTCTCGCCCGCGTCGGCGTCGACGTCCTTGGGAATCGCCCAGATCGACGGCGTGGGCACGCTGGTGGCCAGCAGCAACCCGTTGCGGTCGACGATGCGGCCGCGGCTGGCAGGCATCTCGAGCGTGTGCGCGTAGCGCGCCTCGCCCTGCTTCAGGTAGAAGTTGGTGGCGACGATCTGGATGTAGGCCGCGCGGCCCACCAGGATCAGCGAGCCGATGCCCACCAGCACCACCAGGAACCGGCTGCGCCACAGCGGCGTCTTCGACGCCAGCAGCGGGCTGTTGGCGTACGTGACGTTGCTGACCGCACGGCCGCGCGGCGCCTGGAAGCGCTTGTTGGGCCGGTTCATTGCGACGCCCCCGGGTCGGGCGCGCTGGGGGGCGCGGGCAGGCGCGCGAGCGGTGCCGACTGCGGCGCCGCGGCGAGGCCGGCATCGACCACGTACTGCGTGTTGGCCGGCGTGGCGGCCCGCATGTTGAGCTTGGTGCGCGCCGTGGCCTCCACGCGCAGGTGCGTGGCCTGCGCCTGGCGCTCGGCCTCGAGGCGGCGCCGGTCGGACTCGAGCTGCCGCTCGGCGCCGTGCGCGTTCTCGATCTCCGCGAACAGGCGGCGCGACTCGTAGCTGATCTTGACGAGGTAGAGCCCGCTCACGATCAGCGCGATCGCGAGCAGCACGTTCAGGCGCACCATGAAGGACTGCCCCGTCATCGGGAGGTCCTCCGCGCTGCGCGCTGCGGGACGATCGCTTCGGAGCGGGCGTGCGCGATCATGCGAGCCTTTCCGCGACGCGCAGGATCGCGGAACGCGCCCGGCCGTTGTTCAGCACTTCCGTCGGCCCCGGCTTGATGCGGCCCAGCGCGTGCAGGCGCAGCGCCCTGGCCGGCGGCGCGAACGGCGCGCGGCGGTCGATCTCGGCCTTGCTCTCGCGTGCGATGAAGGTCTTGACGATGCGGTCTTCCAGCGAATGGAAACTGATGACCGCGAGGCGGCCGCCGGTCTCCAGCAGGTCGAGCGCGGCGTTCAGGACCTGTTCGAGCTCCTCAAGCTCGGCATTGACGAAAATCCGAAGAGCCTGAAACGTGCGCGTGGCGGGATCCTGGCCCGCCTCACGGGTCTTGACCGAACGAGCCACGACGGCGGACAGCTCGCGAGTGGTTCGAACGGGCGTTCCTGCATCGCGGACAGCCACAATCGCCTTTGCAATCGACACAGCAAACCGTTCTTCGCCGTAGTCACGGATCACCTCTGCAATGTGACGCTCGTCGGCCCGAGCGAGAAAGTCGGCCGCGGTCTCGCCGCGGGTGGTGTCCATGCGCATGTCGAGCGGGCCGTCGAAACGGAAGCTGAATCCGCGCTCGGGGGTGTCGATCTGCGGCGAGGACACCCCGAGGTCCAGCAGCAGGCCGGCGATCCGGGTGATGCCGCGCTCGGCCAGCGCCCCCGGCAGCTGCGCGAAGCTCGCGTGCACGATCTTGAAGCGCGGATCGCGCACGGCATCGGGGCCGTCCAGGGCGGCGGCCACGGCGGCGGGGTCGCGGTCGATGCCGATCACGCGTGCGCCCGGGCCCAGGCGCGACAGCAGCTCGCGCGTGTGCCCGCCGCGGCCGAACGTGCCGTCGACGTAGATGCCGTCCGGCTGCGTCACGAGTGCGTCAATGGCCTCGTGGAGCAGGACGGTGGTATGCAACCCCGAGTGTTCCACGATGTTCTAGAAGATCAGGTTGTCCAGGGCGGCGGTGGCCTGCTCCTGCATCACGTGCGCTTCATGCGCCGCGTAAGCAGGCGTCGCCCACAGTTCGAAGTGGCTGCCCATGCCCAGCAGCGTCACGTCCTTTTCGAGTCCGGCCCAGCTGCGGAGTTCCGGCCGGATGAGGATGCGCGAGGTCGCATCCCACTCGACGTCGTCGGCGTGGCCGAGGAACACGCGCTTGACGCCCACCTGCGAGAACGGCAGCTGCGCGACCTGGTCGCGGAAGTTCTCCCAGTACGGGCGCGGGAAGACCATCAGGCACCCGTGCGGATGCTTCGTGACGGTGAGGCGGCCGCCGCACAATGACTGGAGATCCTCGCGGTAACGCGACGGCATGGAGACTCGCCCCTTGCCGTCCAGCGTCAACGCTGAAGGACCTTCAAAAATCAGAGATGCCACGACCCACCACA
>JAEKKH010000475.1 GCA_019510465.1 Burkholderiales bacterium
TCAGCGAGACGCCGATCTGCAGCGTCTGCACCGACGCGCAGCGCGACGCCAAGCTGCTCTGCGTCGTCGAGACGCCGGCCGACCAGGCCGCGCTGGAGCGCACCGGTTCCTACCGCGGCTACTACTTCGTGCTGCTGGGGCGGCTCTCGCCGCTGGACGGCGTCGGCACGCGCCAGATCGGCGCGGCCGAACTGCTGGCGCGGGCGAGCGAGGCGAGCGTCGAGGAGGTCATCCTCGCGACCAGCTTCACCGCCGAGGGCGAAGCGACAGCCCATGTGCTGGGCGAGGCACTGCGCGCACGCGGCCTGAAGGCGACGCGGCTGGCGCGTGGCGTGCCGGTCGGCAGCGAGCTTGAATACGTGGACCTGGGCACCATCGCCCATGCCCTGACCGACCGACGTTGAGGGACCATCGATGACCGTTGCCCAGCTCTGCCTGCTCGTTGCCTGCCTGCTGCCCGTGGGCTGCGCAGCGCTGGCCAAGTCCAAGGGCTTCGGCAAGCGGCGCCGCGATGGCGGCTTTGACAACAACGCGCCGCGCGCCTGGCTGGCCCGGCTGGACGGCTGGCAGGCCCGCGCCAACGCGGCGCAGGCCAACAGCTGGGAGGCGCTGCCCATCTTCATGGCCGGCCTCGTCGTGGCCTACCAGCACCAGGCCACGCCGTCGACGGTGGACCTGCTGGCGCTGGGCTTCCTGGCTGCGCGCCTGGCCTATGTGGCGGCCTACGTGGCCGACAAGGCATCGCTGCGCTCGCTGTTGTGGAGCGCGGGCCTGGCGGCCAGCGTCGCGCTCTTCTTCGTGCGCTGAATCAGGGCGCGGCCGAGGCGACGACGTTGCGGCTCTTGCCGCCCTTGCCCTTGGGCGCCTGCTTGGCCACTGCGGTCGACCTGGCCGGCGGCGCGGCCTTGAAAGCCGTGTAAACGACGACGGCCTGGCCGGGCTTGAACCGCGCGCCGCTGCCCACCTTGTTCCACTGCGCGACCTGCTCGGACCTGACCTTGTAGCGTGCCGCAATGCCCGCGACCGTGTCGGCCTTGCCGGCCTTGAAGCTGACGCGGCGCAGCGGCGGCGCGTCGGGTGCGAGGTTCAGCGCGGCCGTGTCGGCCAGGCGCTCGGACACGTCGTCGCGCAC
>JAEKKH010000476.1 GCA_019510465.1 Burkholderiales bacterium
GGCACGATGGTCAGCACGCCGGCCGCGGCGAGCGTGCCCCAGTCCATGCCGGCGGCCGACACCGTGCGCGTCATCACCGCCACGATGGGCTTGGCGTTGACGCTGGTGAGCGTGCGCGCCATCAGCAGCTCGACCCAGCTGAACATGAAGCAGAAGAAGGCCGCCACCCCGATGCCCGCCTTGATCAGCGGCACGAAGATCGTCAGGAAGAAGCGCGGGAACGAATACCCGTCGATGTACGCCGTCTCGTCGATCTCGCGCGGGATCCCGCTCATGAAGCCTTCCAGGATCCAGACCGCCAGCGGCACGTTGAACAGCAGGTGCGCGAGCGCCACCGCGATGTGCGTGTCCATCAGGCCCAGCGTCGTGTACAGCTGGAAGAACGGCAGCAGGAACACCGCGGGCGGCGTCATGCGGTTGGTCAGAAGCCAGAAGAACACGTGCTTGTCGCCGAGGAACGAGTAGCGCGAGAACGCGTAGGCGGCCGGCAGAGCCACCAGCAGCGACATCGCCATGTTCATGCCGACGTAGATCAGCGAGTTGACGTAGCCCGAGTACCAGGACTCGTCGGTGAAGATCGTCCTGTAGTTGTCCCACGTGAAGTGGTGCGGCCACAGGCTGAACGAGGCCGTGATCTCCTCGTTCGTCTTGAACGACATGTTGACCATCCAGTAGACGGGCAGCACGGCGAAGACCAGGTAGGCGATCAGAAGCAGCGTGCGCTTCCTGAAGCGGCGGTCATCCATGGCATCGCCCGCCCGGCCGCCCGAAGGGCGATGCACGCCCCCTCGGGGGGCAGTGAGTGGAACGAACGTGGGGGCTCATGCGATTTCCCCTTCCGTGACGGTGCCCACGCGCTGCATCCAGTTGTAGAGGATGAAGCACAGCAGCAGGATGATGAGGAAGTAGATCAGCGAGAACGCGGCGGCCGGGCCGAGGTCGAACTGGCCGACCGCCTTCTGCGTGAGGTACTGCGACAGGAAGGTGGTGGAGTTGCCGGGGCCGCCGCCGGTCAGCACGAAGGGCTCCGTGTAGATCATGAAGCTGTCCATGAAGCGCAGCAGCACCGCGATCATCAGCACGCCGCGCATCTTGGGCAGCTGGATGTAGCGGAACACCGCGAACTTGCTG
>JAEKKH010000468.1 GCA_019510465.1 Burkholderiales bacterium
AACCGCCGCATCGCCGTGACGGGCGGTGCCGGCTTCATCGGCTCGCACCTGTGCGCGCGCCTGCTCGCGCGCGGCGACGAGGTGCTGTGCGTCGACAACTTCTACACCGGCTCGCGCCAGTTCATCGCGCCGCTGCTGCCGCACCCGCGCTTCGAGCTGATGCGCCACGACGTGACGTTCCCGCTGTACATCGAGTGCGACGCGATCTTCAACCTGGCGTGCCCGGCGTCGCCGATCCACTACCAGCTCGACCCGGTGCAGACCACCAAGACCAGCGTGCACGGCGCGATCAACCTGCTGGGCCTGGCCAAGCGGCTGAGGGCGCGCATCCTGCAGGCCTCGACCAGCGAGGTCTACGGCGACCCCGACTGCCATCCGCAGCAGGAAGCCTACTGGGGCCACGTCAACCCGATCGGCCCGCGGGCCTGCTACGACGAGGGCAAGCGCTGCGCCGAGACGCTGTTCATGGACTACCACCGCCAGCACCGCGTCGACATCCGCATCGCGCGCATCTTCAACACCTACGGCCCGCACATGCACCCGGGCGACGGCCGCGTGGTGTCGAACTTCATCGTGCAGGCGCTCACGGGCGAGCCGATCACCATCTATGGCGACGGCCGCCAGACGCGCTCGCTGTGCTACGTCGACGATACCGTGGACGGCCTGCTGCGGCTGATGGAGGCGCCCGGCATCACGGGCCCGGTCAACATCGGCAACCCGATCGAGCTGAGCATGCTGCAGATCGCCGAGACGATCCTCGAGCTGACCGGCTCGGCGTCGAGCCTCGTCTACCGTCCGCTGCCGGCGGACGATCCGCGCCAGCGCTGCCCCGACATCTCGCAGGCGCGCGAGCGGCTCGACTGGACGCCGCAGGTCGCGCTGCGCGACGGCCTGCGCCGCGCGATCGAATGGTTCGACGCGCACCTGCGCGAGCGCGGCGTGGTGGAAACCGTGCGCATGGCGACCGGCGTGTCGCCGTCGCGGGCGGTCACCGCCTGACAGGCGCCGCGCCGGGCGGGCGATGGCACTCGAGCCGCAGGCCACCATCACCGACGCGGACCTCGAGCTCGCGCGGCGCTGCCTCGTGCGCGACTCGGGCTGGGCCAGCGTGTGCGGCGCGCTGTTCGGCG
>JAEKKH010000469.1 GCA_019510465.1 Burkholderiales bacterium
GCGCTTGAGGTAGAGCTCGGGCGCGATGCGCAGGTACATCGCCTGGTCGAGCGCGTTGTGGTGCGTGACGAAGGGCTTGGCGTTGGCGCCGCCCGGGATCGGGTGCAGCATGGGCGTCTCGACTTCCATGAAGCCGTTCTTCACCATGAAGGCGCGGATCTCGCCCAGCGCCGCGCTGCGGGCGCGGAAGCGCTTGCGCGCCTCCTCGTCGGTGATCAGGTCGACATACCGCTGGCGGTATTTCACTTCCTGGTCGGAGACGCCGTGGAACTTGTCGGGCAGCGGCCGCAGCGACTTCGTCAGCAGGCGCAGCTTCGTGACCTTGATCGTGAGCTCGCCGGTCTTGGTGATGAACAGCGAGCCTTCGGCGGCCAGGATGTCGCCGAGATCCCAGTGCTTGAACGCGGCGTAGGTCTGCTCGCCGACGTTGTCGATCGCGACGCGCAGCTGGATGCGGCCCGTGGCGTCCTGCAGCGAGCAGAACGCGGCCTTGCCCATCGTGCGCTTGAGCATCATGCGGCCGCCCACGCTGACCCGGATGTCCTGCGGCTCCAGCGCTTCGTTGGTGAGCTGGCCGTACCTGGCCACCAGGTCGGCGGCGCGATCGGCCGGCTTGAAGTCGTTCGGGAACGCGACGCCGCCCTGGGCCCGGATCGCGGCCAGTTTCTCGCGACGCTCCGCAATCAGCTTGTTCTCGTCGAGCGGCGGGGTGGGCGTCGTGGTGTCCATGCTTGGGAATCGGTGCGGGAAGGGTGGCGCCGGCGTGTCGGCCGGCAACGAGCGGCAGCGCGGGCCGCCAAGGGAGAACCCGAGATTTTACGTGGAACGGTGTGAATGCGGCCGGCCTGCGGGCGTCCGCGCGCCCACGAGCGCGCCGTGCCCGCCAGGTTGGCACGCCAGCCGGTGTCCTCGCCTCGTGGATAATTTGCGGATGACTTCAAGAAAAGTAGCCCTGATCACGGGCGTCACCGGCCAAGACGGGGCCTACCTCGCCGAGTTCCTGCTGAAGAAGGGCTACGAGGTCCACGGCATCAAGCGCCGGGCGTCGTCCTTCAACACCGACCGCATCGACCACCTGTACCAGGATCCGCACGTCAGCAACCGGGACTTCGTGCTGCACTACGGCGACC
>JAEKKH010000470.1 GCA_019510465.1 Burkholderiales bacterium
GCCCTCGGCCGTGTAGGCCCAGGCGTGTTCGGACAGGCGCTCGAAGGTGACCTGCTTTTCTTCCAGATCGGCTTGCGAGGCAAAGGCTTTGGCGGTCGTCATGCGGGTCTCCAGCGTCGAAGCCGAAATTTAGCCTATTCCAAATCAATTCACCAATATAGAATTTTCCGCATGGTTCAGCCCAAGGCCCCGCGGGGCATCCAGAGCATCGAGGTCGGCGGCCAACTGCTGCTGGCGCTGGCGCACCACGGCCGGCCGATGGCGCTCAAGGACCTGGCCCGCGAGGCCGGCATGACGCCGGCCAAGGCCCACCCCTATCTGGTCAGCTTCATCAAGATCGGACTGGTCGAGCAGGAGGACGGCAGCGCCTATGGCCTGGGGCCGCTGGCGCTACAGCTCGGCCTCATCAGCCTGCAGCAATACGACCCGGTGCGGCTGGCCACGCCGGTCATCGAGGAGCTGGCGCTGCAACTGGGCCACACGGTCGCAATTGCTGTGTGGGGCACGCGCGGGCCCACCATCGTGCGCGTGGCCGAAGGGCCGACGCCGGTGCACATCAGCATGCGTCACGGCACGGTGATGAGCCTGGCCGGCACGGCGTCGGGGCGCCTGTTCTCGGCCTACCGCGGCGAGGATGCAGTGACGCTGGGCGAGGCGCTGCCCGAGCCCGCGCTGCTGGACAAGGTACGCCGGGCCGGCCTGGCCAATTCGCGCGATGGCGTCGTCGCCGGCGTCAGCGCGCTGGCCGCGCCGGTCTTCGACGCGGGCGGCCGCCTGGTGCTGACGCTGACCGCCATCGGCCCGAGCGCCAGCTTCGATACGGCGGCCAACGGCTCGTCCGCCAAGCTGCTGAAGGACGCGGCTCGCACGCTGTCCACACGGTTGGGCGGGCGTGGCGCGGGCTGACTGGCCATTGCCGCTGGCAAGTTGGGGTGGCGCGCTGTCGGCACAGCTTCATGCCAAACAGCTCTTGCAATTTGTTTCCGCGCTAGCGCGCCGGCTCTGAAAAAGTTCGAGTGCCGATGCAAAACCCCATGTCGCTTGCGGGCAAGACCCGCACCGCTGCTAACGGGCGGACGGATCGGAAGAATCAGTTTTCAGCCGTACCCCGCTTCACGCCCATGGACT
>JAEKKH010000467.1 GCA_019510465.1 Burkholderiales bacterium
GGCGAGCCGGCTCGACGACATGGCCGAGACCCTTCAACAGCGCGACCGTGCGCTCGACGGCGAGGCGCGCTTCGTCGTGGACCGGCTCGCCGATCGGTGAGTCCGTGCACCAGGCGATGCGCAGCCGGCGCAACGGCGCGCGCATCTGATCGACGAAGGGCGTGGCGGGGGCGGGCAGCGCGACCGGGTCGCCGGGCTCGGGGCCGCAGAGGACGTCCAGGGCCAGTGCCGTGTCGCGCACGCTGCGCGACAGCACGCCCTCGCTGCTGGCGCCGAACCAGACCTCACCCTGACCCGGCCCGACCGACACGCGGCCGCGCGAAGGCTTGAGGCCGACCAGGCCGCAGCAGGCGGCCGGGATGCGGATGGAGCCGCCGCCATCGTTGCCGGCCGCCATCGGGACAACGCCAGCGGCGACGGCCGCTGCGGCGCCGCCGGAGCTGCCACCCGGCGTGCGGTGCGGGTCCCAGGGGTTGCTGCTGCGGCCGAAATGCAGCGGGTCGGTGACGCCCTTGAGGGCGAGCTCGGGCGTGTTGGTCTTGCCGAAGACGACCAGGCCGGCAGCCAGAAATCGCCGCACGACGTGGGCATGCTGGCTCGAAGGCGGCAGGCCGGCGAGGGCACGGCTGCCCAGGCTGGTCGGCAGGCCGGCATAGTCCTGGGCGGCGTCCTTGATGAGGAAGGGCACGCCGGCCAGCGGCCCGCTGCCATCCCCGTGCGCCAGCTGCGCGCGGGCCTCAGCCTCCATCAGCCGGCAGACGGGGTTGAGCCGGGGCTGAACGTCGGCCAGCCGCGTGAGGGCGAGGCCGAGCAGGGTTCGAGGTGCCACCCGACCCGCCGCCACCTCGGCGGCAAGGGAGGTGGCGTCATGGCGGCGATAGGTGGTGAAGTCCATCGGCGCAGGCTACCGGAACACGTGCTCGCCCGCGTGCCGGCTTCGTCGGATTGCAGGCCTCGTTGCGGCGGTATTCGCCCGCCGCCCGCGATCGATCACATGAACAAGTGTTCGCCCGCGTTCTCTCCGCCGAGGATCACGTAGTTCACCTTCTTCAGATCCGCCAGCTGCGTGCCCCCCGAATACGAGATCGAGCTCTGCAGGTCTTCCTGCATCTCGCGCAGCGTGTCG
>JAEKKH010000229.1 GCA_019510465.1 Burkholderiales bacterium
CTGCTGGTCTCCCTGATCTGGGCCTCGGCCTTCGTGGCGCAGGCGGTGGCCGCACGCCACCTCGGCGCGTCGACGTTCACCGGCCTGCGCTTCGCCCTCGGCGCCGCGGTGGTCGCGCCGTTCGCGTGGCGCGAATGGTCCATGCTGCGCGCGCGCCGCCGCCAGCCGCGCGGACGCGACCTCGCGCACATCGCGGGCCTGGGCACGCTGTTGTTCCTTGGGGCAGCCATGCAGCAGAAGGGCATGGCCACGACCACCGTGACGAACACCGGCTTCCTGTCGGCGCTGTACATCCCGCTGGTGCCGCTGCTGGCCTGGGCTGCGTGGCGCCAGGCCCCGCACTGGACGACCTGGGTCGCGGCCGCCGGCTGCATCGTCGGCTCGTGGCTGCTGACGGGCGGCGGCAGCCTCGCCGCGTTCCGCACCGGCGACTGGTGGATCATCGGCAGCAGCCTGCCCTGGGCGGTGCACGTGATGCTGGTCGGCCGCGCCGCCAACAAGCTGCACGGTGCGATGCTGGTCGCCTGCGGGCAGTTCATCGCCTGCGGCGTGCTCGCGCTGGCGCTCGGTCTCGCCACCGAGCCGCTGTCCACGGACGGCCTCGAGCAAGCGCTGTGGCCCATCGCCTACACGGGCGTGCTGTCGGTGGGTCTCGGCTTCACGCTGCAGGTGGTCGCGCAACGCCACACGCGGGCGGCGGACTCGGCCATCGTGCTGTCGTCGGAGACGGTATTCACCGCCGCGTTCGGCGCCGTCTTCATGGGCGACCGCATGGGTGCGCCGGGCTTCGCGGGCTGCGCGCTGATCCTGGCCTGCGTCCTGATGGTTCAATTGCAACCCGTCGTCTGGCGCTGGTTCGCCGGCGCGCGGACGACATCCGCATGAGCTCCGCCCCCCCGTCCGAAGGGGCTCGCACCGAAGTCCCAAGGACGCAGGCTCGCCAATGAACGAACGAGACATCGACACCTTCTTCGCCACGCTCCAGGCCGCCAATCCGTCGCCCGCCTCGGAGCTGCACTACGCGAGCGTGTTCGAGCTGCTGACCGCCGTGCTGCTGTCCGCGCAAGCCACCGACGCGGGCGTCAACAAGGCCACGCGCACGCTGTTCGTGGCGGCGCCCACCCCCGAGCGCATGCTGGCGCTCGGCACGGCGGGCGTCGAGGCGCACGTGCGCACGATCGGCCTGTACCGCAACAAGACCCGGCACCTGCTGGAGACCTGCCGCCTCCTGATCGAGCGGCACGGGGGCGAGGTGCCGCGCGACCGCGCCGCGCTCGAGGCGCTGCCGGGCGTGGGCCGCAAGACGGCCAACGTCATCCTGAACGTGGCCTTCGGCGAGCCGACGCTGGCTGTCGACACGCATGTGTTCCGGGTCTCCAACCGGACCGGCCTGGCGCCGGGCAGGAACCCGCTGGCGGTGGAGCTGAAGCTGCTGGAGCGCGTGCCGGCCAAGTACCTCGACGACGCGCACCACTGGCTGATCCTGCATGGCCGCTACGTCTGCCTGGCGCGCATGCCGCAGTGCGGACGCTGCGCGGTCGCCTCCACCTGCGACTGGTTCAAGGCGCTGCCGCCCGAGGCCCGGCCGCGGCCGGGCCAGCCCGCGCCCGACGCGAAGGCGCTGCGCGCCGCGGGGATCGCGCCATGAAGGCGCGCGTCCTCGTCCTGGCCCTCGGCCTGCTGCTCGCGGCGGTGGCCCGCGCCGGGACGCCCTCGCTCAGGCTCGTCGACGACGCCGGCCACGAGGTCGCCCTGAGCCACCCGGCGCAACGCATCATCGCCCTTGCGCCGCACCTGACCGAACTGGTCTACGCGGCCGGCGCTGGCCGGCAGCTGGTGGCGGTCGGCAAGTACAGCGACTTCCCGCCCGATGCGCTGACCAAGCCCGTGATCAGCGACGCGTTCGCGGTCAACTACGAGGCGCTCGCCGGGCTCAAGCCCGACCTGGTGCTGGTGTGGGGCAGCGGCACGCCCGAGCGCATCAAGTCCAAGCTGCGCACGCTCGGCGTTCAGGTCTACGAGATCGAGATCCGCAGCGTCGCCGGCCTGGCCGATACCCTGCGCGGCATCGGACGCCTCGCCGGCACCGAAGGTGTCGCCCAGGCGCGGGCGCAGGCCATCGCGGCCGACTGGGCCGCGTTGAAGGCGACCTACGGCGGGCGGCGGCCGGTACGGGTGTTCTTCCAGCTGTGGGACGCCCCGCTGATGACGCTCAACGGCCAGCACCTGGTCTCCAGCGCGATCGCGGCCTGCGGCGGCATCAACGTCTTCGCCGAACTCCCGACGCTCACGGCCACCGTCAGCTGGGAAGTGGCCGTGCAGCGCGACCCGGAGCTGGTCCTGACCGCCGGCGCGCCGGGCGAGACGGGCAAGCCGGGCCGCTGGTCCGAGTTCAAGCGCGTCAGCGCCGTGGCGCACGCCCAGTTCGGCCATGTGGAGGGCGACCTGCTCGATCGCAGCGGCCCGCGCTTCGTCGACGGCGCGCGCGAATTGTGCGAAGCGGTGGAGCACGCGCGCCAGGGCCTGCCGCAGCCGGTGTTCGGCACGCCCCGCGCGGCTGGCGCGGCCAGCGCCACGCCCTGATCTGCCCGGCCGCGCGGGCCGGCGCGGAACTGTCGGGAAGAGCTGGCCTTATCAGCCCTTACAACTCGCAGCAATTTTTGACAATGGTGCTCATGTTTCAGCCCGTGCGGGCCGAAATCGAACCATGCGCACCGCCCTCTTCCAACGCCTCCTGCACCGCAAGTCCGCCCCGCCGACGACGCTGCGCATGAACGTCTGCCCGCCGGACGTCGTGCCGCGGCGCGACTCGCTGTGGACGGCCACGCTGCGCTGGCTCGTGGGCGGCGACGCCGAGGTCGCGCCCGCGCTGCGCACGCCGCTGGAGCGGGCGCGCACCGAGTTCGTCGCCGCGCTCGCCGGCCTCGAGGAGGTCGACCACCACGGGCTGCTCAAGCGCGCCCAGCACGCGCGTTCGCTGCGCGAGCTGTGGCACCTGCGCTCGGAGCTCTACACGCTGATCGCGCGCCGCGTCAGCCAGGTCGAGGCCGACACGCGCCTGGCCTGCGTGAACCAGCACTTCCCCACCCGTGCGCAACGCAGCAGCGTTCCCGCCGCGGAGATCGCCGATGTCCACTAAGCCCCGCTTCGACCCCCTGGGCCTGTCCGAGCTCGACCCGGACCTGGCGCCGGAGGCGGTCGACTTCGTCCACGAGCCGGCCTTCGCGGCCGATGGGGTCTTTCCCGAGGCGGCGTCCCCGGCCGCCTCGCGCGACGGCCGCATCGAGTCGCGCCGCGTCTTCGTCGAGATGAAGCACCTGTTCATGCGCGCGGTCGAGAACCTCGCGCACCGCAAGGGCGCGTGGCTGCGCGCCCAGGTGCGCGCCGCCGAGGATCCGGTCGACCTGTGGCTGCTGCGCGGCCCGCTGCTGTCGGCGTTGCGCGAAGACGAGTTCGGCACGCGCACGATGCGCGCCGCGCTGTACCGCTCGCTCGACCGCAGCTTTCCGGAAGGCTTCGGCGGCGGCGCCACCCGCACCCTGTCCATCCAGCCGCGCCTCTGACGCCCGTCGCGACAAATGCAACAGCCGCCCCGCGAGGCGGCTTTTTTGCGCCCTCGACCGACAGGGGCAGCGCGTCGTCGCGGGCCATAATCGGCCGCGTGAACATCATCATCCTCGACGACTACCAGGACGCGGTGCGCAAGCTGCCGTGCGCCGCCAAGCTCAGCGACCTGAACGCCAAGGTGTTCACCAACACCGTCAAGGGCATCGGGCAGTTGTCGGTGCGACTGCGCGACGCCGAGGTGCTGGTGCTGATCCGCGAGCGCACGCGCTTCCCGCGTCAACTGCTCGAGAAGCTGCCCAAGCTGCGCCTGATCGCGCAGACGGGCAAGGTCGGCGAGCACATCGACATCGACGCCTGCACGCAGCAGGGCATCGCGGTCGCCGAAGGCGTCGGCTCGCCCTACGCGCCGGCCGAGCTGGCATGGGCGCTGATCATGGCGTCGATGCGCCGGCTGCCGCACTACATCGCCAGCCTCAAGCACGGCGCCTGGCAGCAGTCGGGGCTCAAGGCCGCGTCGATGCCGCCCAACTTCGGCATCGGCACCACGCTGCGCAGCAAGACGCTGGGCATCTGGGGTTACGGCCGCATCGGCAAGCTGGTGGCCGGCTACGGCAAGGCCTTCGGCATGGAGGTGGCGGTGTGGGGCTCGGAGGAATCGCGCGCCCGTGCCGAGGCCGACGGCCACCACGCGCTGGCCTCGCGCGAGGACCTGTTCGCCAGCGCCGACGTGCTCAGCGTGCACCTGCGCCTGACCGAGTCCACGCGCCACCTGATCAAGCTCAACGACCTGCTGCAGATGAAGCCGACGGCGCTGTTCGTCAACACGTCGCGCGCCGAGCTGATCGAGGAGGCCGCGCTGGTGGCGGCGCTCAACCGCGGCCGCCCCGGCATGGCCGCCGTCGACGTCTTCGAGAGCGAGCCCATCCTGGCGGGTCATCCGCTGCTGCGGCTGGAGAACGCGGTCTGCACGCCGCACATCGGCTACGTCGAGCAGAGCAGCTACGAGATGTACTTCGGCGCCGCGTTCGACAACGTCGTCAACTTCATCAACGGCACGCCGACCAACATCGTCAATCCGGACGCGTTGAAGGTCCTGCGCTGAGCCCGCGACCCGGCCGCCGCCGCGAGGCCCGACCGGACATCAAGCTGCTC
>JAEKKH010000473.1 GCA_019510465.1 Burkholderiales bacterium
GGAACACCATGCCCACGCGCGAGCGCAGCTTCGGCAGGTTGGTCTTCGGGTCGCTGATGGAGGTGCCGTCGACGACGATGTCGCCCTGCTGGATCGGCTCCAGGGCGTTGACCGTCTTGATCAGCGTGGACTTGCCCGAGCCCGACGGCCCGCACACCACCACGACGTCACCCTTGTTGATCGTCGTCGTGCAATCGGTCAGCACCTGGAAGCTGCCGTACCACTTGGAGATGTTCTTGATGTCGATCATGGAAGACTCTCAACGGATGATCTGGATCCTGGCCTGCAGGCGACGCACCAGCATCGACAGGCTGAAGGAGATGGTGAAGTAGCACACGGCGGCCAGCAGGTACATCTCGGCCGGGCGATTGAAGATCTGGCCGACCGTCTGGAAGCCCTTGAGCCAGTCGGAGGCACCGATCGCGTAGACGAGCGACGTGTCCTGGAACAGCACGATGGTCTGCGTCAGCAGCACCGGCAGCATGTTGCGGAACGCCTGCGGGAGCACGATCAGGCGCATGCACTGCGCGTAGGTCATGCCGACAGCATAGCCCGCGTACGTCTGCCCGCGCGGCACCGACTGGATGCCGGCACGCATGATCTCGGAGTAGTAGGCCGCCTCGAAGAAGGTGAAGGTGATGACCGCCGCGAACTCCGGCCGGTGGGCCTCGCCGAAGCTTCCCCCGATCATCGAGTAGAAGCCCGTGGGAATCAGCAGGTAGAACCACAGGATCACCATCACCAGCGGAATGGATCGCAGCAGGTCGACGTAGACGGTGGCGATGCGCTGCAGCCAGGCGATCGACGACAGGCGCATCAGCGCGATCAGCGTGCCCAGCGCGGTGCCGCCCACCGCGGCGATCGCAGTCAGCTGCACCGAGTATTCGAACGTCGCGACCAGGTTGGCGCGGATGATGTCCGAGGTCAGGAACGAGAAGTCGAGATTGAGCGCCATCACTTGCCTCCCTTGGCGGTGGAGAGGCGGGTCCGGCGCTCGACGAGCGCCGCCAGGCGGTTCACCGCCAGCGCGGTGATCACGTAGAACACGGTGGCCACGAAATACATCGTGCCGTGAGCGGAGGTCTGCTCGCCGGCCTGGATCGAGGTCCAGATCATCTCCTG
>JAEKKH010000064.1 GCA_019510465.1 Burkholderiales bacterium
GGCTCGCCCTGTTCGGCCATGGCCGCCTGCATGTCGAGAATGCTCAGGTTCATGGCCAGGGCGGCGCATCCGAGCGAGTGCACGCGCGCCTCGTCCCAACCGAGCTGGCGAGCGGTCAAGGTCACCACGACCGCGCAATGGATCGCATGTCGCAGCGGGTACAGCGCGAATCGATGGTCTTCCTGGCGAGTGCACAGGAAGAGGGCGATGTCGGGGTCCCGGTCGAGGAGCGCGCGCAACGCCTCGTACAGGGTCGCCAGGCCGGCCTCGGGCAGTTCGCGCCGGACGAGTCCTCGCGCCAGCTTGTCGAACTGCCAAAGCAGGCGTTCCCATCGGTCGAAGAGCGACAGCTTCACCACCACCGGCGGGGACGCCGCGGCCGCGCGGGCCTTGCGCTCCGCCTCGACGCAGGAGCGCTCGGCCCACGCGCCGCGTTCGGTCAGCGCATCGAACTGCGCCTCGTCCTGGATCACCTGGCCTTCGTTCAGGAGCAGGCGCTCGGAGGCGTCGAGCACCCTGAAGGGAAGCGGGCTGCCGATGTGGATGAGATCTCGGACGCTGGGAAGAGGCACACGATTCGATTCGACATTCATGGGTCGATCCTTCCGACTTCCAACCGCTCACGCCCGACGCTGCACGCGCCCGCCGGTGCTGGCGATTTTCGCGCCGGTGGACCAGCAGCGGCGCGGGCGTGGCTTCATGGGCGAGGCAGTGGCATGACGAGGCTCCCCAGGTTTATCGGCCGTCCGAACGAGGACTGAAGGAACTATCGCGCATTGCGGCCGGACTGAACAGCGGATCACCGGCTCCGCGGGGCCGGCGTGTCCGTCCCGCTTCGCGAAACGGCAGTGCCGCGCCTTCCGACGGGCTGCACGCTTCCAGGCCCGGCGCAGCACTTCGCGGCGCCAAACCGGTGCGACATGGCGCTGCCGAATCACTGGCTTGAAGCATGAGCGATTCGAAATCGGGATAAATCGAGGCGTTTCCCTGGCATAGGGTTTGCGCTGATCCCTTTGCCCGTCACGAGCGGGCGTCAACCCGAAAAGGAACTCCACATGCCCTCCATGCCGTCTCGCTCCACCCTCAGGCTCGCCACTTTCGTGGTGTCCCTTGCCGCCTCGGTGCTCGGCGCCACGGCCGCCCAGGCGGCCGGCCCGCGACTGCTGGCCCGCGAGGTGTCGTGGACCTACGACATGCAGGACGGCAGCATCGTCCGCATGGAGGTCCAAGGCGCCCGCGTGCTGGTGGAAAGCCCCGCGGCGGAGTACTGGACGATCGTCAACGCCAACCTGCTGGTGAGCCCGGACGGCCTGCGCAGGATCCGGCTGATGCGCGACTTCTCCGGCACGGTCGACCACATCGAGATGCAGATCACGAAAGCCCGCTGAGCGGCGCGATCGGTGATGCGGCAGACATCGGCCGCCGCGTCATCCCTGAAAGCTCGACCGGGCCGCTTGCCCGCGATGCGCCGGAGCGCCGTGCGCCCGCCGGCATGAGGCCCATCGGCGCCTTGGTGGCCGACAGCAGGCGATACACGCACAATCGTGTCGATGCGACCGAAGCGCTCCCCCTTGGCCGCCGTCACCGTGCTGTCCTTCCTGACCGCCTGTGCGGAGCTGCCCCCGGAGCCGGCGCCCCATCTGGCGCTGGCGGCGGAGATCGATGGAATGATTCCGACCGCGATGGCCAAGGTCCATGCGAACGGGATGGCGGTCGCCGTGATAGATGCCGGAGAGGTCGTCTACCTGCGGGCGTTCGGGCGCCGCAACGAGAGGGGCGACCCGTTGCGCGACGACACGGTGATGGTGGCGGCCTCCTTGACCAAGCCCGTGTTCGCCTACGTTGTCATGCAACTTGTCGACGAAGGCCGGATCGACCTCGACACGCCGATTGCCCGCTACCTTGACCAGCCGCTGCCAAGCTACCCCGCGGAGCGCCCCTATCCCGCCTGGAGCGATCTTTCCGATGACGAGCGATGGCGTTCGATCACCGCGCGCATGTTGCTCAGTCACCAGTCCGGGTTGCCCAACCTGCCAGCCCTGGAACCGGACCGGAAGATCCGCCTCCACTTCGACCCGGGCACGCGCTTCGCATACTCTGGCGTGGGGATCAATCTGTTGCAGTTCGTGCTCGAGCACGGGCAAGGACGGGATCTCGATGTGGAAGTTCGCCGCCGCGTCTTCCAGCGCTTCGACATGCGACGCAGCAGCCTGACCTGGCAAGCGAGCAATGCCGACAACGCTGCCGACGGCTACACCTCGACGGGCGAAGGTCACCCGCACCCGCGACGACGACGCGCTGCAGCGGCCAGCTCGATGGACACGACACTTGAGGACTACGCGCGCTTTCTCGCGGGTTTCGTGCGCGGCGACGGGTTGTCGGTCGCATCGCGCAGCGCGATGGTCGCATCGCAAGGACCGATCACCACGGCGACCGAATTTCCCACCTTCCAGCCCCAGCTTCCAGCCGTGCTGCGCCGGCCCGACCTGGCCACCGGCCTCGGGCTAGTGGTTTTCGACGGCCCGCAAGGCCGCGGCTTCTTCAAGGGCGGGCATGAGGACGACGCGGGCAACACGTTTGTCTGTGTTGCACGTACGGCGCGCTGCGTCCTCCTGTTGTCCAACGACGTGCGAGCCGAGAAGGCATTCCCCGGCATCGTGGCCGCGATCCTGGGTGAGACCGGCGCGCCCTGGCGGTGGGAATACGGGTACTGACGGCCACGCCGTGTCGGTGTCCAGCGTGCGAGATGCGCACTGCCCGACCCGAAGGCGCCCGTCGCCGGGGCGCCGACCACGTCTCACCCGTTGCATCGCGCCGTCATGAAGTCGATGAACTCCCGCAGCTTGCGCGGCACGTTGACGCGGGTTGAATGGTAGAGGTAGTAGCCTGGGAAAGACGGCCACCAGGCCTTGAGCAGCGGTACCAGATTGCCGGCCGCCATCTCGTCGGCCACCATGGCCTCGATCGGGCAGGCGATGCCCACGCCCGCCATCAGCGCCGCCATCATGGCGGCACCGTCGTTGGTCACGATCGGGCCATGGGTCTCGATGGCGAAGTCCCGTCCCTTGTGCGCATACTCCCAACGGTATATCCCGCTCTGCAGACGCACCTGGATGCAGCGATGCTCGCGCAGGTCGTCCGGCGTACGCGGCGGCTTGCGCCCGGCGAGATAGCTCGGGGCGGCGACCGTTGCGAGTCGCTGGCGCGGGCCGAGCGGTACCGCGACGACGCCTTCCGTCAGGTTTTCGCCCAGGCGGATGCCGGCATCGAACCCCCCCGCCACGAGATCGAGCAGCGCGTTGTCGCAATGCAGCTCCACCACGATGTCCGGGAAGGCATCGGCAAATGCAGCCAGGTGCGGCTGAAGTACCGATTTCACGGCCGACTGGGAGACGTTCAGGCGCAAGAGGCCGGCGGGCCGGTGGCGCGACTCGTCCAGCCCTTCGACCGCCGACGCCAGCGTCGAGAGGCCGGGACGGGCTTCGTCGAGGAATCGTCGCCCGGCTTCCGTGGGCCGGACATGGCGAGTGGAGCGCTCCAGCAGGCGCACGCCCAGCTTCGCCTCGAGCATGCGCAGACTCTGCGACAAGGCCGAGGGCGAGACTCCCAGCTCGGCGCCAGCCCGCGTGAAGCTGCCGTGGTGCGCGACGCGTTCGAACAAGGCGATTGCGGGAAGCAGATCGGACAGCATGTTTGCGATTATGAAGATGTGCTTCAAGCCGAGTTGAGCATATCCCCGTTTTTCTTTCGGAGTTGGCCGACTACCGTATGGCCATGCCGCGTCGCCGATGCGGTGCTTCACCCAAGAGAGGCTTTCACCATGACACCCCACGAAGGCAAGGTCGCCATCGTCACCGGCGCGTCCAAGGGCATCGGCGCGGGCATCGCCCTGCGGCTCGCGGCCGACGGCGCCGCCGTCGTCGTCAACTACGCCAGGGCGGCTGGCGACGCGGAAGAGGTCGTGCGCCGCATCACCGAGGCCGGCGGCCGCGCCGTCGCCGTCCAGGCCGACCTCGCCAGGCCCGAACAAGTCGCGCCGCTGGTCGACGCGGCGCTCCGGCACTTCGGCCGGCTCGACATCCTCGTCAACAACGCCGGGATCTACGGCTTCGGCCGGCTGGACGACGTGACGCCCGAGGCCTTCGACGCGCACTTCCACGTCAACGTTCGTGGCCCGTTGCTCGCGACGCAGGCCGCGGCACGCGTGCTGCCGGCGGGTGGCGTGGTCGTGAACATCAGTTCAGGCGTCGCGAAGAGCCCGTCGGGCCTGACCCACGTCTACTCCAGCACCAAGGGCGCCCTGGACGTGCTCACCCGCTCGCTGGCCATCGAGCTCGGACCGCGCGGCATTCGCGTGGTTGGCGTCGCGCCGGGGTTCGTCGAGACGGAGGGCAATGCCCACCTCGTCGACGACTTCGCCCCGCCGCTGGTTGCCAGGACGCCCCTCGGACGGACGGGGCGACCCGCGGACATCGCCGCGGTGGTCGCCTTCGCGGTCTCGCAGGATGCCGCGTGGTTGACGGGCACGACGATCGATGCGGCGGGAGGACTCGTCTTCTGAATGGTGCCTAACCTTGAAATCAGTCGGACCGGACTTGTTGGCGATTGCATGATTGACTCGACAATACATATACCTTGTATGTGGACATCTCCGCAGCACGAGTCGTAGCGCCCATACTACCCTGCAGCTGCACGGTCTCGGGTCCAAGCGCCAAGGCCGCTGTGAGCAACACCAGCCGCAGACAAGCGGCGCAGCGCAAGGAGCGCCAATGACAAGCCAGGGACGGCAAGCCAGGCCAGAGCACCCCGCGACGGCCAGCGCGGCGCAACGCCCGCTCGTACAGGCACGATGGACCGCGGCAAGGTGGTAGTCGTGGCGGACCCCGTGCCGGCGGACGGTCACGGCGCGCCGCCGGCCGTCACGGCCGACAACGAACGGTTCCGCGCCATCGTCGAATCCGCGCCAAATGCCATCGTGCTCATCGAGCGCGGGCGAAGGATCACGCTCGTCAACCGCAAAGCCGAAGAACTGTTCGGCTTCGAGCGCCGCGAGCTGATCGGCCAGGCGATCGAGACCTTGCTTCCCGAGCGTTATCGTGCAACCCATCCCGAGCACGTTCGCGGGTTCTTTGCGCAACCCGAAGCACGGGCGATGGGATCCGGCCGGGAACTGTTCGCGCGGAGGAAGGACGGCACCGAAATCCCGGTGGAAATCGGATTGAGCCCGATCGAGACGCCCGATGGCCTCTTCACGCTGGCCTCCATCATCGACATCACGGAGCGCAAGCGGGCGCAGGAACGCTTCCAGCTCGTGGTCGAAGCCGCCCCGAACGCGATGGTCATGATCGACGACCAGCGGCGCATCTGCCTGGTCAATCGCCGCGCGGAGGAATTGTTCGGCCATGGACGTACCGACCTCATCGGCCAATTGATCGAGACGCTGGTGCCCGAGCGCTACCGGGCGGCGCACCCTGGCCATGTCCACGGATTTTCGGCCCGCCCGGAGGCCCGGCCGATGGGAGCCGGCCGTGAACTCTACGGATTGCGGAAGGACGGGTCCGAGGTGCCCATCGAGATCGGCCTCAATCCGCTGGAGATGAGCGACGGTCGCTTCGTGCTGGCCTCCATCATCGACATCACCGAGCGCAAGCGCAACGAAGACGAGCTGCGTCGCAGCAATGCGGAGCTGGAGCAGTTCGCCTACGTCGCCTCGCACGACCTGCAGGAGCCGCTGCGCATGGTCGCCAACTACACCGAGCTCCTGGCGCAACGCTATCGCGGGCAGCTCGACGAGCGAGCCGACAAATACATCCACTACGCCTCCGACGGCGCCCGGCGGATGCAGCGCCTGGTGGCCGACCTGCTGGCCTATTCGCGCGTGGGCTCGCAAGGCAAGCCGATGTCGCCCGTCCACAGCGGCCATGTGCTGTCGGCGGTCGTGCAATCCCTTCAGCGCCTGATCCGCGAGACCGATGCCACGATCGCCCATGGCGCGTTGCCCGCGGTGCTGGCCGACGAGGTGCAATTGCACCAATTGCTGCAGAACCTGTTGACCAACGCGATCAAGTTCCGCAGCGACAAGCCGCCCCGGATCGTGGTGGATGCGGTGGCCCAAGGCCCCCGCTGGATGTTTTCCGTAGCGGACAACGGCATCGGGATCGACATGCAATATGCCGAGCGCATCTTCCAGATGTTCCAGCGCCTCCACGAGCTCGGCAAGTACGACGGCAGCGGCATCGGCCTGGCGATCGCCAAGCGCATCGTCGAGCGCCACGGCGGCGCCATCCGGGTCGAATCGCAGCACGGTGTCGGCACCACCTTCTTCTTCACCCTGCACGCCGTTCCTGCGGAGGCCGCGTGATGTCCCGGTACGCCGCGTCGACCGGATCATCAACCCCGGCGTCCAGCATCCTTTGCGCCGCCAAAGGGAGGCCGTCATGAGCCGGCCGATTCGAGTCCTGCTCGTCGAGGACAACCCCGGCGATGCCGACCTGACGAAGGAAACGCTGGAGGACTGCCGGCTGCATGTCGAAATCGATATCGCCATCGACGGCGCCGAGGCGCTTGACCGCCTGTTTCGCCGGCCGCCGCATGGGAGCGCGGAACTGCCCGATCTGATCTTCCTGGACCTGAACCTGCCCAAGAT
The DNA here is from genome assembly GCA_019510465.1 of Burkholderiales bacterium. Classification (GTDB taxonomy): domain Bacteria; phylum Pseudomonadota; class Gammaproteobacteria; order Burkholderiales; family Burkholderiaceae_C; genus Scleromatobacter. The sequence continues at coordinate 6,647 of JAEKKH010000064.1, forward strand.
GAGCGGCCGCGAAGTGCTGGCGCAGATCAAGCAGCATCCGTCGCTGCGCACGATTCCGGTCGTCATCCTGACCTCGTCGGACGGGGAGCAGGATGTCGTCAGGAGCTACGAGCTGGGCGCCAACTGCTACGTGACCAAGCCCGTGGGGCTCGAGGCATTCCAGGCCATCGTCCGCTCGGTCGAGGGATTCTGGTTCACCGTGGTGAAACTGCCATGAATGCGCGCCTGGAGGTGCCCCGGGCCATCCTGCTGGTCGAAGACAACCCGGGCGATGCGGTCTACATCCAGGACCTGCTGGCCGAAGCACTGGATTGTCCGCCCACCCGCGTGACCCACGTCCTCAACCTGGCGGAGGCGATCGCCGTGCTGCGCCGGCAAGCGCCGTTCGAGGTGGTGCTGCTGGACCTGCGACTCCCTGATGGATCCGGCGTGGAGTGCGTGGACGCGGTGCGTTCGAAAGCCAGGGACGTCCCGATCGTCGTGCTGACCGGGTTGGACGACGACGAGCTGGCCATCTCCTGCATCGCCGCCGGCGCGCAGGACTACCTGTCGAAGCAAGAGGTGCGCTCGCGCACCCTGAGCCGCGCGATCGACCATGCGGTTGCCCGCTCGAGCGTCATGGAGGCGCGCCGCCAGGCGCAGGAACTGAGCATCCGCAGCGCCGATCTCGAACGCGAGAATTCCCGGATCGTCGAGGCAAGCAGGCTCAAGAGCGAGTTCATCTCGAACATGTCGCATGAATTGCGTACGCCCTTGAACGCGATCATCGGCTTCTCGGAATTGATCTTCGACGGCAAGGTGGATCCGGCGTCACCGAAGCATCGGACCTTCGTCGGCCACATCCTGTCCAGCGCGAAGCACCTGCTTCAATTGATCAACGACGTGCTGGATCTGGCCAAGGTCGAGGCGGGCAAGGTCGAGTTCGATTGCGCGACGGTGGCCGTGCAGCCGCTCGTCGACGAGGCCGCGGGCGTGATGCGCGGAGGCTTCGTGGCCAGGCAGATCCGGTTCGACGTCCACGTGGACGCGTCGTTGGGGACCGCATGGATCGACCCTGACCGCTTCAAGCAGGTGCTCTACAACTACCTGTCCAATGCCATGAAGTTCACTCCGGTCGGCGGCGTGGTCGCCCTGAGGGTCGCGGCACTCGATGAAGCCTGGTTGCGCATCGAAGTCGAGGACAACGGTGCCGGCATCAATCCGGCTGATCTTGCCGACCTGTTCTCCGAATTCCATCAGTTGCGGGCCTCGACGGGGAAGTTCCACCCGGGCACGGGCCTCGGCCTCGCCTTGACCAAGCGTCTCGTGGAAGCCCAGGGCGGCTCCGTCGCGGCCAGCAGCGTCCCTGGGCAAGGCAGCATCTTCTCGGCCGTGTTCCGACGCCACGCGTCGACGGGAGGTCGCGCATGACCGCCGCGCGGACCATCCTGATCGTCGACGACGACGAAGCCAATGTCGCGCTTCTCGAGTACCTGCTGGCCGCAAGCGGCTACCAGGTGCGATCCACCGTCGACGCCGAAGCCGCGCTCGTCGCGATCGCACAGCACAAGCCCGAGCTCCTCCTGACGGACATCCAGTTGCCCGGCGCGAGCGGGCTGGAGCTGACGCAGCGCCTGAAATCCGACCCGTCGACCGCCGACATCCGGATCATCGCCATCTCGGCGTTCGCCATGCCCTCCGATGAACAGCGCGCCCTTGCGGCAGGGTGCGACGGCTATGTCGCCAAGCCCATCGACACCCGGACGTTTCCATTTCTCGTGGCCGAAATCATCGGTCAAGGCTCGAGCTCGATGCCTTGCGGAGCACCGACGCAAGGGTGAGCGATGGTCCTCAGGACCCGTCCGCGAGGCCGGTGGGAGTGAACGCCTCGCGAGTCGGCTGCTCCGTGTCGTCATGCGAGATCAGCGGATGCGGACAAGCGAGAAGCCTTGGCGGCGCCGCCTCCATCCCGCCACCGGCGCGCCGCGAACTACGCGATCGGGTTGGGCCGCATCGCGTCGCCTGCAGGCGCGAATTCGATCGCCTGCCGCGGTGCCTGAGGGGCTTGCTCGTCCAGCGACTGGCGATACCGGACGCAGCCGCGCATGAACTGCGGCCACTCGGGAACGGCAATGCGAGGGTCGAGCGGCTCGGGCAACAGGCTCCAGAGCGCCGGCTGGTGCCAGCAGAGCTCGTGTCCCGTCGATTCCCGGTGCTCACGAATGCCGGCTCGCAATTTCCTGACTTCCGCCAGGAGCTGTTCTCGTGAGAGCGCCTCGAGATCTTCATCCATGGGTTCACCTCGCGATAGGGGGCCACGACTGCGACGCTGGAACACCGCTGCATCAGCTCTGACTTTGCCACACGCACGGCCGGGGATGCCGTGAAGACGATCGGGGCAAGGGAGCAATTCAGGCTCGCAGGACCTCGCTGCGACATGACCGACGAGAACTGCTGGACCGTGATCGCCGTCCTGCTCCAGGCAGTCCCGGGCCGGCCGCCTTCGTTGGTCCGAGCGGTCGGGGTCGACGACGACGCGCAGAGCGTGCGGCAGCGCATCTTCCTGCGGCTGCGATGCGGTCGCAGGAACGCAGTCCGCGCCGCCGCTACGCCTCGTGGTATCCCTTGCGCAGCTTCTCGGCCACGAGCTTGTCGATCTCGGCTTGCGCGCCGGCGCCATTGGCGAACGGCTTGCGCTGTGACTGTCCGCTTGTGCCGATGCGGCCAAAGGCGATGAGCACGTCGCTTCCCTCGCGGCGGATCTGCCAGAACTTGCGGGACGTCCCCTCGACGAACTCGAGTCGGCGCCACGGCAGGCTCGTGGTCTCGGCCGGCGGCGGTGGCGGTGGCGGCGCGGATGATCCCTCGAGCGAGGTCGACTCGGCCGTCACCCGCACCTGCGCAGGCGTCGCCGCGGTTGTCGCAACGGGCGGCGCCGGGTCGGCGTCGCCCTCGGGTTCGGCGGCGGGCTCTTCGATCTCCGGGTCACGCAGCGCGCGCTCGATCGCCTCGAGCACCGCGTCGCGATCGTGATGCCAGTCGCGCGCCAGCACCTGCAGCGTGCGCCAGCCGAATGCCCCCAGGATGCGCGGACGCGAGACGTAGCGTTCGAGCACGTCCCGATTGGCGTAGTGTTCGGCGGTGTCGATCATCACGCCCAGCGCGTAATGGTCGCCGCGTGCGGGATCGCGGATGCCGAGGTCGCAACGGAACCGCGATTGGCCGATTCGTTCGTCGACCGCGTGTCCCCGCCGGCGCAGCGCATCGGCTAGCTGCGCGGCGACGGCCTCGACATCGTTCACGCCGCCGAGCGCCTGGCGTGCCAGGGGGTTGAGGCCTTCGAGCACACGCTGCGCAAGCACCGCGTCTCCGAGCGAGACCTGCTCGGCGTAGCGCAGGAACGACTTCAGCGCCGCGGCACCCTCGTTGTAGTCGTTGGTGATCGCGCCGTGGCGGATGCTCGACACCACCGCCATGTGCTGCCGCGCGCGGCTGAAGATCACGTTGAGCCGCTTTTCTCCGCCGCGCTGGTTGATCGGGCCGAAGTTCATCGCCATCCTGCCTTGCGCGTTCGGCCCGTAGCAGACGCTCAGCAGGATGACGTCGCGCTCGTCGCCCTGCACGTTCTCGAGGTTCTTCACGAACAGGCCGCAGAACTGGTCGTCCTGCTCGCGCGTGCTCTCGGCTTCGAGGCGCGCGGCGAAGTCCGCGTCGTCCTCGCCGAGTTCGGCCAGGGCTTCCTCGATCGCCGCCTGCTGCGCCTCGGAGAACGCGGCGATGCCGATGCTCAGTCCGGTCTCGCGCCGCAGCAGCTCGCGCACGAGGCGCGCGATCGTGCGCGCCTCGCCCTCGTTGCGGCGATCGGCGTATGGGCTGCGTTCGACGACATGGAAGCTGATCGCGCGCGCGAGCAGCGCGTCGACGTTGGCGGCGACGTCCATGCTGCCGCCCTCGCCGGCGTCCGCGACGATCGGCGCGCGCGGGCCGACGGGCACCGCGCGGTCCGGGATCGTGAACAGCTGGCCCGCGTAGAACGCCGCGTTCGAGAAGCCGATCAGCGACTCGTGGCGGCTGCGGTAGTGCCAGGCGAGCAAGGTGGCCGGCAGGTTGCGCGCGCCCTGGTTCAGCAGGCTGTCGGCGTCGAGCACGATCGCGACGCGTTCGCCGTCCTCGTCGACGGCCACGGTGTCGTCCTCGGCGTCGCGCGACGACGCGAAGAAGCTGGTCGGCGGCAGCTGCATCTCGTCGCCGACGATGATGGTCTGCGGCGCGCGGTACAGCGCCGGCACCGCCTCCTCGACCGGGATCTGGCTCGCCTCGTCGAACACGACCAGGTCGAACAGGTCGTTGGCGAGCGGCAGCGTGTCGGACACCGACAGCGGGCTCATCAGCCAGACGGGCTTCATGTCTCGCACGACGCGGCCGGGTTCGCCGCTCGCCAGTTCGCGGATCGCCTTGTAGCGCATGGACTTGCCGAACTCGTGCTCCAGCTCGCGGCGTCCGGCCGCGTAGGCCTTCTTGAACGCCTTGCCGTCGGCATCGAGCTGGCTGGCGGCAAGCGTCGAACGCTGGACGTTGCGCAGGAAGCGGTGGTGCACGCCGGCGCGCACGACGTGCGCGTTGAGCGCCAGCAGCTTCTTCTCGGCGGCCGCCAGGCTGCGCACGTGGCCCGCGAGCACCGCGCCGTCGAAGCGCGGCAGCCAGCGCTCGACGCGATAGAGCCGCTCCAGGCCCTCGCGCGCGACCGCCCAGTCGATCGCGTCGGGAAGCAGCGGCAGCGTGCGCAGCGCCGCGGCGACGGCCGGGTCGGCGACGGCGAGCTCGGCCAGGAGCGGCAGCAGGTCGGGCAGCACGTCGGACTGCTCGCGCAGGTCGCGCACCGTCTCGCCGAGACCGGCGAACGGCAACGCCGCGGCGTCGCGGAGAAGCGTGTCGAGCGCCGCGTCGAGTGCGTCGACGTCCGGCCCGGCCTGCACCAGCCGCGCCACGCGCGCGGCGGCCGCTTCCCCCGCTTGCAGCAGCTCGCGATGGAACGCGGCGATGCCGGGCTCGGTCGAGCCCTCGGCGCGCAGCGCGGCCAGCGCGGCCGCCCGCTGCACGGGATCGCCGTCGCCGAAGCGAGCGGCAAACCGGGCCCTGGCGGCGTCGAGGTCGAGGCTCGCCTTCTGTTCGGCCACCAGCGCGGCGAGCACGCTCGAGAACGCCGGACGCACCGGGTGCTTCGCGAAGTCGTAGCGCCGCTTGAGCTCGCCCGACAGGCGCCACCAGTCGCCCGAGAACCAGCGCGAGAACGCGTTCTCCCTGGCCTGGGCCAGCGCCAGCGCGGCTTGCGCGTCGGCGGGAGCGAAGCGATCGCGCCACGCGCCGGTGTGGGTCGCCGCCGCGTCGAACGCCTGCTGGCGCGCCGCGACGTCCGCGATCGCGGCGTCGAATTCCGCCACGACCGCGGCCTGGGCGTCAAGCAGCCCGAGGAGGCCCTGCCGCGCGAGCGCCTGCAGCCGGCGCGCCTGGCCGACGCGCAAGACCAGGTCGCGCCAGCTCGGTGCGGTGCCCGGCGCGAACGTGTCGGCCAGCGTCTCGCAGCGATCGACCAGCGCCTCGGCGGCGTCGCAGGCATCGGCCAACCGCGACACCGGCCGATCGTCGCGCACGACGGCATCCGACAGCTGCGCGAACGGATGACGCGCGAAGACCTGGCCACCGCCGACTTCGGCGAGCGTCTCGCCGAGCCGCTTGGCCAGGCTTGCATGCGCCTGCCACGCCGCGGGCGTCGGCAAGGCCTCGCGCTGGCGCACCGTCAGGGCATCGGCCTGCGGCGCGTGCGACGCCAGCGTGACGAGTCGATCGAACAGCGCGCGCACCGTCATGCCAAGCGCCTCGGGCACGTCGCGCATCGCCGCGTCGAAGCGCTCGAGCGCCTGCACGTGCTGCCCGAGGCCGTCGATCAGCGCTTGGCGCTGGCGCTGCAGGTCCGGCAGGCCGTCCTCGCCTGCCAGCCAGTGCTCGTAGGTCTGCTTGAGGTTCAGGACGAAGGACTTCTTGTCGGCCTGCGAGTCGTGGATCATGCAGCACAGCTCGTCGAGCCCCTGCTGGCGCAGCCGGTGGAAGACCACGTCGATGGCGGCGCGTTTCTCGCAGACGAACAGCACGCGCTTGCCGCGGCCCAGCGCGTCGGCGATCAGGTTGGTGATCGTCTGCGACTTGCCCGTGCCCGGCGGCCCCTGGATGATGTAGCTGACGCCTTCGCGCGCGAGCGCCACGGACGCCGTCTGCGTCGCGTCGGCGGGCACGACGGCCCAGCGGTCGGCGAGCGCGAGCGGTGCGGGCGGCGTCAGATCGAAGGCGCGCGGCTGTGGCGAGAAGATGCGCTCGACGGCCGGGCTCGCGCGATCCTCCTCGATCAATGCGTTGTAGTCGCGCACGAGCGACATCTTCCGGTAATTGAAGTTGCCCAGCGTGACCGACGAGAGATCGACATGCCACTCGAACGGATTGCCGGTCGTCGCGGCGTCGCGCAACGCGAACGAGCGCCGCTCGGCCTCGTCGGCCGAGGCGACCATCTGCTGGCGTCGCGGCGCGGGCGGGGCACCGGCGATGAGCCCGACCGGCAGGCGCGCCGGCGTGACGCGCTCCTCGAACAGGCGCAGGCCGAGCGGACGGAAGTCGTCCTCGGCGTAGCTGAAGTCGAGCGACGCGGCCGCCGCCTGGCGCACGGGCGCGGCGCGACGCCGGCGCCGGAACTGCTCGAGCCGCTGCTTCGCGCGCTGGTGGATCAGCTCGATCTCGGGCGTGTCGACCAGCTTGAGCTGCACGCCCGGCTCGGTGGCGGCGATCATCGCCTGCAGCCTCGCGTGGAAGCGCGCCACGCCGTCGTCCAGCAGGTCGACCGTCTCCGGCAGCTCGATGCCGTAGACCTGGCGCAGCTGCTGGCGCAGCACCGGGTTGACCTCGGCCTCGGTGGTGTCGGCCTGCAGCGTGTACTGGTCGCGCACGCCCTTGCGGCGCGCGAGATCGACCGGCAGCAGCAGCAGCGGCGAGGACACGCGTTCCTCGCGCGTTTCCTTCAGGTTGTGCCAGCGCAGGAAGGCCAGCACGAGCGACAGCTGCGACAAGCCGTACTCGGCGCGATCGCGCCGCGCGTCCTGGATCACGCGGTCGAGGCTCGCGGGCAGCCATGGCTGGTCCTCGAAGCGCAGCCACGAGGCGAGCGAGACGCGCGTGCCGGACAGCACCTCTTCGGCGAAGCGGCCGCCCCACACGCACAGCTGGTCGGCGCGGATGTTCTTCAGGTCCACCACCAACGGCACGCTGGCGACGGTCATGTTGACGGTCGCCTGCGTCGGCCGGAAGTGCAGCAGGCGGTTGCGGCGCGACAGGTCGAACAGGCGGTCGCGCAGGTGCACGTGCACCGCGCGGCGGCGCGCGGCGGCGCCGTCGGCGGGCGTGCTGCCGCGGGCGAGCGTCTGCTCGAGCGACAGCTCGCGGGGCTGGTCACGCCAGGTCTCGAGGCGGCGGATCAGCGACGGCAGGTCGCGCGCGCGCCGATGGCGGTCGAGCTCCGTCATCTCGCCGATGACGGCAGCCAGGACCGGATGCAGGCGCTCGTTCAGCTCGAACAGGTTCTGGCGATGCCGCGCGAAGGCGCGCAGGTCGTCGAGCTCGCAAAGGTCGAGCCCGCAGGCCAGCGCGGCCAGCACCTGGCCCAGGCCCAGGATGTCGGCGACCGGATCGTGATGGCCCAGCACGCGTTCCCAGGAGACGTAGCCGGGCAGGTAGACCGGCCGCGACAACGACGCGGCATCGGCAGACTCGACGACGGACAAGTCGTCGACCTGCAGGCCGAGGCCTTCCTCCTGCGTGATGCGGCTCTCGCCGACGACGCGCAGCACCGACGCCGCGGGCGCCTGCACGCGGGCGATGGCGCCTGCTTCGGACCTCGGCGCGACGCCTTCGGGTCGAGCCAGCTCGAGCCGCTGCGCACCGCCGTCGGACTCGACGACGCGATAGGCGTGCACGTCCGCGAGCTCCGCCACGAGCCCGCGCTCGTGCAGCGCCGCGGCCTCGCGCAGCAGGGGCAGCGCGATCGCCAGCACGTCGTCGGTCTGCAGGCCGCCGCTGGCGACGCCCGCGGCGACCAGCGCGGTCAGGGGAGCGATGTCAGGCATGACCGGCCTCCGCCACCTGCGCGAGCAAGGCATCGGCCTCGCCGCGCGCCTTCGCGAACTGGCGCCTGGTCATCTTCAGCGCCCGCAGCGCAAGCTTCTCGAACGGCTCGGGCAACCCGAGCTCGCGAGCCAGGACGATCGCCTGGGCCAGCGGCACGTCCTCGAGCGAGCGGTCGGCGACGGCGAAGTCCAGCAGGAGCGCGGCGACGTAGTCGTGCGCGCCAGCGGCCAGGTCGTCGCGCAGCAGGGGGTCGGGTGCCTCAGCGGCTTGCGCGTCGGGAAAGAACCGGCGCGCCCAGGCGAGCAGCGCAGGCGAACGCAACGCGGACGGACGGATGTACTGGCCGATCACCCGGCGCGTGATCGCCGTGAGGCGGTGCTGGCCGGGCAGGTCGAGCGCGTCGATCGCGAGCGGCCCTTCGAGCACCGCTCTCAGCCAGGCATCCGCGTCGGCCGCCGCGCCCGCGTCACCGGCGGCGTGCGCCTCGCACCACAGGCGCAGCGCCCGCGCGCGCACGAACACCTCGGGATGGCTGACCGCGTCGGACCGGGCAGCCAGTGCGGCGCAGATCTCGTCGGCCTGGCGCAGGTAGCTCGCGGCGCTGACCGCCGCCAGTCCCGTCTGCGACTTGACCAGCGCCGCCACCGCCGGCTCCAGCGATCCGCACGCCATGGCGCCGCCGCGGTCGGCGAAGGCCTCGGTATACAGCGCGTACAGGCGCGCGGTCTCGCGCAGGCTGGCATCGCTGCGTGGATCATCCTGCGCCATGCCCAGCAGCCGGTTCGCGGTGAACCAGGCGCCGTCGTCGCGCTCATGGAGGAGGTGATGCGCCAGCTCGTGGCCGCAGACGGCTTCGAGCTCCGCACCCGCGAGTCGCTCCAGCAGCGACCCGTTGAAGACGATGTGCGCCTCGCCGGGCAGGTACAGCAAGGCGGCGTTGGCGTGCTGCTCGCTGCCTTGGTAGATCGTGATCGGCGCCACCACGCCCAGGCGTGCCGCGGCGGCCGCGCAGCAGGCGTGCAGTTGCGGGTGGGCGTCTGCATCCAGGCGGTAGGTGTGCTGCAGCAGAAAGCTGCGCACCTCCTGCGCGCGGTCGTTGCGCGCCGCCGCGGAACTCGCCCATGCCCATGCCTGCGGCTCGTGCTGGCGCAGAAGCGCGACGACCTCGGCGTGGTACGGCATCGCGCACAGCGCCGCGAGCGGCGGCGCGGGGACGCCCGCGGCGACGGGCAGCGTCTCGTCCATGTCCTTCCTCCCTGCAGGTTGGCCGGCTGCCGTGACGTCGTGTCGCGTCGGCAGTCCGGGCAACGGCGGATCGATGATAGGGGATCCGGACGGACCGTCGCCGTGAACGACTTGGCGGGATCGAATCCGCCCGACAGCCTCGCCGGGACGGAAGG
>JAEKKH010000474.1 GCA_019510465.1 Burkholderiales bacterium
TGGCGCTGCAATCCAAGCTGCTGCGTGTCTTGCAGGAGCAGGAGGTGGAGCCGCTGGGATCCAACACCGTGCTGCGGGTGGACGTGCGCGTCATCGCGGCCACCAGCCGCGACCTCGCCGCCATGGTCGCCGCCGGCCAATTCCGCGCCGACCTGTACTACCGCCTCAATGTGCTGCCCATCCGCGTGCCGGCCTTGCGCGAACGGCTGGACGACATCGAGGCGCTGGCCGAGGCGCTGGGCGAAGACATCGCGCGGCGCAGCGGCATGCCGCAGAAGCTGCTCAGCCCAGACGCGATCGAATGGCTGATGCAGCAGACCTGGCCCGGCAACATCCGCGAGCTGCGCAACACGCTGGAGCAGGTCAGCCTGATGAGCGACGACATGCAGCTGACGGCGGCGAGTTTCCAGGGTGGGGGTGCGCTGCCTGGGGTAGCGCCAGCGCCAGCCGTTGTGCCTGCGCCGGTGCCCGCCGTGACGACTGCGCAGGCGGTGGCGCCGTTGCCCGAGCTGATCGAGGCGCTTGAGCGCGACGCCATCGGCCGCGCGCTACAGGCCACGGGCGGCAACCGCATGGCGGCGGCGCGGCTGCTGCAGATCTCGCGGGCGTCGCTGTACGAGCGGCTGGCGCGCTGGCCTGACCTGGAAGTCCAGCTTTCAAACAGCGCCTGAATTTCAGACACTCGACACGTCTCGTTGGCCCCAAAACCAAGGGACAACCCGGACGAAAAACCGCCCCGGCGACCCTTCCCCGCCGGGCACGGCCCTTGCAAAAAGGGAAGCACCGTCTGCCGACAGAGCAGATTGAAAACGAACTTTGGAGACAAGCCCCATGCGCCTCACCACGCGCCGCTTTGCCCTCGCCGCAGCCACCCTCGCGGTCGTCCTGCCTGGCCTCACCCTGGCCGCCGGCAATGAAATCCGCATCGCCCATGTCTACAGCAAGACCGGCCCGCTGGAGGCCTACGGCAAGCAGACCGCGGTCGGCTTCATGATGGGCCTGGACTACGCCACCGGCGGCACGATGACCGTGGCGGGCAAGAAGCTCGTCGTCATCGAGAAGGACGACCAGGGCAAGCCCGACGTGGGCAAGAGCCTGCTGGCCGCCGCCTATGGCGACGA
>JAEKKH010000478.1 GCA_019510465.1 Burkholderiales bacterium
CTGAACTTCTGACGGCGGCGGTTCTCCGCCGGTGGCGGGCGCCGCGCCGCGTCGGCGGCGAAAAGCCGCCGCTTTGCCGTCTCGGTGCGCCGCGCCCTCCTGGGGCGCGGCCTTGCACAAGCTTGGCACGCTAGATGCTCATCCTGGGGCACACAACCAGGAGACAGCATGTCCGCGACCTATCCACCGACCGCCGCACGGCCCGCCGCCGCGGCCGCACCCGCGTCGGACCACATCGAGCTGAAGCGCGTCAAGGCGATCTTCGTCGGCTCGATCGGCAACCTCGTCGAGTGGTACGACTTCTACTGCTACGCCGCGTTCTCGCTGTACTTCTCGTCGGCGTTCTTCCCCAGCAGCGATCCCGTCGCGCAGTCCATGTCCACCGCGGCCATCTTCGCGCTGGGCTTCTTCGTGCGGCCCATCGGCGGCCTGTTGTTCGGCTACATCGGCGACCGTCATGGCCGCCGGCTCGCGCTGATGCTGTCGGTGCTGCTGATGTGCGGCGGCTCGCTGCTCATCGCCTGCTCGCCCACCTACGCCAGCGTCGGCGTGTGGGCGCCGGCCATCCTGCTGATCGCCCGGCTGCTGCAGGGCCTGAGCCTGGGCGGCGAGTACGGCTCTAGCGCGACCTACCTGTCCGAGATGGCGACGTCCAAGCACCGCGGCTTCTATTCCAGCTTCCAGTACGTGACGCTGATCGGCGGCCAGTTGACGGCGCTGGTCGTGCTGCTGGTGCTGCAGAACTTCGTGCTCGACACCGCCGAGCTGAAGGCCTGGGGCTGGCGCATTCCGTTCTTCATCGGCGCGTGCCTGGCCATCGTGGCGCTGATCATGCGGTCGGACCTGCCCGAGACGCACGCGTTAAGGCCGAGAAGCAGCGCAACAAGGACCGCATGGGCGGCTTCAAGCTGCTGATGCAGCACCCGCGCGAATGCCTCATCGTCATCGGCCTGACCATGGGCGGCACGCTGGCGTTCTACGTCTACACGACCTACATGCAGAAGTTCCTGAAGCTGTCGGTGGGCCTGACGGATGCGCAGACGACCGCCGTCTCGGCCGGCAGCCTCGTGTTCGCCGCGCTGCTGCAACCGCTGTACGGCCTGCTGTCGGACAAGATC
>JAEKKH010000065.1 GCA_019510465.1 Burkholderiales bacterium
ACGGTGTTGTGCGTGAGGATGATCAGATCCTGCCGGCCCGGCTTCTGGTCGGGGCTGGGGCGCTGCAGCACGGCGTCGATGGAGATGTCGTGCTCGGCCAGCGTCGTCGTGATCCTCGACAGCACGCCGGCCTCGTCGGCCACGCACAGGCGCAGGTAGAACGAGGTGACGACCTGGCCGATGTCCAGGATGGGCGTCGACTCGAGCGCGTCGGCGCGGAACGCCAGGTGCGGCACGCGGTGGTCGGGGTCGGCGGTGTGCAGGCGCGTGATGTCGACGAGGTCGGCGACGACGGCCGAGGCCGTGGGCTCGGCGCCCGCGCCCTTGCCGTAGTACAGCGTGGTGCCGACGGCATCGGCCTGCACGACGACGGCGTTCATCGCGCCCTCGACGTTGGCGATGAGGCGCTTGGCCGGCACCAGCGTCGGATGCACGCGCAGCTCGATGCCGCCGGCGTCGGGGCGGCGGCGCGTGATGCCCAGCAGCTTGATGCGGTAGCCCAGCGACTCGGCATGCTTGATGTCGGCCGCCTGCAGGCCCACGATGCCCTCGACGTGCGCCCGGTCGAACTGCATCGGGATGCCGAACGCGATGGCGCTCATCACGGTGGCCTTGTGCGCGGCGTCCACGCCCTCGATGTCGAAGGTGGGGTCGGCCTCGGCATAGCCCAGGCGCTGCGCTTCCTTGAGCACGACGTCGAAGTCGAGCCCCTTGTCGCGCATCTCCGACAGGATGAAGTTGGTGGTACCGTTGATGATGCCGGCGATCCACTCGATGCGGTTGGCGGTCAGGCCCTCGCGCAGCGCCTTGATGATGGGGATGCCGCCGGCCACCGCGGCCTCGAACGCCACCATGACGCCCTTCTCGCGCGCGGCGGCGAAGATCTCGTTGCCGTGCACCGCCAGCAGCGCCTTGTTGGCGGTGACGACGTGCTTGCCCGCGGCGATGGCCTCCAGCACCAGCGTCTTGGCGATGCCGTAGCCGCCGATCAGCTCGACGACGATGTCGATGTCGGGATTGGCGATGATCTCGCGGCCGTCGGCCACCACCTTCGCGTGGTCGCCGACGATGGACTTGGCGCGCGCGACGTCGAGGTCGGCCACCATCGTGATCTCGATCGCCCGCCCGGCGCGGCGGCGGATCTCCTCCTGGTTGCGCGTGAGGACGTTGTACGTGCCGGAACCGACGGTTCCGATGCCCAGCAGGCCGACCTGGATCGCTTTCATCTTCATTTCACCTCGTGTTGCATGCTCATTTCGCGGGGACCACGTCGGCGACCAGGCTGGGCATCTCCCAGGCCCCGCCCGCCTTCACGCCGCGGCACAGGCCGCCGGTGGCGGCATAGGTCTGCTCGAAGCGGAATCCCGTCCAGGTCCAGCCCTCGGCGACGGCGCAATCGCCGCTGCCGCCGGCCGACACGCGGGCGACGATGCTCGCCACGCCGTCGAACTCGCCCGCATAGGTCAGGGGCCGCGCGTCGTAGGGCGGGCGGCGGTTGGCGACCCACCAGCCCTGTGCCGTCGTGGCGGCCACGCTCCTGCAGGGCTGCGTCACCAGCAGGCGGTTGGCGTCCAGGTGCCACAGGCGCGCCCGCGACTGCGACGCGCCGTCGTCCAGCAACGGGCACTCGGGCGTGCTCTGGACCGCGGCCAGGACGCGCACGGCCAGCGCTGCGTCGTCGGGCTGCGGCGCGGTCGCGATGCGCGTCGCGTCCATGTGCGGGATCGCCATGGCCGAGGCCACGTCGCCCGCGCCGCCGGCGCCTTTGCGGATGAGCGCCGACGCGCCGCCGGAGCGGCCTTGCGCATCGTCCATCTTCTGCAGCGCCGCGACGGCGCCGGCGCCGGACACGTGCCAGGCCGACTTGCCCGACGTGAACGTCACGTCGCCGCCCACCGACAGCGACTTCAGGATGGCCATCAACGCATTGGGCGCCAGCTCGGCGTGGTTGTTGCGATCGAGGCGGATCGTGATGGCCGCCTTGCCGCCGCCCGGCAGGCTGACGCTGGGCGGGCGCACGCTGCGCGCGTCGAGCACGCCCAGCTGCAGCTCGCCGTAGACCGGCGCGCTCGGACCGGCCGCGCGGGTGATCAGCAGCGACACGGGCATCGCGCTGCCCTCGACGCTGTAGCCGGCGGCGCGGCAGGTGCGCGTGTTGTCGCAGGTCACCGTCCAGTCCTGGCTGTCGAACGACTGCGCATGCCCGGCGAGCGGCACGCCGAACGCGACGACGATGGAAGAAAGGCACCGGCGCATGGTCAGGCCGCGTGCCGCTTGCGGTAGCCGTCGAGGAAGCGCGCGATGCGCGTCACCGCCTCCGTGAGGTCGTCCGCGTTGGGCAGGAAGACCACGCGGAAGTGATCCGTCTGGCCCCAGTTGAAGCCGGTGCCCTGCACGATCAGCACCTTCTCCTCGGCCAGCAGCTCGTAGGCGAACTGCTGGTCGTCGGCGATCGGATACAGCTTCGGGTCGAGGCGCGGGAACATGTACAGCGCGGCCTTGGGCTTGACCACGGACACGCCGGGGATCTGCGTCAGCAGGTCGTAGGCAAGGTCGCGCTGGCGCGCGAGACGCCCGCCCGGGGCGACGAGGTCCTTGATGCTCTGGTAGCCGCCCAGTGCGGTCTGGATCGCCAGCTGGCCCGGCGTGTTGGCGCACAGGCGCATCGAGGCCAGCATGTTCAGGCCCTCGATGTAGTCCTGGGCGTGCTTCTTCGCGCCCGAGACGACCATCCAGCCCGCGCGGTAGCCGCACGAGCGGTAGTTCTTCGACAGGCCGTTGAAGGTCACGCACAGCACGTCGTCGGCCAGCGACGCGATGCTGGTGTGCGTCTCGCCGTCGTACAGCGTCTTGTCGTAGATCTCGTCGGCGAAGATGATCAGCTCGTGCTGGCGCGCGACCTCGACGATGTCCTCCAGCACGCTCACGGGGTACAGCGCGCCGGTCGGGTTGTTCGGGTTGATGATCACGATCGCCTTGGTGCGCGGCGTGACCTTGCGGCGGATGTCGTCGACGTCGGGCAGCCAGCCCGACTGCTCGTCGCACACGTAGTGCACCGGCGTGCCGCCCGACAGGCCGACCACCGCCGTGTACAGCGGGTAATCCGGCGACGGGATCAGCACCTCGTCGCCCGAGTCGAGCAGCGCGTTCATGCTGAAGGCGATCAGCTCGGAGGCACCGTTGCCCAGGTAGACGTCGTCCACCGTCACGCCCGCGACGCCCTTTTCCTGCGTGTAGTGCACGACCGCCTTGCGCGGCGCGAACAGGCCCTTGGAATCGGTGTAGGCCGCGGCGCTCGGCAGGTTGCGGATCATGTCCTGCACGATCTCGTCGGGCGGCTCGAGCCCGAACGCGGCCACGTTGCCGATGTTGAGCTTGATGATCTTCTGGCCCTCGTCCTCCATCTGGCGGGCCTTGTCGAGGACCGGGCCACGGATGTCGTAGCCGATGTTGGCGAGCTTGCTGGACTTGGCGATCGGCTTCACGGCCGGGAGTTCCTGTGGCGAGGGAGGAATCGGGGCGGCTTCCCGTGGGAAGCGCCGACTGTTCGGGTTCTGCCCGAGTTTCTCATAGGGAATCCCCGCTCCGCCGTACGGCCGCGGACGCGCCGTCGCGCCCGCGCGACCTCGGCGGGGCCCTGTTCGACCGTGTTTTCGTCGCGGCTGCAACGGTCGCCGTGTCTTCTCCGGGCCGCCCTGCCGAACCATCTCTTGCGCAACAGCGAAGGCTGGGCGCCGCGTCCGGCCCCGCCGCCGCGTCCGGCCGGGCACCGCGCCTTGGCCCCGGCGGGGAGTCGCCGGGGCCGGATTCCTATAATTCGGATGTCCGCTCCGGCGCGTGCCGCTCGCCGTCGGGCAACCTCCTTCCAGCACAGGACAGCCCCTTGAAATTCCAGCCCGACACGCTTGCCGGAGTGAACAACATCACCCACTACGACGGCGACTCCCTGCGCGTCAACGGCGAACTGCACGCGAAGAGCGTGCTCGTGCCGTGGGTGGGCGTCTCGGTGGACTGGGACGCGACGCGCGTGGAGGAGCTGACGCAGGCGCATTTCGACGCGCTGCTGGCGCTCGAGCCGGAGGTGGTGATCTTCGGCAGCGGCGCCAAGCTGCGCTTCGTCTCGCCCGCCCTCTACCGCAACCTGATCGCCCGCCGAATCGGCGTCGAGACCATGGACAGCGGCGCCGCGTGCCGCACGTACACCGTGCTCGCCAACGAGGGCCGGCGCGCCGTCGCGGCCATCCTGCTGGCGCCCGCGGCCTGAGCGAGCGTCCTGCGGGTCCATCCAGCGCGCATCCCGTGCCGTCATGGGGCAACCTCCGCCCTGCGGGCTGCGGCGCGAGCGCCCTTCGGAGCGGCCGAGCGTGCGCTCATGCGGCTCCCGTCTGTCGAGCCGGGCAAACCCATGGAGGTCCGGCCCGGGGGCACGGGCAGTTCACTCTATAATCGATGGTTGTGCCTGACCTGGACCGATGTCATCTCGGGCCGGGTCGCGAGGGCCACCACCACGCCAAGCACCCAGATCGACCAGCGGATCGACCGAGACACTACATGACGCCTGCACTGAACAAAGCGCTCCCTGACTTTGAAGCACTCGCCACCAATGGCGTCAAGTTCACCCCGCATGCCTTCCAGGGCCGCGCCGTGGTGCTGTATTTCTACCCCAAGGACCACACGCCGGGTTGTACCACCGAGGCCATGCAGTTCCGCGACATGCATGGCGAATTCGTCAAGGCCGGCGCGGTCGTTTTTGGCGTTTCGCGGGACAACATGGCCTCGCACGAGAAGTTCAAGCAGGGCCTCGAACTGCCGTTCGAGCTGATCGCCGACACCGAAGAGAAGCTGTGCCACATGTTCGGCGTCGTCAAGAACAAGATCATGTACGGCAAGAAGGTCAAGGGCATCGAGCGCTCCACCTTCCTGATCGACGGCCACGGCGTGCTGGTGGCCGAGTGGCGCGGCATCAAGGTCGCGGGCCATGTCGAGGAAGTGCTCAAGGCCGTCAAGGACATGAAGATCAAGGCCTGAGCGCCCTGCGCCGCCTCAGCACGAGTCAAGCCGCCTCCGGGCGGCTTTTTCTCGTCTCCACCGCCGATTTCCGCGGCCCCGGAGGGCCAGGAACCAATCGCATGCTGACGATGGTGGCGATGCTGGCGTGCAGCGTGCGCCGGGCTGCGCTTGCCTGCGGCGCCTTGCCCGGCGCTGCGCGCCGGACGTTCCTTTCGCGCAGGGTCGCTGCGTCAGGCCGGGCGGGGGCTCGGCCCATCGAGGGCCTCGGCAGCCTGCGCGCCGCCCGAACGCTCGAACGAGGTGCTGGCGCGGTGGCCTGGTGGGAAAACATGCCATCGGGTGGCATGGATAGGGCGCGACCATGGTGCCATCGTCAACCCTCGCCCGACCGCCATGCATTCCCTCCCCGCCAGCTCCCTGTGGCTGTACTTCGTCCTCGTCGCCGGCATCATCGTGCTGCCCGGCATGGACATGGCCTTCGTGATGGCCAGCGCCCTGGCCGGCGGCCGCCGCGCCGGGCTGGCGGCCGTCGGTGGCATCGTCGCCGGCGGCTGGCTGCACCTCGTGCTGGGCGCCATCGGCATCGGCTTGCTGCTGCAGGCCGCGCCCGGGCTGTTCGAGGCGCTGCTGTTCGCGGGCGCGCTCTACGTCGGCTGGATCGGCCTGTCCCTGCTGCGGGGCGCCACGGCACTCGGCGAGGCCGCGACCGCGCGGCGTCCCGCCCTGGCGACCTTCGGCCGGGCATTGGCCACCTGCCTGCTCAACCCGAAGGCCTACCTGTTCACGCTGGCCGTCTTCCCGCAGTTCCTGCGCACCGATGCCCGGTCGTTCGCGGCCCAGGCGCTGTCGATGGGGGCCATCACGTCGTTCACCCAGGTGGCCGTCTACGGCGCCATCGCGCTCGCGGCCGCGGGCACCCGCGCGTGGCTCGTGCGCAACCCGCAGGCGCAGCGCCGGATCGGCCACGGCGTCGGGCTGCTGTTGATCGCCGCCGCAGCGTGGACGGCGGCGCACGGCTTGCGCTGACGGCCACGCCGGACGCCGGCCCGGCGGCCGCGCCAGCCGTCAGCCCGCGGGCTTGCGCGCCTCGATCCGTACCGGCACCGTGATGTTGCACAGGTCGATCGCCCCGGCCTTGTGCACGTACCAGGCGTCCTGGCGGTTGCGGCGCGACTCGATCACCTGGGCCCATTGCGGCGTGTCGGTACGGAACACGCGCACGTCGGGCCGCGTGGCCTCGGGCATGTCGGCCAGGCGCTCGACCTTGACGATGCGGGTGTCCTGCTCGGGCTTGTCGTAGAAGCCCATCGCGCCGCCGCCGCGCGGCAGCGCGGACAGCAGTTCCATGCCCTGCAGCACGCGCCCCACCGGCGCGATGTTGCGGTCGAGGCCGCGCGGCGACTGGCCGATCACGGCGTACAGCTCGGAGCCGTTGCCCGAGTCGACCGTGTTGCCTCGGCCCGCGCCGATCGTGCCGTAGCAGTGCGCGATCCAGGCCTGGTGCGTCTTCGGGTCGGCGGCCACGGGGAAGCCGTCGACGAAGCCGGTGACCGGCGCCCAGACGTCGCGATCCTTCAGCCGGGTGATCCTCAGGCCCTGGTCGCTGATCGCGAACTCCGGCTCCAGCGTGCGCTTCGCGGCGCCGAGCGAACGCCCTTTCGACGCATCCTCGTCGTCCGCGTCGCGGTCGCCCCACTGGGCGACGAAGTTGTCCTGCACGCGCAGCACGGACAGCCCGTCGAAGTAGTGCTGCGCGACCAGCGTGCGGATGTTGTTGGCGTGCTTCGGCGCGAAGCGCGGCGCGAGCTCGATCCACACGATGCCCGAAGGCAGCGTCATCGCGAGGACGTCGTTCGGGTCGGGCCGCCGCCAGGCGCCGGCCGGCGCCTCGTCGACGATGTCGGCGGTGCTGCGCCCATGCGGCGCGGACGCGGCGCTCGCGCCCGCGGGCGCGGAGGCCTGCGCGTGCACGTGCGCGCAGGCCGCGCACGCCAGCGCGGCGGCGGCCACGCGAGGAAGTCGGAAACGTTCGGGCACGGGGTTCCTTGGACGAGAGTTCAGGCAGCGAGGCGCGCAGCGATCCACGCGGCGATGCGCTCCTCGAGGAGGCCCAAGGGTACCGAACCCAGCGCGAGGACGGCGTCATGGAATGCACGCAGGTCGAAGCGCGCGCCCAGCGCGCGCTCAGCCCGCGCCCGCAGCTCGCGGATCGTGATCTCGCCGATCTTGTACGACAGCGCCTGGCCGGGCCAGCCGACATAGCGGTCGACCTCGGTGGCCACCTCGTGCGCGCTCAGCGCGGTGTGGGCCAGCAGGTAGGCCCGTGCCTGTTCGCGGCTCCAGCGCCTGGCATGCAGGCCGGTGTCGACGACCAGCCGCGCGGCGCGCCACATCTCGTAGGTCAGGCGCCCGAACTGCTCGTACGGGGTGAGGTAGACGCCCATCTCGTCGCCCAGGTGCTCGGCGTACAGCGCCCAGCCCTCGCCGTACGCGTCGACGAAGCTGTGGCGCCGCCAGGCGGGCTGGCCCTCGGCCTCGGCCGCGAGCGCGATCTGCAGGTGGTGGCCCGGCACCGCCTCGTGCAGGGTCAGCGCGGGCAGCGTGTGGAGCGCGCGCGATGGCAGGTCGTGCGTGTTGACCCAGTAGGTGCCGGCGCAGCCCGTGGGCCGCGGCGCGGGCACGTAGCGGCCCGTCGTGTAGTACGGCGCGATGTCGTCGGGCACCGGCGCCACGCCGTAGGGCTGGCGCGGCAGCACGCCGAAGAACTTCGGCAGCAGGCCGTCGATGCGCTTGGCGATCCAGGACGCGTGCGCCAGCAGCTCCTGCGGCGTGCGGGCATGGAACTGCGAGTCGGCGCGCAGGAACGCCAGGAAGCCCGGCAGGTCGCCGTCGAAGCCGGCCTGGCGCCGTACCTCGTGCATCTCGGCCAGGATGCGTGCGACCTCGCGCAGGCCGCGTTCGTGGATCTCGTCGGCCGTCAGCGCCAGCGTCGTGTAGTGGCGGATCTGGGCCGCATAGAACGCGTCGCCGTCGGGCAGGTCGCAGGCGGCCGTCGTCCGGCGCGCGTTCGGAACGTAGGTCTCGCGCAGGAACGCGAGCAGCGCACGATAGGCCGGCAGCACCTGGTCCTCGATGACGCGGCGGGCCTCGTCCCGCAGCCCGGCGCGCTCCGCCGCGGGCACGCCGGCCGGAAACGCCGTGAACGGCTTCCAGAACGGCGTGGCGGCGGCATCGGACAGGCCCGCGATCGCGGCCAGCGGCTGGTCGCGGCCCTCCAGCACCGGCTGCGGCACGGTGTAGCCGGTGGCCAGGCCCTCGCGCATCAGCGCGATGTGCTCGTCGAAGAAGCGCGGGATGTCGGCCAGCCGCGCGAGGAACCGGCGGTACTCGCCGGGGTTGCCCAGTGGCTGCGCGTCGCACAGGTCGACCAGCGGACCGTGGAAGCTCGAGTCGCTGTTGAGCGGCATCCGGTCGGCATGCGACTCGATGGCCGCGATGAGCCCGTGCAGCTGGTTCTCGTAGACGGCGCGGTCGATGCGCGCCGCCGGCGACATCGCCTCGACGGGGATCGCCGCCAGCGCTTCGCGCATGGCGCGCCAGCGCGCGAGGCGCGCGGCCCGGCTGTCGGCGTCGACGCGCTCCAGCCGGTCGTCGTGCGCCGTCTCGCCGACGCTGGTGGCCAGTTGCGGGAACTGGCCCAGGCGCCAGGTCCACTCCTCGTCGGCAAGGCGCGCGAAGCGCGCGTCGGCGTCGGTCATCGCGGCGTCCATGCTCATGCGCGCGGGCGCGGACGCAGCGCCAGCTTCTCGGCGATGAGCGCCAGCGCCTGCTCGCGCTCGGCGCCCTCGAGCACCAGGCGCGGCGCGCGCACGCGCTCGTGCCCATGGCCCACCTGCTGCTGCACGAGCTTGATCAGCTGCACGAACTTCGGCACGGTGTCGAGCGTGAGCAGCGCATGGAACCAGGCGTACAGCGAGTCGACTTCCGCGCGCACCGGAGCCTGCGCCGCCGGCGGCAGGTCGGGCGAGCTGGCGCGCAGCGCGAGATCGAACAGGCGCACCGATTCGACCGGCATCGCGTTGACCAGCCCCGCCACCCAGCCGGTGGCGCCGGCGGCGATGCCCTCGACGATGATGTCGTCCACGCCCACCAGGATCGCGAGACGGTTGCCCAGCCGATGGCGGATCGCGGCGATGCGGCGGATGTCGGCGCTCGATTCCTTGACGGCGACGAGGTTCGAATGCGCCTGCGCGAGCTCCTCGATGTGTTCCGGCCTGAAGTCGGTGCGATAGGCGATCGGGTTGTTGTAGAGCATGCAGGGCAGGTCCGTCGCCTGGATCACGGCGGCCACGTGCGCGCGCATCTCGCGCCAGTCGGTCGAGTAGACGTAGGGCGGCAGCACCATCAGCCCGGCGCAGCCGACTTCGGCCGCGGCCTGCGCCAGGCCGCAGGCCTCGTCGGTGGACAGCGCCGCGATGCCGGCGACCAGCGGCACGCGGCCGTCCAGCGCCTTGGCGAGCGTGCGCAGCACGTCCAGCTTCTCGGGCACCGACAGCGTCGCCGCCTCGCCGAGCGAGCCGAGCGCGACGATGCCGGTGCAGCCGGCCTCGACCATCCACAGCGCGTGGGATGCCAGGAAGTCGTGGTCGACCTCGCCGTCGGCGGCGAAGGGGGTGGTGATGGCGGGCATCACGCCGGTCCAGGTCATGCTCATGTCGAAGTCTCCTTGTGGGATGGGGTGTCGGGTGGGGTGTCGAGGGCCGCCAGCAGCGTGGCGAGCGGGGCCGGCGAGAGCGGCGCGCGTTGGGGCAGGCGGGGCCAGTGCATCACGGCGGCCAGCGTGTCATGGCACAGCCGGCCTTGGCAATGCCCCATGCCGCAGCGGGTGGCCAGCTTGGCAGCGCGCAGGTCGGGCTGCTCGCGCACGGCCGCCCAGGCGACGTCCTCGCAGCGGCAGACCAGCGTGTCGTCGCGCAGGCGCCCGGCCCAGTCGCGCGGCATCGGGAAGGTGGCGGCGACGGCCGCCGCGAAGTCGTGCTCGCGCGCGAGACGCGCGGTGAGCAGGCGCAGGTCGGACGCCCGCCCCTGCAGGTCGGCGGCCGCGGTGACGCCGGCGATCTCGCCCTGCAGGCGCGCGGCCCGCACGCCCGCGACGCCGGTGCACTCGCCGGCCGCGAACACGCCCGCGACGCTGCTGCGCTGCGCGCCATCGACCACGATCGCCGCCGCGCCGAAGCGTGGCGCGAGCGCGCAGCCGAGCGCCTGCGCGAGCTCCGTCTGCGGGACCAGGCCCCAGCCGGCGGCGACCGCGTCGCATGCGAGGCGGCGCGTGCGGCCGCCCTCGCCCGCCAGCACGACACGTTCGACCTGCGCGTCGCCTTCGATCGCCGCGATGCGCCAGCCGCGCATCATCCGCAGCCCGCGCAGCGCGACGCCCAGCCGCAGCGCCTGCCAGGCCTGGCGCGGATGGCGCGCCAGCGCGCCGGCGAAGCGCGCCAGCGCCGGCGTCGCGGCCTCTTCCGCGACGGCCACGACCTGCGCCCCTTCGGCGCGCAAGGTGGCCGCGGCGGCGAGCAGCAGCGGCCCGGTGCCCGCGACCAGCACCCGCCTGCCGGCGATCGGCCAGCCGCCCTTCACGAGCGCCTGCAGCCCACCCGCACCGAAGACGCCGGGCAAGGTCCAGCCCGGCAACGGCAGCAGCCGTTCGCGCGCGCCGGTCGCGAGCACGAGGCGCTGCCAACGCAGGCGGAACGCGCCCTCGGGACCGTCGACCAGCAGCGTCGCGTCGGGCAGCACCATGGCCACGCGCGCTCCCACGAGCACGCGTGCCCGCGCGCCGGCGAGACGTGCGAGCGCGTCCGCCACCGGCGGCGCGGCCACGCCCTGGCGGGCGCGCCAGATCTGCCCGCCAGCCTGCGGCGCGGCGTCCAGCAACAGCACGTCGCAGCCGGCGGCGGCGGCCGCGCGCGCGGCGGCCAGGCCCGCGGGGCCGGCGCCGACGACGAGCACCTGCGCGTGCAGCACGTTGTCCGACTCAGCCATCGGTCAGGATCTCCATGCCCGGCGCGCACAGGGTCCGGCATCCGAGGCGGTGGGCCCGGCCGTCGACCGTGACGCGGCACTCGCCGCACACGCCCATCCCGCACAGGGGCTGGCGGCGGTCGCCGCCCGGCGAGATCCGGGCGCCGCGTCCGGGCGCGGCCAGCTCGACGGCCGCGGCGACCATCGTGCCGGCGCGCACCTGCAGCGCGCGGCCGTCGACAGTGACCGGGATCGATCCCGTCATGCCGGCACCGCCATGAAACGATCGGGGGCGTACGGCGCCGGATCGATGGCCGGCGCGCGGCCCAGCAGCAGGTCCAGCCACACGCTGGCGGTGCCGGTGGCCGTGGTCAGGCCCAGGCCCTCGTGGCCGGTGGCGACCCACAGGTTGCCGCGCCGCGCGCCCGGGATGCGCCCGATGGCCGGCCGCCCATCCGCGATCGCGGGCCGGAATCCGGCCCAGCAGCGCAGCATCTGCAGGGCACCGATGTCGGGCAGGAAGCGCTGCGCGCGGCGCACCATGCGCGCCAGCAGCGCGGCGTCGACGTCGGGGCTCGTGTCTCGGTAGCTGCGCGACGAGCCCAGCAGCACCTGGCCCGAGGCGCGCGGCTGCACGTTGAAGGCGACGGATTCGTCGGCGTCGCCATGCGCGGCGTCGATGTAGCCCAGCTCCACCAGCGCGTGCCGCACGTAGCCCGGATAGCGATCGGTGATGGCCAACTGCCCCTTGCGCGGACGCAGCGGCAACGCCGCGTCGCCGGGCCACAGGTGAACGCTGTCGCAGCCGGCCGCCAGCAGCACGTGGCCCGCGCTGACGCGACCGCCGTTGGCCAGCTGCAGGCCGTCGTCGCGCAGCGCGGCCACCGGGCACGTCTCCTCGACGGTGCTGCCCGCGGCGCGCACGTCGGCCGCGAGGCGCGCCGCGAGCTCGGGACCGTAGGCCACTTCGTCGCCGGCCACGCGCAGCGCGCCCGCGAGGTCGCGCGCCAGCCGCGGCTCGGCGGACGCCAGCACGCTGGGCTCGAGCCATTCGGCCGACAGCCCCGCGGCGCGCAGGCGGGCCAGCTTCGCGTGGGCGGCGTCGCGCTGCTTGCCCGTCTCGGCCAGCCACAGCGTGCCCGTGGTGCGGCGCTCGATCCCGGCCCAGCCGCTCCACGCGCGCCACAGCGTCATCGACAGCCGAGCCAGCGCGAATTCGGCCGGGTCGTCGTCGATCGTCACCAGATGGCCCATCCCCGCCGCCGTCGCACCGGCCCCGATGCGTCCGGCGTCGTAGACCGCCACGCGCAGTCCGGCCTGCGTGGCCGCATGCGCGCAGGCGCAGCCGATCACGCCGCCGCCGACGATCGCGACGTCGATCGACGCGTTCATCAGGCGACCTCCGCCCTGCGGGCTGCGGCGCGAGCGCCCTTCGGAGCGGCCGGGCGAACGATCATGCGGAAGCCTCCGCCCTGCGGGCTGCGGCGCGAGCGCCCTTCGGAGCGGCCGGGCGGGCGCTCATGTGGAAGCCTCCGCCCTGCGGGCTGCGGCGCGAGCGCCCTTCGGAGCGGCCGTGCGAACGCTCATGCCCGGATGCCGTCGCGGAACGGATCGTCCTCGGCGCGCAGCAGCGTCGCCTCGGCCGTGATCCAGGCGCGGCCGCGGATGGCCGGCAGGATGCGGCCCGGCTGGCCCTCCAGCGGGGCCCAGCGGCCTTCGAAACGGCTGCCGATCACGCTCTCCTGCACCCACGTCGCCCCGGCGGCGAGCTTTCCGTCGGCGGCCAGGCAGGCCAGCTTGGCGCTGGTGCCGGTGCCGCACGGCGAGCGGTCGTAGGCCTTGCCGGGGCACAGCACGAAGTTGCGGGCGTCGGCCGTGGCCGTGGGCGCGAACAGCTCGATGTGATCGATCTCGGCGCCGCCCGCGCCGGTGATGCCCTGGGCAGCGAGCGCGCCGCGGATGCGCCAGGTGAGGTCGGTGAGCGCCTCGACGTGCGCCAGCGCGAGCGCGGGCACCGGTTCGAACTGCGTCGCGTCGACGAGGAAGAACCAGTTGCCGCCCCAGGCGACGTCGCCGGTGACCGGGCCGACGCCGGGCACGTCCAGCGCGACGCCGGCGCGGTGGCGCCAGCTCGGCACGTTGAACACGGTGACGTGGCCGTCGGCGTCGAGCTCGGTCTCGACGGGGCCGACGGGGGTGTCGAGGCGATGCCGTCCCGGGCCGATGCGGCCCAGGTGCGCCAGCGTCGCGACCACGCCGATCGTGCCGTGGCCGCACATCCCCAGCATTCCGACGTTGTTGAAGAAGATCATGCCCGCCACGCAGCCCGGCGCTCGCGGCTCGACCAGCAGCGCGCCGACCATGGTGTCGCTGCCGCGCGGCTCGCAGGCGACGGCGGCGCGGAAGGCGTCATGCTGCCGCGCGAAATGGGCGCGCTGCTCGGCCAGCGTCGCGCCGGCCAGCGCGGGGCCGCCCTCGAGGACGACGCGCGTGGGCTCGCCGGCGGTGTGGGAATCGATGACGACGATCTTGTGCATGCCGCGATTCTGGAACCGCAGGCGCCGTCCGGCTTGATCCGTCGCCCGCACTGCCATGACGATTTCAGCACAATGGCGGCATGACCGACGATGCCCTCGCCCTGCTCGCCACCGGCCCGCGCCTGCCGCTGCCCCTGCTGGAACGCCTGTTCGACGCCCTGCCCGACGTGGTCTTCTTCGCCAAGGACGCCGACGGCCGCTACACGCACGCCAACCAGACGCTGGTCGAACGGCTGCGGCTGACGAAGCGTGCACAGCTGGTGGGGCGCCGCGCCGACGAGCTGTTTCCCCGCGGCCTGGGCGACCGTTACCGCGGGCAGGACGACGCCGTGCTGCGCGGCGGTCCCGAGATCATCGGCCAGCTGGAGCTGCACCTGTACCCGAACCGCGCGCCCGGCTGGTGCCTCACCCACAAGCTGGCCTGGCGCGAGCCGGCGCCTGGCGGCGGCCGCCGGCGCGAGCGCATCGTCGGCCTCGTGGGGTTGTCGCGCGACCTGGCCACGCCGGGCCTGGGGCATGCGACGCCGCCCGCGACGTACGAGCGCATCGCGCACGTCGTCGAGCGCCTGCAGCGCGACTACGCCGAACCGCTGCAGATCGCCGCGCTGGCGCGCGAGGCCGGGCTGTCGATCGCGCAGCTGGAGCGGCACGTGACCCTGCTGTACCGCGTGACGCCCCGCCAGCTGCTGGCACGCACCCGCCTGGACGCGGCGCTGGCGCTGCTGGTATCGGGCGACGAGTCGATCGCCGCAATCGCGCATGCCTGCGGCTACGCCGACCACAGCGCGTTCTCGCGCCAGTTCCGGCGCAGCACCGGTGTCAGCCCGCAGCAGTGGCGCGCCCTGCAGCGCGCATGAAAAGGGGCGGCCGCGGCCGCCCTTCGTTCTCGTTCGCGTGCGCGCGCTCAGCCCATGAACACATTCAGCAGCGCGTCGCAGATGCCCATCAGGGCGGCGGCCGAGATCAGGCCCGCGCAGATCGGCTCGGCGCCTTCGACCCAGATGTCATGCGCCCGGGTGCCCGGCGTGCGGTACAGGCGGGCCATGATCCAGAAGCCGGCCGCGCCGATCCACATCGACACGCAGGAGTCGAACGGCAGCACCACGCCCAGGCCCACCGAGACCGCCGACAGCCAGAACCGGCCCTTCGTGGCGATGCGCAGCACCTCCATGAGGATGGCCGCCAGCGCCGCGATGCCCGCCGCCCACACCGCCGTGGTCGGCGCGCCGTGGAAGCCGTGCGAGATGATCTCGGCCACGCCGCGCCACTGCACGGCCGCGGGCATCGGGAAGGCGTCGGAGACGATGCGGGTGGCGTCGACCGCGCCCGTCGCATCGGGCCGCAGGAACAGCAGGAAGAACAACGGCACCGAGAAGATGGCGCCGGAGAAGATGCCGATCACGTGGCCCCAGACCTGGTGGCGCGGCTTGCCGCCCAGCATGTAGCCCGGCTTGATGTCGGACAGCAGGCTGGCCGCGTTCATCGAGATCTGCGCGGTCATCGACGCCGGCAGCAGGTTGCTGGCCGGATTCGCGCGGTCGACCATGCCCACGCTGAACTGCGTGACCTTGGCCAGCGGTCCGATGGGCATCCACGACGTCAGGCCCATCGAGTTGGCGCAGATGATGGTCAGCACGTAGATCAGCGGCAGCGACACCAGCGACAGCAGCCACGGCACGCCGAAGAACGCATGCGTGACCCAGGCGCCGGCCAGGCCGAACACGGGCACGCCGATCCACGACACCCACAGCGGCACCTCGATGTGCTTGAGCACGTCGCTGCGCTCCTTGGGCGCGCGGGCCATGCGCGACATCGACTTGAAGGCCTTCGTGAAGACGTCGGGCTTGGCGAACAGGCCGACCATCGCGCCGATCACCATCATCGACACGCCCCACCAGATCGACCACTGGTTGACGATCTCGGCGCGCGAGATCTGCACCACGTGGCCGTTGGCCAGCGTGCGCATGACGATGTCGCCGCGCTCGATCATGATGGGCGCGAGCACGGCGAGATTGAGGATGGCGCCGACCATCACGCTGGAGGCCACCGCCAGGCCCATCAGGCCGCCGACGCCCAGCATCGAGAAGTCGAGCGTGAAGCGCAGGCCCAGCTGGCGGATGTCCGTGCCCAGGATCTTCGGCGCGGCCTCGTGGAGGCGCGCGAGCCACATGTAGTAGTAGTCGTCCAGGTGGTCGTGCAGCACCCACGGCTCCTTCAGGCCGGCCCACACGTTCATGCGCAGGATCTTGAACTGGATCAGGCGTTGCCAGCCGTCGAGCACCAGCAGTTCCCAGGCGGCCGTGATGCCGGCGGTGATGTAGAGCAGGCGGGCCTTGAACAGGCCGACGTCGGCGCCGCCGCTGTACAGCGAATCCAGCACCACGCCGCAGGCCCGCCCCTCGGGGAACGGCATCTGCTCCTCGTTGATGAAGCGGCGCTTCATCGGGAAGGCCATCAGCACGCCGGTGATCGACACGACGATCAGCCAGACGATCATCTGCCACCACGACAGCACGTTGCCCGTCATCACCATGTAGGCCGTCAGGCCCGCGCCCAACCGAGGTCAGGCCCACGCCGATGCCGATGCCCGTCTTGGCCAGGATGTACATCGCCGTGGCGGCCAGGATGCCCCCGAGCAGGAAGCCGGTGATCGCGGAACGCACGGTCAGCTGCGGCATGTCGCCGCGGTACACGTTCGTCAGCCACCACTCGTCCTTCTGCGCGCGGGTCCAGGTCTTGATCTGTTCGTCGTTGAGTTGGTGCAGGGCCATGGGTGGAGGCGGTGGCGGAAACGGTGGTCTCGTGGAAGCCGCGGCTCGTGGCCGGGTTCGCTGCTTTGGGGGCGGATTCTCGCAGCGCCGGCGTGCGACTGCGACGGAGTTAACGCCTAGAAGCGATGCGGGACCGAACTTTCTGCGGCGGGACCTCGTGATAATTCACGCAATTCGCTGCCGAAACACGAGGTGACCGCCATGTCCATGTTCCCTGCCGCCACCTACGAGGCGCGTCGTGCCGCCCTGCTCGCGCGCTTGCGTGACGCCAGCGCGCGCGGGCTCGTCCTGCTGCCGGGCCACGTCGACAGCCCCATGAACTACCGCGACAACGCGTACGACTTCCGCCAGGACTCGAGCTTCCTGTACTTCTGCGGCCTGCAGCAGCCCGAGCTCACGCTGCTGCTGGACATCGATGCCGGCACCGCCACGCTGCACGGCGACGACATCGGCATCGACCACCTGGTGTGGACGGGCCCGCTGCCCAGCGTCGCCGAGCGCGCGGCGCAGTCCGGCATCGGACACGCCGCCACGAACGCGCAGCTCGCTGCCACGCTCGCGAGCGCGCGCGCGGGCGGCCGCGACGTCCATTTCCTCAAGCCGTTCCGCGGCGAGACGCGCCTGGCGCTCGCCGCCTGGCTGGGCCTGCCCGACGCGCGGCTCGACGCCGCTGCCAGCCGCGCGCTGACGTTGGCCGTGATCGCGCTGCGCGCGGTCAAGTCGACGTCGGAGATCGCCGAGATCGAGAACGCGCTGCACGTCACGCGCGACATGCACCACCTCGCGATGCGCCTCGCCCGGCCCGGCGTCGTCGAGCAGGAGATCGTCGGCGCGATGGAAGGCCTCGCGCTGACGCACGGCCGGCGCCTGGCCTACCCGTCGATCTTCACGAGCCGCGGCGAGATCCTGCACAACCACGACCACTCGGTGCGGTTGAAGGGCGGCGAGCTGATCGTCAACGACACCGGCGCCAACTCGCCCATCGGCTATGCGTCCGACATCACGCGCACGATCCCCGTCGGCGGCCGGTTCGCGGGCCTGCAGGCCGAGCTGTACGACCTGGTGCTGGACGCGCAGGCGCAGGCGATCGCCGCGGTCGCGCCCGGCGTGCCGTACCGCGACATCCACGAGCTGGCGTGCCGCGTGATGGTCGACGGCATGAAGACGCTGGGCTTCATGCGCGGCGACGCCGCCGAGGCCGTGCAGGCCGGCGCGCACGCGATCTTCTTCCAGTGCGGCACCGGCCACATGATGGGCCTGGACGTGCATGACATGGAAGGCCTCGGCGAGGACGATGTCGGCTACGGCGACGGGTATGCGCGCAGCACGCTGTTCGGCCACAAGTCGCTGCGCCTGGCGCGCCCGCTGCAGGAGGGCTTCGTCGTGACCATCGAGCCGGGCATCTACATCAACCGCTGGCTCACCGAGCGCTGGCAGGCCGAACGCCGGCACGCGAACTTCATCGACTACGCGATGTTCGACAGGCATGCCGACTTCGGCGGCATCCGCATCGAGGACGACGTCCTCGTCACCGCGGACGGCCGCCGCGAGCTGGGGCCGCACATCGCGCGCCACCGGGCGGACGTCGAGGCCGCCTGCGCGGGCTGAATCGCGGGGAGAACCGGCCCTCTTTCGCAAGGGAGTCCACCCAGCCGGCCGCGGACGAGGCGGGCGCCCGACCCTTCGGACAACGGCCGTCCGGCATGGGCAGCACGGGCTTGAAAGCGCATTCACACGCAGCCACAATCGCCGCGCCTCCGCTGCTTTCGACACCATGGCGCTCCGACTCCCGACGACTTCCACCGCCCTTCTTTCGCTGCTGCCCGCACTGCTTTCCGCCGCCCCGGCGTCCGCGGCCAGCGACACCGCCGACCGCCCGGACTTCGGCCCGAACGTGCAGGTATTCGACCCATCGACGCCGGCCGCGACGATCCAGTCCGCGCTCGACGCCGCCTTCGAGGCGCAGCGCCTGAGTCCGACGGCGGAGTTCGGCCCGCAGCGCCGCGCCTTCCTGTTCAAGCCCGGGCGCTACGACATCGTCGCGCGGGTCGGCTACTACACCGCCGTGCAGGGCCTGGGACGCGGCCCCGACGATGTGCGCATCACCGGCAACGTGCTCGCCGACAGCGGCTGGAACCTCCACGACAAGGGCAACGCCCTGATCAACTTCTGGCGCTCGGTCGAGAACCTGTCCGTCGCGCCCGCGGGCGGCACCACCACCTGGGCCGTCTCGCAGGCGGCACCGATGCGTCGTGTGCACGTGCTGGGGGCCCTGCGCCTGAGCCCGTCCAACGACGGCCAACCGGGCCAGGGCTACGCCAGCGGCGGCTACCTCGCGGACAGCCGGGTCGACGGCGCCGTCGCCACCGGCGGCCAGCAGCAGTGGTACACGCGCGACAGCGCGGTCGGCGGCTGGTCCGGCAAGGGCTGGAACACCGTGTTCTCCGGCGTGCGCGGCGCGCCGCCGACGAGCTACCCGACGCCACCGGTCACCACGCTCGCGACGACGCCGGTGTCGCGCGAGAAGCCCTATCTGTACGTCGACCCGAAGGGCAGGTACCGCGTGTTCCTGCCCGCGCTGCGCCACGACGCCGCGGGCCCGAGCTGGAGCCCGAAGGCGCCGACGCCGGGCACCTCCCGGCCGCTGGACCGCTTCTTCGTCGCCCACCCCGGCGACCGCGCCGCCACCATCGACGCGGCGCTCGCGCAGGGCCGGGACCTGCTGTTCACGCCGGGCGTCTATCCGATCGACCGGACGATCCATGTCGCGCGCGCCGGCACCGTCGTCCTCGGGCTCGGCTTTCCCACGCTGCAGCCGGTGGGCGGCGTCACGCCGATGACGGTGGCCGACGTCGACGGCGTGCGGCTGGCCGGCCTGCTGTTCGATGCCGGCAGCGCGCGCAGCGATGTGCTGCTCGCGATCGGCGCGGCCGGCTCGCACGTGCGCCACGCCGCCGACCCGATCAGCGTGCAGGACGTGTTCTTCCGCATCGGCGGCCCGGCCGCCGGCCAGGCCACGACGAGCCTGGTGATCGACGCCGACGACACGCTCGTCGACCACGTGTGGGCCTGGCGCGCCGACCACGGCGACGTCAAGCCGGGCTGGACGATCAACCCGGCCGACACCGGCGTCGTCGTCAACGGCGCGCACGTGCTGGCCACCGGCCTGTTCGTCGAGCACTTCCGCCAGTACGAGGTGGTGTGGAACGGCGAGGACGGGCGCACGATCTTCTTCCAGAACGAGATGCCCTACGACGTCCCCGAGCAGGCCGGCTGGACGAGCGGCCACGGCGAGGGCTGGGCCGCGTACAAGGTGGGCGCCAGCGTGAAGAACCACGAGGCGTGGGGCCTGGGCAGCTACTGCTACTTCGCGATCGACCACCGCGACACCCACGTCGTCGCGGCACGCGCGTTCGAAGTGCCCGCGACGCCGGGCGTGCGGCTGCACAGCCTCGTCACCGTCTCGCTGGGGGGCAACGGCAC
>JAEKKH010000235.1 GCA_019510465.1 Burkholderiales bacterium
GCGGGCGCGGGCGACGCCTGCTTCATCGGTGCCGACCTGCGCGCGGGCGATCGCATCGAGGCGCTGATGGACGAGGCCCTGCGCTGGCAGGGCGGCATCGACATCCTCGTCAACAACGCCGGCATCCAGGCCACCGGACCCCTCGTCGACATGCCGCCGCAGCGCTGGGACGACATCGTCGCCGTCAACCTGTCGGCCGCCTTCCGCACGATGCGCCGCGCGCTGCCCGGCATGCTTGCGCGCGGCTATGGACGCGTGGTCAACATCGCGTCGGTGCACGGTCTGGTGGCCTCGCGCGAGAAGGCGCCCTACGTGGCCGCGAAGTTCGGCCTGGTCGGCCTCACGCGAGTGGCCGCGCTCGAGTGCGCGTCCGCGGGCACGCGCGCGAGCGGCGGCATCACCGCCAACTGCATCGCCCCGGGCTGGACCGAGACGAGCCTGATCGAGCCGCAGATCCTGCAGCGCGCGCAGGCCGTCGGCGGCGACCGCGAGGCCGGCGCGCGCGAGCTGCTGCGCGAGAAGCAGCCGAGCCAGCGCATGTCGCTGCCCTCGGAGATCGCCGAGCTCGCCTGCATGCTGTGCCAGCCCTGGGCGCACAACATCAACGGCACGACCCTGCCCGTGGACGGCGGCTGGACGGCGCAATGAGCGCCTGGCGCGGACCCCGCCTCGTTTGCGGAGCCCGCCTCACTTCAGCAGGCGCCCGTCGCCATCGATCACCGTGACCTCGACGAAGGTGGACCCCACGCGCTCGTGCGGTCCGAAGCTGATCGTCATGCCGCCGAGATCGAGGTTGTGCAGCGACTCCAGCGCCGCGAGCACGCGCGCCCGCGTCGGGCTGGGTCCGGCGCGGCGCAGCGCCTCCACCAGCACCTTGGCGCCGAGGTACTCCTCGAAGTTCGTGTAGTTCACGGCCTGCCCCGGCGCGTAGCGGTGCAGCGCCGCCTGGAACTCGCGCACCACGGGCAGCGTGTCGCGATACGGGTAGGGCACGACCTGGCTGATGCCCAGGCCGCGCGCGTTGTCCAGGCCCGCCAGCCGCACGAGCTCGGCCGGATCGACCACCGACACGTTGAACAGCTGTCCACCCCCGCCGCCTTCGCGATAGGCCTTGATGAAGGCCGCGGCCGGCTTGTTGACGGCCACCATGATGACGGCCTGCGCGTGCGCCGCGATGATCGTGCGTACCGCCGCGCCGACGTCGCCGGTGTTGCGCTCGTAGGGGGCGGCGGCCGCGAGCGCCTGCCCGCGGCGCGCCAGCGCGGCCTCGATCCCGGCCTTGCCGGATTGCCCGAAGCCGTCGTCCTGGTACAGCAGCGCGATGCGGTGGATGCCCAGCGTCTCGAGCTGCTGCACCATGTGCTCGGCTTCGCGCGCATAGCTGGCGCGCACGTGGAAGATCCACGGATTGAACGGCGTGCGCAGCGCCTGGCCGCCGGTGTACGGCGCGACGAGCGCGACGCCGGCGTCCGCGAGCACGCGGTCGTCGAGCAGGCGCGCGACGTTGGCGGTGCCGGCGAAGCCGAACAGCGCCACGACATCGGGCCGCGCGACGAGCGCGCGCGTGGCCTGCTCCGTGCGCGCGACGTCGTAGCCGTCGTCCGCCACCACCGTGACGATGCGCGCGCCGTTGACGCCGCCGTGGTCGTTGACCCAGTCGAAGCAGACGCGCCCGCCCAGCACCATCTGCTGGCCGGTGGTCGACAGCACCCCCGACAACGGCGCGACCTGGCCGACGACGATGTCGGCCGCGCACGCGGGCAGCGTGGCGGCGAGCAAGGTGGCAAGCAGCGCCCCGGCCGCGCGGGCCCTCCGGCGCCATGGGATCGCGGCCCATCGCGCCCGGCCCCCGGCCCGGGGCGCGCGAAGATCTTTCGCCCTCATCGATGTCTCCTCGCCGGGGCGCGCTCGCGCCACCGGCATCGTCCTTCTCGCGCGCAGGCCGCTCGACGGCCGCCTTGCGCGTCCCAACGATTCGACGAGGAGTCCGTGCTGGATCACCCGGCGACCGCGGTCACAGTCTGGGACCGGGCGGCCGCCGGCGACAGTCGTGCGACTACATCGGGGTAATCGCTGACCGCATGGGCGCGGGCGCTCAGGCCGCGAGCTTCGAGGGCGTGTCGGCGATGAGCTTGCGCACCAGGCCAGTGGCGGTGTCGACGCCGTGCTTGCGCAGCAGGCGGCTGCGGTAGATCTCCACCGTGCGGTGGCTCAGCCCCAGGCGGCGCGCCACGAGCTTGCTGGTCAGGCCCTCGACCAGCAAGGCGCCGATCTCGCGCTCGCGCGGCGTCAGGTCGACCGCGATCGGCCGCGTGGCCGAGATGTCCTGCAGCGACCAGATCGCCGCCGCATGCGGTCGCGAGCGGTCGAGCGCGTGGCCCCACACATGGCACCAGAACAGGCTGCCGTCCCCGGGACGCCGCATCACGCGCTCGTCGGCATAGCCGCCGGTCTCCGAGCTGCTGACCGCCGTGGCGATGCGGCGGCCGGTGCGCTCGAATTCCTCGGGCGTGGGAAACAGGATCTCGAACGAACGACCCACCACGGCCTCGCGCTGCGTGCGGAAGATCGCGAGGAACTTGAGGTTGCAGTCGACGATGATGCGGTCGCGCGTGAGTGCGCACGCCATCGGCGAGAGCTCGAACGCGCTGCGGTAGTCGAGCGTGAGCTCGGAAGAACGGTTCGCGCCGGCGGTGGGGGTCGGGGTCATGCGTTGCCTCCAGGTGCGAGCGGCGTCCGGGACCATCCCGGCACCGCCTCGTCGATTCAATGGATCGGGTAGCCGCGCGGCGGCCGGCCGCCGATGCGCCGCGTGAGGCGGCGCGCGGTGTCCAGCAGCGCGACGCGGTGGCGCTCGAGGGCGTCGGCGTCGAGCGTGGACTTGTTGATGCACATCGCCACGCCGGCCACCACGTTGCCGCCGGCGTCGAAGGCCGGCGCGCCGAACGACAGCACGCCCGCGCGCACGCCTTCGTCGTCGATGCTGTAGCCGCGCCGGCGGATCGCCGCCAGTTCATCGAACAGCGCGCGCGTGTCGGCGGGGCCGCGCCCCGTGAGCGTCGACAGCGGTCCCGGGGGGAACAGGCGCTCGAGCACGGCGTCCGGCTGGTACGCGAGCATCGCCTTGCCGCTGCCCGACAGCCAGGCGGGCAGCCGCACGCCCACGTTGAAGGCCAGGCCCAGCGGACGCGGGCTGTTGCGCACCGCCACGTAGACGGCATCGGTGCCGTTGAGCACGGACAGGATGACCGACTCGTCGGCCGAATGGCTCTCGGCGTCCCACATGGCGCCGAACTCGTGGGCGACGCTGGTGCCCGCGATGAAGGCCTCGGCCAGCCCCATCACCCGGGCGCCGATCGAGAAGCCGCCGGTCTCGCCGCTGCGCTTCAGGTAGCCGTGGTGCAGCAGCGTGTTGCACAGCCCGTGCACCGAGCTCTTGGGCAGGCCGAGCTCGGCCGCGAGGCCGCTGGCCGACATCGGCTGGCGCTGCAGCGCCACGCGCTCGAGCAGCGTCAGCGCGCGCACGACGGCCGGCACCAGCGGCGGCGCCAGCGGCTCGTCTTCGGCAACAGGGGCGCGGCCGTGCGCCAGGACGTCGTTCACGCGATTCCTCGTCGAATTGTTCAGCCGGCTGAATGTCATTCAGCGGGATAGACAGTCTACGCGGCGAGCGCCCGCAACGGGTGCGTCCCGAGGCCGTTTGCGGGAAAGTACGGAGTCCTGCGCCGGCCGCCTCAACCCGTGGCTTCGCGTTCGACCGCGTTTCCGGCCGGTGGAGCCAACCAGCGGAAGACGACGGCCAGCGCGGCGGCCGCGTAGACCATGCCGCCGAACATCCACATGACCAGCGCGCCGACCTGCTGGTCCTCCAGGGCGGTCAGTCCCCAGGGCGGCGGCCGGTCGCTGGCGTACCAGGGCTCGGGCGCGAAGGTCAGCAGCAGTCCGAGCGCGTTCATCTGCAGCATCGTGGTGACCAGCAGCGCCAGCGCCGTGCCCTGGTGCCTGCGGCGCCGGCTGCCGAAGACGGCCCACCAGAACAGCAGCGCCGACAGGAAGAACGAGGCGTGCTGCAGCGCGTGGATCGACGGGTTGGCGAGCGCGGCGAGGAACAGCGCCGGCACGTGCCACCCCCACAGGGCCGCGGCATGAAGCCACCAGGCGCGCACCGGCGCCGCCAGCCAGCGCCATCCGGCAGCGACCGCCGCCAGCGCGCGGACGCCGCGGCGCGGGAGCGCCCACGACCAGGCCTCGTAGGTGCGCGAGGCCGCCAGCAACGGGGCCGCCACGATCATCAGCATCTCGTGCTGGCCCATGTGCACGGCGAACGAGCGATCGGACAGGACGTCCACGCGCGAGTACAGCGCCACCGCCACGGTGCACCAGCCCGCGCCGAAGGCCGCCGCCTCGCGCACGCGGATCCCGCGTCCGACGCCGGCGCGGCGCCACAGGCGCGCGACGCCGGTCGCATAGCCCGACAGGCTCACGGCCAGCAGCGCGGCGACCAGGACCTCGAGCCCGTCCGACCGTGACGCGTCGCCGCTCACGCGGTGCGCGAACGCCGCCGACGGCAGCGCCGCGAGCAGCGCGGCCATCAACGCACGCATGGCCCGATCACCCAGGTGGGCAGCGACAGCGCGGCGATGACCAGCACCGACAGCGCCGCGGAGCCGACGGCCAGGCCG
>JAEKKH010000479.1 GCA_019510465.1 Burkholderiales bacterium
AGATCGCCGCCAAGCTGGCCGTGGGCTACACCCTGGATGAGCTGAAGAACGACATCACCGGTGGCATCACGCCGGCGTCGTTCGAGCGCAGCATCGACTACGTCGTCACCAAGATCCCGCGCTTCGCCTTCGAGAAGTTCCCGATGGCCGACTCGCGCCTGACGACGCAGATGAAGTCGGTCGGCGAGGTGATGGCCATGGGCCGCACCTTCCAGGAATCGTTCCAGAAGGCGTTGCGCGGCCTGGAGACCGGCATCGACGGCCTGACCGAGCGCTCGAGCGACCGCGAAGACATCGTGCAGGAGATCGGCGAGGCCGGCCCCGAGCGCATCCTCTACCTGGCCGACGCCTTCCGCATCGGCATGACGCTGGACGAGATCTACGAGGAGACCGCGGTCGACCCGTGGTTCCTCGCGCAGATCGAGCAGCTGGTGCAGATCGAAGGCGAGCTGAAGGGCCGCGCCATCGAGTCCATCTCCGAGGCCGAGCTGCGCCTGCTGAAGAGCAAGGGCTTCTCGGACAAGCGCCTGGCCAAGCTGCTGGCCACGCACCAGCACGCCGTGCGCGAACGCCGCCATGCGCTGAACGTGCGCCCCGTCTACAAGCGCGTCGACACCTGCGCCGCAGAGTTCGCCACGCAGACGGCCTACATGTATTCGACCTACGAAGGTGCCGACGCCGAGTGCGAGGCCAATCCGACGGACAAGAAGAAGATCATGGTGCTGGGCGGTGGCCCGAACCGCATCGGCCAGGGCATCGAGTTCGACTATTGCTGCGTGCACGCCGCGCTCGCGATGCGCGAGGACGACTACGAGACCATCATGGTCAACTGCAATCCCGAGACGGTCTCGACCGACTACGACACCTCGGATCGCCTGTATTTCGAGTCGGTCACGCTGGAAGACGTGCTGGAAATCGTCGACAAGGAAAAGCCGGTCGGCGTCATCGTGCAGTACGGTGGCCAGACGCCGCTAAAGCTCGCACTGGACCTGGAGCGCGCCGGCGTGCCCATCATCGGCACGACGCCCGATTCCATCGACATCGCCGAGGACCGCGAGCGCTTCCAGAAGCTGCTGCATGAGTTGGGCCTGCGCCAGCCGCCGAACCGCA
>JAEKKH010000236.1 GCA_019510465.1 Burkholderiales bacterium
CACCGGCGGCGTCAAGGGCAAGCGGCCGAGCAAGAAGGACAAGCTGCGCGCCGCCGACGCCGCGCGCGCGGCCGAGCGCGCGGCCCGGGCCGCGAAGCGCCGCTAGGGATGCGGTGATGGCGGCAAGCGAGGCCGTGCGCCCACGGTCACGGCGATGCCGCTCGTCCCGGTCACGATGGCCCGCCGACGACTGGCGCGACGATCGAGGTCGCGCTGCGCCGATAGCCTGCGCGAGCATGTCGAGAGCAGGATCGCCGAACGCGGCTACGACGAGACATCGATCCGGCGGCGGAAGTCGCCCGGCGTGCATCCCTCGATGCTGCGAAAGAACTTGGTGAAGTTGGTCGCCTCGTCGAAGCCAAGTCGCTGCGCGATGGCGGAAATCGGCATCTCCGTGTGCACGAGCAGGCGCTTGGCTTCCAGCGCCAGGCGCGCGGCGATGAAGGCCTTCGCACCGACACCGACCATCGCATTGCAGACGCGAGTGAGCGTCTTCTCGGAACATCCCATCGCGTGTGCGTAGCGCGAAACGTGATGCCACTGATGCACCTTCGCGTCCAGGAGTCGCTTGAAAAGGCGAAAGCGCTGCGGCGCGTCGGACGATGTTCCGGCGGACGGCTCTCGTCCGGCGCGAAAGATGTGCAGCCGCATCGCGAGCGTTGCCAGTTCACTCTGGAGCAGCCAGTTCAGCAGCGGCCGCCGGGCGTCGAGCGCGCACTCCTCCTCGAGCCGCGCCAGCGTGTCGGCCAGGAACCGACCCGTCGACCGGTCGAGGCGCAGATGGCCCGGAAGCGCATCGATCAGTTCAGGCATCCGGAGACGTTCATCGCCTTGCGAAGCCTGCAGCAGCTCGGGTCGGAACAGCAGGAGGTTGGCGTCCCAGCGGCTTCCCGGGCCGAAGCGGTGAACCTGTCCTGGCCGAATGGTCAGCAGCGATCCGGCGCCACACTCGATGTGACTGAAATCCACCACGGCGCGGCACTGCCCGCGCCTGACGTGCACGAACATGTGAAAGTCGTAGCGATGGTGACGCTGCAGGTGGGCTCGGGGCACCCTTCGCCTCAGGTCCGACATCGAGAAGACCTCGAGATCCAGCGCGCGCTCGCCCGAGGGCCGATAGGCGACCTGCTCGATATCCGGGGGTCTCGTTGCGCGCGGCATCGACCCATTGTCCGATATTCACCATTCGGCCACGGACCTCGATCGTGTCGAACACGCCGGCGCCTCGAACAATGCGGGAGCGCGGTCACCGGTCGGCTCTCGGCCGGGAAGATCGTCTCCGAGGCGGGTCAACCGGACCTGCCAGGACGGATGCAGCAGATCGGCGGATTGCCGCATTCCCGAGGCCGCACCATGCAAGCGACCGGCTACGAAATGCAGGGCCGTCCGGGCTGCGTTACAGATACCCAGCCAGGTAACGCTTTGTTGAAAGGCGGCATTCCATCACG
The DNA here is from genome assembly GCA_019510465.1 of Burkholderiales bacterium. Classification (GTDB taxonomy): domain Bacteria; phylum Pseudomonadota; class Gammaproteobacteria; order Burkholderiales; family Burkholderiaceae_C; genus Scleromatobacter. The sequence goes on from JAEKKH010000236.1 coordinate 1,449, forward strand.
TCGTGGATCCAGGTCGTAACGCGGTCATGACTTCGTGAGGTCTCGTCCTTAGCATGTCCCTGAAGTGGTGGGTCGGCACGAACCACCATTTCCAGCACCAGGATCAAGGTGATCGATTGCGGAGGACCGCACTCTCATCACCGTGATATCGAAGCGACGAAGGCCCTGCGCCAAGCCGAGTCCGGCGTGGCAACTGTTCCGCACTCACGAAATGACCGCTCACATGACGACCACCTCCAAGCTGGGCCGCGTGCTGCTCTTGTTGACCTCCGCCGTCCTCATCGCCTGCAGTGAGCAGCAGAACGCGAGCGAGGACCTGGCGGGAGGCAAGGGTTCGACGGGAAGCGACGCTTCGGCAGGAAGTGGCGCCTCGGCGGAAGCCGGCAGCGCGGCGGGAGGCGGGACTCCTGCGGAAAGCGGCGACTCGGCAGCCGGCGGAACTCCTGCGGAAAACGGCGGCAGCTCGGGAGGCGGAGCTCCGGCGGAAAGCGGCGGCACCGCGGGAGGCGGGGCTCCTGCGGAAAACGGCGGCACCACGGGAGGCGGAATTCCGGCGGAAAGCGGCGGCGCGGCGGGAGGCGGCGCTCCGGCGGAAAGCGGCGGCTCCGCAGCAGGCGGAGGCTCGCAGCAGGTTCAAGCCATGAAACACCCGGGGACGCCGCTCACCCTCTCGGATCTCCAGACGCTCAAGACCTACGTCGATCAGGGCAAGGAGCCGTGGAAGTCCGCCTTCAATCAGCTGGCGAACAGTCCCATGTCCAGGCTCAGCTACGCAGGGCATGGCGGCCCGTTCGCGAAGGTGAGTCGCGCTCCCGACGAGAATCTCTGGGCCTGGCGCGACGACATGATCGCCATCTGGAATCTCTCCCGGATGTGGTATTTCACTCGGGACGAGCGCTACGCGGAGCATGCGCGCGCGCTGCTGCTCGGGTGGGCCAACACCCAGGTCGAGTTCTCGGGGCGCGAGTCGATGCTCGACCTGGGCGATTACGCCTTCCAGTTCGTGGGCGGTGCGGACATCCTGCGAAGCACCTGGCCGGGATGGAAGGAGGCCGACACGGCGACCGTCAAGAAGTACTTCAGGAACGTCCTGATGCCGGCGGCGAATCCCTATGGCGACAGCTCGTACGGGGCCGCCAACAAGGGCGCACTCGCCCTCGTCGCCACCGGGCTGATGGCGATCTACGACGACGACACCCAGACATTGGACAAGGTCGTCTACCAGACCCGGACGCTGGCCCATATCGGGCTGCGAAATTCCAACGATATCGGCATGCTCGGCGACTACCTGCGCGACCAGGGCCACTCCTACGGGCAGCTCAAGTCACTGACGATGCTCGCCGAGGCGCTCTGGAGCCAAGGCATCGACGTCTATTCCGACTTCGACGACCGCCTGCTGGCCGCGGGCGAGTATTTCGCGAGGGTGAACGAGCTCGTCCCGACGACCGCCCTGCCTTTCGGCACGACCGATCGCTACTACATCGCCGACGCCACCGGGCACGGCTGGGACGGCGCCAACGGCGGCAGCATCGCGCTGACCCAGCTCTATGGCGCCTACGTGCTCCGCAAGGGCCTCCAGGCGCCCTTCATCGCCCAGAGGCGCGGCTGGATGCCCGTGGACGGCTCCAGCTTCATGTTCCTCAAGGCCTCCGATACGACCAAGGCGACGCCGCCGCCGGCGCTGCCCATTCCGTCGACCACCTCGATCACCACGGGGTTCAGCAGTGCCGACATCGGAGGCGCCTCCCCGGCGGGCGTTTCCACCTACGCCAACGGCAGATGGACGATCCAGGGAGCGGGCAACGACATCTTCTGGGGCACGCAGGACGGTTGCCACTTCACCTACAAGGCCCTCACCGGCAACAGCGCCATCATCGCGAAAGTCGAGTCCGTCCAGGACACCAGTCCGGCGGCAGTGGCGGGCGTGATGATGCGGACAAGCCTGGAACCAGGCGCTCCCCGCGCCTGGATGGCCGTCGCCAGCCGAGGCAACGCCGAACAGAACATGCAGAAGCTCGCCGTGTATGGCGGCGCGAACTACGGGACCAAGGCCTTCGACATCGCCAGCTCCACGCCCTCGTACTGGGTGAAGCTCGAGCGCATCGGAAACATCATCACCGGCTACGTTTCACCCGACGGCAGCAACTGGGCGGCCACCGATGTCGGCCGCATCGACGCGCCCGTTCCCGACACGATCTATGTCGGCCTGGTGGTCTCCTCGATCAAGGGCCTGAACACCGCCGTCTTCAGCAACGTCCAGATCACCGGCGGCGACGGCGGTGCGCCGAGCGTCGTCCCCGCCGCGCCCGCCATGCTGCTCGCCTCGCCGGGCGATGGCGCCGTGCCACTGCGCTGGCAGGCGTCCTTCGGCGCCACCAGCTACACGGTCCGGCGCGCGAGCTCCAGCGGCGGCCCCTACACGACCGTCGCGTCGGGCGTCACGGGCAGCAGCTACATCGACAAGTCCGTGACCAACGGCGTGACCTACCGCTACACCGTCACGGCGACCAACGCCGGCGGAACGAGCGGCAGTTCGCCGGCGGACACCGCCACCCCGGCTCATCCGATGGTGAACATCGCCGCCGGTGGCACTGCAAGCGACAGCGCGAACAACGCGAACAATGCCAACGCCGCCTTTGACCAGAACTCCGGCTCGGGATGGTTCTACCGGGGCACGGCCGGCTGGCTGCAGTATGACGTCGGCCACACCGAGCGCGTCCAGCGCTATGCAGTCACCAGCGGCGGCGACCTGGTGCCCCGCGATCCGAAGGACTGGCAATTCCAGGGCTCCAACGACGGCACGACCTGGACCACGCTCGACGCGCAAGGCAACCAGGCGTTTTCCCGGCGCTTCGAGCCGAAGACCTACGTGATCGCGAATCCCAGCTTCTATCGCTACTACCGGCTCAACGTCACTGCCAACAATGGCGACGTCGTCTTCACGACACTTTCCGAATTCGCGCTGCTTGTCTCGAAGCCGCAGTGAACCCGGGAACGGGAATTTCAACCGGAGAGCCGCGGTGGTCTGCCGCGGGCAGCGGTTGGCGCCGCCGCCGTGCTGCCGGAGCCATCGAATGCCCGTGATCAGCACCGCCGCGCCATGCCATCAACGAACCCCACGCCGTCTTCCCTCATGAACAAGTACAGCAAGCAACTCACCGTTCTCTCCATCCTCACGGCCACCCTGGCGGCTGGCTGTGGCGGCGGTGG
>JAEKKH010000237.1 GCA_019510465.1 Burkholderiales bacterium
GCCGGTGGACTGGCGGGCGATCTCGCCGGTTTCCATGCGAACGGTGTGCGCGCCCCATTGGAACGACTTGGTGACCTTGTTGAACATGCTCATGTTGTTCTTTCTCCGATGTTTATGTGGCGCCGTATCGTGGCGCGGGAGACGGGAGGCGACCGTTCAGTGGCGTGATGCCATTCCAGCGAAGCTCGGGCAGCGAGCTCCGGTGGAATGACACATCGACGCCGGCGAGGCAACGGTGCGAACTCCAAAGGCAAAAGAGCCTGACCTGGAGGATTCCAGACAGGCTCTTTTCATGCATTGCCGCTTACTTGCGCAGGCCGAGCTTGCCGATCAGGGCGAGGTAGCGCTGGGCGTCCGTCTTCTTCAGGTAGGCCAGCAGGCTCTTGCGCGAGTTGACCATCTTCAGCAGGCCACGACGACCGTGGTGGTCCTTGGCGTGCTGCTTGAAGTGCGGGGTCAGCGCGTTGATGCGGGCGGTCAGCAGGGCGACCTGCACTTCCGGGGAGCCGGTGTCGTTGGTACCGCGCGCGTGGGCGGCGACGATCTCTGCCTTGTTGATGTCAGTCATTGCGGATTTCCTTCTGGTTGAACGGAAACCGGCAGCGCTGACCGGGCATGGGCCCGGATTCGCAGCCACGCCACGTCCGCAAGGGGCGGCGGGGCCTGCTCGGTTTCCTTGACGACTTGCGCACCCGAGTGAAACCGACCCGGGGCGTGCTGGATCTGCCCCGGGCGATTCTTCCGACACGGAAAGCCACCACCAGGGACAAGTATCGAATTATAGCCGAAGACAATCAGGCCCGCCACCGCGGAAGTCCGGCGGGATGACCCGCCCCACCTCGTGGGCGCCGCCGGCTATGATGCCAATTGAGTACCACTTACGTCGCGCCGTCCAGCCCGGCGCCCCGCCATGTCCGACACCCGCACCACCAACCAGTTCACCCAGACGGTCGCCGCCCGCCCCGCCGGCGGCTCCACCGACCGCGAGCCGCCGGTGCGACATGTCTGTGTCGTCGGCGGCGGCACCGCGGGATGGATGACCGCGCTGCTGCTGGCCCGCACGAGCTACGGCCCGCGACTGAAGGTCACGGTGCTGGAGTCGCCCCAGGTCGGCATCGTCGGCGTCGGCGAGGGCTCCACGCCCTGGCTGCGCGGGTTCTTCGACAGCGTCGACATCGAAGAGGCCGAATGGATGCCGGCGTGCAACGCGACCTACAAGAACGGCGTCACGTTCAAGGACTGGTCCACCAAGCCCGGCTACGAGAGCTACTTCCATCCCTTCGCGTCGATGCTCGACAACATGACGATGGGCCATTTCCTCCACAACGTCCATGCACGGCTGGACGGGGTCGACGTCGACGCGCATCCCGACCGCTATTTCATCGCCGCCGAACTGGCGCGCACGGACAAGGGTCCCAAGCCCGCGCACCAGTTCCCGTTCGACGTCTGGTACGGCTACCACTTCGACTCGACCCTGCTCGGCCAGTTCCTGGGTCGCAAGTGCGTCGAGCGCGGCGTGCGCCACCTCGAGCGCCACGTCACCCAGGTGCTGCTCGACCAGCACGGCGACATCGACCGCCTGCAGCTCGATGGCGGCGACACGCTGGAGGCCGACTTCTTCGTCGACTGCACCGGCTTTTCCTCGCTGTTGATCGGCAAGGCGCTGCAGACGCCGTTCCAGTCCTATGGCGACAACCTGTTCAACGACGCGGCCGTCGCCATGCCCACGCCCCTCGCCGGCCCCGTCGGCTCGCAGACCATCTCGACGGCGCTCAAGCACGGCTGGGCCTGGAAGATCCCGCTCACCAACCGCCACGGCAACGGCTACGTCTACAGCAGCGCGCATTGCTCGGCGGACCAGGCGGAGACCGAGCTGCGTGCGCACCTGGGCTTGCTCGATGCCGACGTGAAGCCCGTGCACCTGAAGATGCGCGTCGGCAGCATGGCGCGGCACTGGAACCGCAACTGCGTGGCCATCGGCCTTGCGCAAGGCTTCATCGAGCCGCTGGAGGCGACCGCGCTGCTGCTCGTGCAGCGCACGGCGACGGCGCTGGTGGACGCCCTCGAGGGCGGCGACCTCGGCGAGGCCGCACAGGCCCGCTTCAACGCCGGGATCCACCGCCACTTCGAGGGCACGCGCGACTTCATCGTGGCGCACTACAAGACGAATTCGCGCACCGACACCGACTACTGGCGCGCGAATGCCGCCAACACGCGCCTGTCCGATCCGCTACGCGAACTGCTGGGCACCTGGCTGGCGCGCCAGCCGCTGGTCGGAGGCCTGCAGAAGGGGCGGTTCGGCTATGGCTTCTCGACGATGTCGTGGTACGCGCTGCTGGCCGGCGTGGGCGTGTTCCCCGACCAAGGCCTGCGCCCCGCCGGCCCCGCGGAGGCGCCCTATGATCCCGCCCCGATCGACAACCTGGTCGCCCGCAGCGCCCTCAACTTCCCCGACCACCGCGAGCTGCTGCGCAACATCCCGCACAAGCCGACCGAGCGCGCCCTGCAGCTGTACCAGTGGTGACCGACCGCCCGGGGGGCCGGCGCAGGATGGGCGCCGCGCGCCGCATTTCAAGGGCGCGCTGCTGAAAATACAGGCTCTTGAAATGGTTGGCGCCGCTGCCAAGTGAGGGGTCATGAGACGCTGCCCCGAGCCCGATGGCGACAGGGACGACGTCCTCCCCCCTCTGCCAACCAGGAGCCACCTCATGTTCATCGTCCCCGTCTCGCGCCGTGCCGCGGTCCGCGCCCGTCATTTCGACCGCCTGTTCGACGACGCCTTCGGCCAGCTGTTCGCCCAACCCGCCGCCGATGCCGCGCCGGTGCGCCGGCCCTCGATCGACGTCGCCGAGTCCGACGGCGCCTATGTCGTGACGCTGGACGTGCCGGGCGTCAGCCGCGAGGACGTGAAGGTGTCGATCGACGGCCGCAGCGTGAGCATCGTCGCCGAGGCCCGCGCCGAGTCGCCGGCGGCCGATGCCGCCGAGCCCGCGACGGAGACCGGGACCGCGAAGCCTGCCGAGCGCGTGATCCTGCGCGAACGCGCCGTCGCCAGCTTCGCCCGCAGCTTCACGCTGCAGTCGGAGATCGACCAGGCCTCGTCGCAGGCCAGGCTGGACAACGGCGTGCTGACGCTGACGCTGGCCAAGCGCAGCCCGGCCAGCACGCGGCTGACCGTCAACTGAGTTCCCCGAAGCGCCGGGTGCCTGCCGCCCGGCCTTGCGGCGCCACCCCAACCCCGGGCGCCGCACCGGTCCTTCCCGCCCCTTGGCGCGAAGGACTTTTTTTTCGCTTCATCGCCGATGTGCTGGAACAGACGCCGCCGTCCTGCGCCAATTCTCCTGTCATCCAGGGCGCGGTCGCAGGATGGCAGGGCGTCAGGCCTGGGCCAGCGGCCAGCGCGGCTTGACGTCGAACGCGTAGTCGGGTTTGGCCAGCGACGGATCACGCTGCAGGCGCAGGGCGCCGGCCAGCGCGATCATCGCGCCGTTGTCGGTGCACAGCGCGAGCTCGGGATAGTGCACGCGCAGGCCGCGCCGCGCCGCGACGCCGTCCAGGTGCTCGCGCAGACGCGTGTTGGCGCCGACGCCGCCGGCCACGACCAGGCGCGACAGGCGCGTCTCCTGCAGCGCGCGCAGCGATTTCCTGACCAGCACCTCGACGATGGCGGCCTGCGTGCTGGCCGCCAGGTCGGCGCGCTGCTGCCCGGTCGGCTCGGGTCCGAACTTGCGCATCGCGGTCATCACCGCCGTCTTCAGTCCGGCGAACGAGAAATCGAGGTTGCCGCTGTGCAGCAGGGGGCGCGGCAGCGCGATGGCCTCCGGATCGCCCTGGACCGCCAGCGCGGCCAGCGCCGGGCCGCCGGGATAGCCCAGGCCCAGCAGCTTGGCCGACTTGTCGAACGCCTCGCCGGCCGCGTCGTCGATCGTCTCGCCAAGCATCTCGTAACGGCCCACGTCGTCCACGCGCATCAGCTGCGTGTGGCCGCCCGAGACCAGCAGCGCCACGAACGGGAATTGGGGTGGATCGGCCGACAGGAACGGCGACATCAGGTGGCCCTCGAGGTGGTGCACGCCCAGCGTGGGCTTGCCCATCGACGCCGCCAGCGCGCACGCGACGCCGGCGCCCACGAGCAGCGCGCCGGCCAGGCCCGGGCCCCGCGTGAAGGCCACGACGTCGATGTCGTCGCGCGCGAGCGACGCGTCGGCCAGCGCCGCCTCGAGCAGCGGCAGCACGCGCCGAACGTGGTCGCGCGACGCGAGCTCGGGCACCACGCCGCCGTAGGCCTGGTGCATCCGGATCTGCGAATGCAGCGCCTGCGAGCGCAGGCGCGGCACGCCGGCGCCTTGGGCCTCGACGAGGGCCACGCCCGTTTCGTCGCAGGAGGATTCGATGCCGAGGACGATCATGCGCGCTTCAAATGTGAATTAGTCGACTCAAGTGGTTACAACCTCGTGCCGAGCTGGCTTCCGGAAATCGAATGCGCCGGTTTAAATTCTGCCGGTGGTGATATTCGGCCTCACCCGTCGGAACGACGATTCACATTGTCATCCGAAACATACAAACCACACGGCCGTCGACTTCGTTGGGAATCATGACGCAATACAAACTCACTGCTTGGCCGGAGCTGCCTCCGCGATTCCAGAAGACCAGTCAGCGTCCGCGACCTGGCCCGCAGCAGCGGCGCGAGCGCGCGCGACGTCGAGGAGCTGATCGCGAAGCTCGAGAAGGACGGCATGCTCATGACCCGTGCCACGCCGCAGGCGATCGGCCAATCCGGCGGCTGGAACCAGTGGTGGCCCGTGGCCGCCGTGCGCGGAATGGTGCGCGACTGGCGCTGAAGTCCGCCCCTCCCCTGCGACATGAAGCGGCCTGCGGGCCGCTTTGCATTTGGGGAGTTGTCACACGGCGCGGCGTGACAATTCCCGTCGCGGCTCAATGATTCTCGCGGGCGTGGTTGATCGTGTACTTGGGAATCTCGATCACGAGATCCTTGCCCGCGACGATCGCCTGGCACGACAGCCGCGATTGCGCGGTCAGGCCCCAGGCGCGATCGAGCAGGTCCTCTTCGGTGTCCTCGGCCTCGTTGAGCGAATCGAAGCCCTCGCGCACGATCACGTGGCAGGTGGTGCAGGCGCAGCTCATGTCGCACGCGTGCTCGATCTCGACGCCGTTCTCCAGCAGCGCCTCGCACACGGAGGTGCCGGGCGCGGCCTCGATGGTCTTGCCCTCGGGGCACAGCGTGGCGTGCGGAAGGATCTTGATGACGGTCATTGCTCGCAAGCTTCCTAGATCTCGTTGACGTTGCGGCCGGCCAGCGCGTCGCGGATGCCGCGGTTCATGCGCGCGGCGGCGAAGCCCTCGGTGCCCTCGGCCAGCGCCTCGACGGCGGCCTCGATCGCGCGCGGCCCTTGCTCGGGACCCGCGTCACGCACGCTGGCGCGCACGCGCGCGACGAGCGCGTCGATCGCGGCGCGTTCGGCGGCGTCGAGCAGGTCGCCGTCGGCGGCCAGCGCCGACTCGGTGGCCAGCACCATGCGCTCGGCCTCGACCTGGGCCTCGCGCAGGCTGCGGGCGGCCATGTCGGCCTCGGCGGTGGCGAAGCCTTCCTTGAGCATGCCGGCGACCTGCTCGTCGGTCAGCCCGTAGCTGGGCTTGACGACGATCGCGGCCTCGACGCCCGACGTGAGTTCCTTCGCGCCGACGCTCAGCAAGCCGTCGGCGTCCACCTGGAACGTGACGCGGATGCGTGCGGCACCGGCGACCATCGGTGGAATGCCGCGCAGCTCGAAGCGCGCCAGCGAGCGGCATTCGGAGACGAGCTCGCGCTCGCCCTGCACGACATGCACGGCCATCGCGGTCTGGCCGTCCTTGAAGGTCGTGAAGTCCTGCGCCTTGGCGGTGGGGATCGTCGAATTGCGCTCGATGATGCGCTCCACCAGCCCGCCCATCGTCTCCAGGCCGAGCGACAACGGCGTCACGTCCAGCAGCAGCAGGTCGCCCGAGGCCGCGTTGCCGGCCAGCGCGTTGGCCTGGATCGCGGCGCCGAGCGCGACGACCTCGTCCGGATTCAGGTTGGTCAATGGCGGCCGGCCGAACAATGCGGCGATCGCCTCGCGCACGACAGGCATGCGCGTGGAGCCGCCCACCATCACGACGCCCTGCACCTCGTCGACCGACACCCTGGCGTCGCGCAGCACGCGCTTGAGCAGGCGCAGCGTGGTGGCCGTCAGCTCGGAGGTCGCGGCCTCGAACTCCGCGCGCGTGGCCTCCAGCGAGTGCACCTGGCCCTCGATCTCGAGCGGGACGGTCGTCGATTCCGACGTGCTCAGCGCCTCCTTGGCGCGGCGCGCGGCGGTCTGCACGTTGCGGCGCTCGCGCGGGCTCAGCGCCTCGAGCGCCTTCAGCCCTGCGCGCTGCAGCAGCGCGCTGGCGAAGCGCTGGTCGTAGTCGTCGCCGCCGAGCGCGGAGTCGCCGCCGGTGGCCACCACCTCGAACACGCCGCGCGCCAGACGCAGCAGCGAGATGTCGAAGGTGCCGCCGCCCAGGTCGTAGACCGCGTACAGGCCCTCGACGCCCTGGTCGAGGCCGTAGGCGATCGCCGCGGCGGTGGGTTCGTTGATCAGGCGCAGCACGTTCAGGCCCGCCAGCTGCGCGGCGTCCTTGGTGGCCTGGCGCTGCGCGTCGTCGAAGTACGCGGGCACGGTGATGACGGCGCCGTAGACGTCGTCGTCGAAGGTGTCCTCGGCGCGGAAGCGCAAGGTGGCCAGGATCTCGGCCGACACTTCCACCGCCGTCTTGACGCCGTCGCGCGTGGCCACGCCCAGCATGCCGGGCTGGTCGACGAAGCGGTACGGCAGGCGCTGGTGGCCGGCGACGTCGGCCAGCATGCGGCCCATGAACCGCTTGGCGGAGACCACCGTGTTCTCGGCGTCCTCGGCCTGCGCCTCGAGCGCGGCGTGGCCGATCTGGCGCCCGCCGCCCTCGGTGTAGCGCACCGCCGACGGCAGGATCACGCGGCCGTCCTCGTCCGGCAGGCACTCGGGCACGCCATGGCGCACCGCGGCCACCAGCGAGTGCGTCGTGCCGAGGTCGATGCCGACGGCGATGCGGCGCTGGTGCGGGTCGGGCGCCTGGCCGGGTTCGGAGATCTGGAGCAAAGCCATGTCTTGGTCTTCTTATGAAAGCGCGTCGACGCGCCGGTCGATGTCGCTGATGAACTTGTCGACGAACATCAGGCCGCGCACGGTCGCGGCGACGGCATGCCAGTCGACGTCGGCGGCGTCGTCGATCTGCGCCTGCAAGGACTTCAGCATGGCCGTGCGCGCGGCGGCCACCTCGTCGGCCAGCGCCTCGACCGCGTCCAGGCTGCCGGCCTCGGACAGCGCGTCGCGCCATTCCATCTGCTGCATCAGGAACGCCGGCGGCATCGCGGTGTTGCTCTCGGCCTCGAGGTCGACGCCGTGCAGGAAACACAGGTAGGCGGCGCGCGTGAGCGGGTTCTTCAGGCGGCGATAGGCCTCGTTGATGCGCACGGCCCACTGCATGGCGATGCGTTGCGCCGCGGCCGTCCCGGTGGCGAAGCGGTCGGGGTGCGCGGCGCCCTGCAACTGCTTCCATTTCGCGTCGAGCGCGCCGGGATCGATCTCGAAGCGCTCGGGCAGGCCGAACAGCTCGAAATCGCTGGCGCGAATCGACAGCGATGGCTGCGCGCCGCGCGCCGTGGCGTTCGCGCCCTCGGGCAGCCGTGCGTCGCGGCTCAGGCCGTCGTCCATCGCTTCTCCAGGAACAGCGACGATCCGTTGTCCGGATACTCGCCGAACGCGTTGCGCTCGACATAGCCGGCGGCCCGGTACATGCGCGCCGCCTGCACGAGCTCCTCGCCCGTCTCCATCAGCGCGCGGTCGATGCCCTGCGCCTTCAGCACGGCCTCGAGCTGCTCGAGGAGGCGCGCACCGATGCGCGCGCCGCGCTGCGCGGGCGACACGAACATGCGCTTGATCTCGCCGTAGGCCCGGCCGTCGGTGGCGGGCTCGCCAGGCATCGCGCGCACCGCGCCGCAGCCCACCAGCGTGTCGCCCATCCAGGCGCCGAGAAAGGTGACGCCGGGCTGCCGCAGGCCCGACAGGTCCAGCAGGTAGTTCTCTTCCGGCGGGTAGATCGTCGACAGGTAGGCGTCGAGTTCGGCGATCAGCGCCTGCACCTGCGGATGCTCGGGCGGCGTCGGACGGATGGCCAGGGTCATGGAAGGTGGAAACGGTTCTCGCCAACAAAAAGGCGCGACAGCAGCCGCGCCTTCGTGGCGTCGAGTGTGGACGGACTCAGACGCGGAACGATTCGCCGCAGCCGCACTTGTCCTTCTCGCGCGGGTTGTGGAACTTGAAGCCCTCGTTGAGCCCCTCGCGCACGAAGTCCAGCTCCGTGCCGTCGATGTAGGGCAGGCTCTTCGGATCGATCAGCACCTTGACGCCATGGCCCTCGAAGACGATGTCCTCCGGGGCCACGTCATCGGCATACTCGAGCTTGTAGGCCAGGCCCGAGCAGCCGGTCGTCTTCACGCCGAGGCGCACGCCGACGCCGCGGCCGCGTTTGGTGATGTAGCGCGTCACGTGCTTCGCAGCGCGTTCGGTCAGGGTCACCGCCATCGTCGCGGCCCTCAGGCGTTCAGGGACGCGGTCTCCGCGACCGGCGCCTCGGCGCCATGGCGGGCCTTGTAGTCGCTGACCGCGGCCTTGATCGCGTCCTCGGCCAGGATCGAGCAGTGGATCTTGACCGGCGGCAGCGCGAGTTCCTCGGCGATCTGCGTGTTGCGGATGGCCATGGCCTCGTCGAGCGACTTGCCCTTGACCCATTCGGTGACCAGCGACGACGAGGCGATGGCCGAGCCGCAGCCGTAGGTCTTGAAGCGCGCGTCCTCGATCAGGCCCGTGGCCGGGTTGACCTTGATCTGCAGTTTCATCACGTCGCCGCACGCCGGTGCGCCGACCATGCCGGTGCCCACCGTGTCGTCGCCCTTGTCGAACCCACCCACGTTGCGCGGGTTCTCGTAGTGGTCGATGACCTTGTCGCTGTATGCCATGCTCTTCTACCCTCAACGAATGGTTATGCCGGAAACGATCAGTGGGCGGCCCACTGGATCGCGCTGATGTCGATGCCGTCGCGGTACATGTCCCACAGCGGGGACAGCTCGCGCAGGCGCGCGACGGTGTCCTTGAGCATCGCCACCGCGGAGTCGATCTCCTGCTCGGTGGTG
>JAEKKH010000066.1 GCA_019510465.1 Burkholderiales bacterium
GCGGCGGCCGTTCGACCGCGGGTGGGATGGATGGTCGGAGCGACACGATTCGAACGTGCGACCCTCTGCTCCCAAAGCAGATGCGCTACCAGGCTGCGCTACGCTCCGAAGGGCGTGATTCTACCTGCTGGAGGACAGCAGTCGATCGAGCAGCGCGGCGTCGAGGTGGCGCTCGACGAGGTCGGCGAGGAGTTCGAAGCTGTCGTCCAGCGCGGGCGCATTCGCGCCCCACATCGCGCGCAGCAGCGCCGGCGATTCGAACAGGCCGTGGGCGTACACGCCGAGCACGTTGCCGTGCTGCCAGCCGATCGCCTCGCCGTGCGCGTCGCGCAGTGCCACGATGGGCAGCGGCAGGCCGGGATGGGGCACGGTGACGCCGCAGTGGATCTCGTAGCCGGCCGCCTCGACGCCGGCCCACGGTGCCCAGGCGCCGGCCGTCCGCCCGAAGCGCAGTGTCGTGCGCCGCACGCGCTTGTCGCGTTCGTAGCGCGTCACGAGCGGCAGCAGGCCCAGGCCGGGGCCGTTGAACCCGGTCTCGCCGTCGTGGCCCTCGGGGTCGACCAGCGCTTCGCCGAGGATCTGCAGGCCACCGCAGATGCCCAGCACGGGCCGGCCTTCGGCGGCGTGGCGCGCGATCGCGCGATCGAGTCCCTGTCGGCGCAGCCAGGCCAGGTCGCCGCTGACCTGCTTGGAGCCCGGCAGCACGATCCAGTCGGCGCCATGCAGCTCGGCCTCGGCCCGCACCCAGGCGAGCTGCACGCCGGGCATGCGGCGCAGCGGCTCGAATTCGTCGAGGTTGCTGATGTGCGGCGGACACAGCACCGCGATGCGCAGTCGGCCCGCGGCCGCCGCGTCGGGCCGGCCCGCGTCGAACAGGCCGTCCTCGTCGGGCAGGCCGTGTCCGCGCACCATCGGGATGACGCCGGCCAGCGGCACGCCGGTCAGGCGCCGCAGGTCCGCCGGGCCAGGGTCCAGCAGCGCCGCGTCGCCGCGGAAGCGGTTCAGCACGAAGCCGGCCAGCGAGCCGCGCAGGTCCTCGGGCAGCAACGCCCAGGTGCCGTACAGGTGCGCGAAGGCGCCGCCGCGGTCGATATCGGTGACCAGGAGGCTGTCCAGCGCACCGAGCTCTCGCGCCTGGCGCGCCGTGCCGAGGTTGACGAAGTCCTGCGGCGCCAGGTTGATCTCCGCGGGCGATCCGGCGCCTTCGATGACGACCAGGTCGCAGGTGGCCGCGAGCCGCTGCAGGCTCGCGCGCGCGGCCTCGGCCAGCGTCGCGCTGCGTTCGCGCCAGCCCGTGCGCGACAGCGCGGGGTCGACGCGCCCGTGCACCACGACCTGGCTCGCGGTGTCGCGCTCGGGCTTGAGCAGCACCGGGTTCATGTCGACCGACGGCTCGACGCCCGCGGCCAGCGCCTGGAAGTACTGCGCGGCGCCGATCTCCGCGCCGAGGCCGTCCAGCCCCGCGACGACGCGCGCGTTGTTGCTCATGTTCTGCGCCTTGAACGGCGCCACCCGCGTGCCGCGCCGCGCCGCCGACCGGCACAGCGCCGTCGCCAGCCAGCTCTTGCCGGCACCGCTGGAGGTGCCCCAGACCATCACGAAGCGCGTCATGCCGGCTGCGCGAGCGCGAGTGACTCGAAGACGAATTCGGTCGGCGTGAACGGCGGCTGCGACGCGACGCGGCGCTGCGGACCCGCGACCACGCGCAGCGGCGCGTCGAAGCCGGGGCCGGCGGTCACGAGCGTGTGGAACTCGCCGTCCTCGCCGACCGGACAGACGCCGCGCGGCAGGCGTGCCAGGAACGCCTCGTCGTAGTCGACGCCGCAGAACGACGCGTCCAGCCAGCGTGTGTCCACGCACACGATGCGCGCGCGCACGCCGCGCGTCACGAGCTCGCGCGCCAGCGCGGCGCGCGGCTCGCCCCACAGCGGGAACAGGGCCGCGAGTCCGGCACGCGCGCATGCCGGCTCGAGCCAGTCGCGGTGCGCCTGCAGGTCGATGTCGCCGAAGACCATGTGCGTGTGGCCCGAGGCCGCGAGCGCCCGCAGCGCCGCGTCGAAGCGCGAGGCGTACCCGCCGGGCGCGACGCGGACAGCGACGGGCGTGCCACCGAGCGCGCGCACCTGGGCGTCGACGACGTCGGGAGCCAGCGCATGCGACTTGCTGGCGCCGTCCTCGTCGCACATCGTGACGAAGGTATCGACACGCCAGCCCTGTTCACGGGCCCGGGTCAGCGCCAGCCATGAATCCTTGCCGGCGCTCCAGCTGATGGCGCAACGGGCAGGGCGGTCGGGCGAGGGCGGGGTCATGAGGCGCCCATTTGACCTCAGTTCATCGCGCCGGGACGATCGTCGGTACGCACGTGGGCGACGCGATCGGACACGGCCGGGTCGCGCCGATAGAATCTCGGGCTGTCGCACGACTGCCCATAGCTCAACTGGATAGAGCAGCTGCCTTCTAAGCAGCAGGTCGGGGGTTCGAGTCCCTCTGGGCAGGCCACCCGCCGCGCCTCAGCGCCGGGCGTACTGCGTGCGTCCGAACAGCATCTCGCGCGCCCTCGGGTCGTCGTCCAGCGGGCGCCGCTGGCCGGTCAGCACGTCCACCCCGCGCATGACGGCGGGCCGGGCGGCGATCTCGTCGAACCAGCCCTTCAGGTGCGGGAAGTCGGCCCACGAGATGCCCTGGTTCTTCCACGAGCGCAGCCACGGGAAGATGGCCATGTCGGCGATGCCGTAGTCCTTGCCGCCGATGTAGCGCGACTTCGCGAGGCGCTTGTCCATCACGCCGTACAGGCGCCGCGCCTCGTTGGTGTAGCGGTCGACGGCGTAGGCGATCTTCTCCGGCGCGTAGATGCGGAAGTGGTGCGCCTGGCCCAGCATCGGGCCGACGCCACCCATCTGGAACATCAGCCACTGCAGCATCTCGTAGCGCTCGGACGTGGACTCGGGCAGGAAGCGACCGGTCTTGCCCGCGAGGTACAGCAGGATCGCGCCGGATTCGAACAGGCTGATCGGTCGCCCGTCCGGGCCCTCGGGATCGACGATCGCCGGGATCTTGTTGTTCGGGCTGATGCGCAGGAACTCCGGCTTGAACTGGTCACCCGCGCCGATGTCTACCGCATGCACGCGATACGGCAAGCCGCACTCTTCGAGCATGATGTGAACCTTGTGGCCGTTGGGCGTGGCCCACGAATACACTTCGATCATGGCGGGAAGCCTCCTGGCGACGAACAATACAACATCATGCTGGATGCGGTGCGAAGATGGTTGGGCCTGGGAGGCTCGCTGCCGGGCTGGAGCGAGTTCAGCCACTGGGCAGAAGCCAACCAGTGGACGCTCAAGCGCACCATCGCCCACGACGGCTGGGCCATGAACGACAACCCCGACCATCCCGGCTGGCGCATCGAGTGGGGCCCCGCGCAGCGCCGCTTCATGAGCAGCCACGAGTTCCGCATCCGCTTCGAGGTCGCGCAGAACTCCGACGTGCAGGCGCTCGTGCTGGACCGCCCGCTCCTGGCCCGGCTCGATCACGAGGTCTACGCCCAGTTCACCGACCACGTGCAGACGCGCCTCGACGAGGAGACGCCCGAGGAGATGCGCTGGCTCGCGATGCACCCGAAGCTGAGCCCGAACCAGATGGGCGTGCCGCTGCGCGATCGCTACGGGGCGATCGGAAACGACACCGAATGGGTCTCGCGCTGGCTTGCCGGTCCGATCGCCGACGCGCTGAGGAAGCGGGCCGACGAACTGCCGCTGGAGGCGGTGTCGGCCGAGCCCTTCATGCTGCGGCTGGCGCGCGGCCAGGTGGTGCTGCGGCAGTCGGCCTCGCGGCCCGACGTGCCGACGCTGGTGCGCTGCATCCAGGTCGCGACGGCCGTGGACGTGGCGCTGCGCCACACGGCCTGAGCAGCCTGCGGCTCAAGCCTTGCGCCACTTGCCCAGCTCGATCTTGGCGATCGCGTTGCGGTGCACCTCGTCCGGGCCGTCCGCGAACCGCAGGGTACGGGCCACGGTATAGAAGTAGGCGAGCGGCGCGTCCTCGGACATCCCCATCGCGCCGAAGGCCTGCATGGCCCAATCGATCACCCGGCAGGCCATGCCGGGCGCCACGACCTTGATCATCGCGATCTCGGCCCTGGCCGCCTTGTTGCCCGCCACGTCCATCATCCACGCGGCCTTCAGCGTGAGCAGGCGCGCCATGTCGATCTGGCAACGCGCCTCGGCGATGCGCTCCTGCGTCACCGTCTGCGCGGCGATCGGCTTGCCGAAGGCCACGCGCTTCGCGGTGCGTTCGCACATCAACTCCAGCGCGCGTTCGGCCAGGCCGATCAGGCGCATGCAGTGGTGGATGCGGCCCGGCCCGAGGCGGCCCTGGGCGATCTCGAAGCCGCGGCCTTCGCCCAGCAGGATGTGGGACGCCGGCACGCGCACGTCGTCGAACGCGACTTCCATGTGGCCGTGCGGCGCGTCGTCGTAGCCGAACACCGGCAGCGGCCGCAGCACCTTGAGCCCGGGCGCGTCGGCCGGCACCAGGATCATCGACTGCTGCGAATGCGGCGCCGCCCCGGGGTCGGTCTTGCCCATGAAGATGTAGACGGCACAGCGCGGATCGCCGGCGCCCGACGTCCACCACTTGCGGCCATTGAGCACGTAGTCGTCGCCGTCGCGCACGATGCGCGACTCGATGTTGGTGGCGTCCGACGAGGCCACCGCGGGCTCGGTCATCGCGAACGCGCTGCGGATGCGGCCGTCCAGCAGCGGCTCCAGCCAGCGCTTCTGGTGCTCCGCCGTGCCGTAGCGCACCAGCACTTCCATGTTGCCGGTGTCGGGTGCCGAGCAGTTGAAGACCTCGCTGGCCCAGGGCGTGCGGCCCATGATCTCGGCCAGCGGCGCGTAGTCCGCGTTCGACAGGCCCGAACCCCCGTCGGCGGCGAGCGCAGCGAGCGGGGCCGTCACATTCGACAAGCCCGACCCCCCGTCGGCGGCGAGCGCTCGGCCGCTCCGGAGCGAGCCGCCGAGCCCCTCGGGGGCGGCGAGCGCAGGGAGCGGGGCCGTCACATCTGGCAGGAACAGGTTCCAAAGGCCTTCGGCGCGCGCCTTCGTCTTGAGTTCCTCGATCAGCCGCAGCGGCGTCCAGCGCTTGCCGGCCGCGGTGTTGGCCTCGATCTCCGCGTGGTGGCGCGGCTCGGCCGGCACGACGTGGGCGGCCATGAAGGCGCGCAGTCGTTCCTGCAGCGCCAGGCTGCGCGGCGAGTAGGCGAAATCCATGTCAGGCCTCCTGGGACTTGCGGGCGAACGACCACGCGAGCTCCGCGAGGGGGCGCGCCCCGGCGCCCGTCGCGCGCGCCTGCGCACTCGAGGCGGTGCCGTCGACGACGCGGCGCGCGATGCCCTGCAGGATGGCCGCGAGGCGGAACAGGTTGTAGGCGAGGTAGAAGTTCCAGTCGCGCAGCAGCGCGTCGGCGTCGGTGCGGCCCGTGCGTTCGCAATAGCGGCGTACGTAGTCGCGCTCCGGCGGGATGCCGAGCGCCGCGTGATCCAGGCCCGCGATGCCGCGGAAGGTGCCGGGCGGGATGTGCCAGGCCATGCAGTGGTAGCTGAAGTCGCCCAACGGGTGGCCCAGCGTGGACAGCTCCCAGTCCAGCACCGCCAGCACGCGCGGCTCGGTCGGGTGGAAGATCAGGTTGTCCATGCGGAAATCGCCGTGCACGACGGACACCTGCGATTCGTCCAGCGCGCTGGCGGGCATGTGCGCGGGCAGCCATTCGATGAGCCGGTCCATGGCCTCGATCGGGTCGGTGATCGACGCCTGGTACTGCTTGGTCCAGCGGCCGATCTGGCGCGCGAAGAAGTTGCCGGGCTTGCCGTAGCCGGCCAACCCGATCGCGTCGACGTCGACGTCGTGCATCGCCGCGATCACGCGGTTCATCTCGTCGTAGATCGCGGCGCGCTGTGCCGGCGTCATGCCCGGCAGGCCCTGGTCCCACAGCACGCGGCCCTCGACGTACTCCATCACGTAGAACGCGCGGCCGATGACGGACTCGTCCTCGCACAGCAGGTGCATCCGCGCGACGGGCACGGCCGTCCCCGCGAGGGCGTCCATCACGCGGTACTCGCGTTCGACCGCGTGCGCGGAGGGCAGCAGCTTCGCGACGGGGCCCGGCTTGGAGCGCATCACGTACGAGCGCGACGGCGTGACGAGCTTGTAGGTCGGGTTGGATTGCCCGCCCTTGAACTGCTCGACGCTCAGCGGCCCCTCGAAGCCGGCCAGGTTGGTCTTCAGGAAGGCTTCGAGCGCCGCGACGTCGAAGCGGTGGCTCTCGGCGACCGGCCGCGTGCCGGTGTTCTGTTCGGTCTGGTTCATCGGACTCGTCTCGTTGCGTCGTTGGTGGTGTCGTCGTTCGAATACATCACGCGGCACGCGCGGCCGCTCCGGAGCGAGCCGCGACCCCCTCGGGGGCTGACGAGCCGAAGGCTCATCGGGGGCAGACCATGACTTCCGATGCGCCCTAGTGCTCGGCCGCGTGCACCAGCTTCTCGCGCGACAGCACGACGATGCGTGTCGGCTCGATGCGCAGCGCCCCCTCGCGCTCCAGCTCCTTGAGCTCCTGGTTGACGCGCTGGCGCGACGCGCCCACCAGCTGCGCCAGGTCTTCCTGCGCCAGCTGCAGGCCGATGCGCACCTCCTCGCCCTGGTTGATGCCGTAGGCCTTGGCGAGCATCAGGATGTTCTTGGCCAGGCGCGCGGACAAGGGCCGCGTGTTCAGGTCCTCGACGAGGTTGAACATGATGCGCAGGCGCCGGCAGTTCAGGCGCAGCAGCGCGTCGTACAGCTCCACGTGCTGCTGCAGCAGCTCCTTGAAGTCGGCCTTGCGCACCGACAGCAGCGTCGTCGCGCCATGCGCGTCGGCGTCGTGCGTGCGCGGCAGGCCGTCGAACAAGGCGATGTCGCCGAACCAGGTGCCCGGTTCGACGTAGGTCAGCGAGACCTGCTTGCCCGACAGCGAGACCGAGCTCACGCGCACCGCGCCCTTGGCCACGCCGCACCAGTCCTCCGCGGGCGATCCGCGCGATGCGAGCGAGGCCCCGTCGGGGAGCCGGCGCACCACGGCGCGCGACAGGATCGCGGCCCGCAGTTCGTCGGAAAGTCTGGAGAACCATGGGCCCGCGTCGATGTTGTTCTGCTCTTCGATTGTAAGAATCGGGTTGTTCATTCCTTGTCCCTGAAGCGACAGCCGCGGGCGCGCCGGGCGGCGCGTCGACCTGCATCGATTGTCGTCTCAAACAGGGCTCAGACAGGAACGTCGCCCGCGCGCAGGTACTGCGCCAGCAGCTTCTCCATCGTGGTCCAGCGCTCGCGCTCGTGCAGCCACTGGGTGGGCGCGAGATTGGTGCCGCGCACGACGATGTCGCCATCGCCGACGTCCAGCACGTTGATGCACGCCGGCGCCTGCTCGAGGCGGCCGAGGAACGTGCGCGCGCCGGTCAGCGCGTGGCCCAGCAGCGCGCGGTTGATGCCGCCGTGCAGCACCAGCAGCGCGCAGGTCCACGACGCGTCGGCCAGCAGCTCGTCGAACGCCGGCAGGCAACGGTCCATCATCGCGCCGACCGTCTCGCCACCGAGGAACTGCAGCGATTCGACATTGGCCGTGGCGCTGAACACGCCGGTGAACGCGGCGCGCAGCCGGTCGGGCGCGATGGCGTCGAGCCGGCCGGAACGGATCTCCTCGAGACGCGGGTCGCGCGCGATCGCCACGTCCTGGCCGGCGGCGGCCAGCACGCGCCGTGCGGTCTCGACCGTGCGCGCGAGGCCGCTGACGACGACGCGGTCGAAGCACACGCCGGCGGCGGCGAACAGCGCGCCGGCGGCGTCGGCCTGGGCGCGCCCGGCCTCGTTGAGCGGCACCGTGTGCGGCGGCACCGGCGTGCCGTCGGCCTTGAAGTAGTCGACCGACCCATGGCGCATCAGGTACAGGCGCCGGCGCAGCGGCGGGCGGACGTCGGCGAGGGGGCGCGGGGCAGGGCGGTCGGCGGTCAAGGGCGGGTCGCTGTTGTATTCATGTTGAAGATCGCCGCCGCCCACCCCCGGTTCAGCGGAAGGCGGGCGGGCGCTTCTCGAAGAACGCGTTCAGACCCTCGCCGCCGTTCTCGTGGAACAGGTTGGCGATGAATTGGCCGCGCTCGGCCTCGAGATGCCCGGACAGCGGCGACAGGCTCGCGCGCGCCACCAGTTCCTTGGCGCCGGCCACCGCGTTGGGGGCCATCGCGGCGAGCTTGTCGGCCAGGGCCAGAGCTTCGGCGAGCGCCCGGCCCTTGTCTGTCACGCGATTGACAAGGCCCAGCGCCTGCAGCCGCTCGGGCTTGACCGGGCCGGCCAGCCAGATCATCTCCAGCGCCAGCGCCCGTGGCAGCAGCCGAGCCAGGTGCCAGGAGCCGCCGCCGTCCGGCGTCAGGCCCACCTTGCCGTACGACATCACGAACCTGGCGTCGGACGCCGCCACGATCAGGTCGCACGCCAGCGCCAGCGACATACCCCCGCCCGCCGCGAAACCCTCCACCGCGGCGATCACGGGTTTCGGAAATGCGCGCAGGGATTCGATCAATTGATGGAACAGGGCGATCGATTCCGACTGCGCCTGTGGCCCGGTCCTGCGCAATCCGATGATTCGGTTGAGGTCGCCTCCGGCGCAGAAATGTTCGCCTTCACCGCGCAGGATCACGGCGCGCACGGAATCATCCGATTCGGCGACGTTGAGCGCTTCGACGCCTGCCGAGTAGACCTGCGGCGACAATGTGTTGCGGGTTGCAGGATCGCTGAGCGTGAGAATCAGCGTGGAACCCTCGCGGGACGTCAGGAGTTCACTGGGCATGGGGCCTGCCTTGTTGGGGAATAGGGAATCTGGCCGAACCTGAGATATTCACGGATTCTCGGGTTGAACGGTATGTCGGTGCTGCGCATCATTCTCTCCCGACAGGCCGTACGCTAGTTTCTGTAAGCAATCGTGCTAGAGTCGATCGGGTTATCTGTGGTGTCCACAGGAATGAAGAAGCACTTTACCGCGCACATCATTTTCGCCGCGACCGCATTCGCATCCCAGCAAGCCTGGGCGCTGGGTTTCGGTCGGCCGGTTTCCGACGCGGTTCTGGGTCAGTCCTTCACCTTTACCGTGCCCGTGCACGTGGAGCCGGGCGAGCGTTTCACGGGCGACTGCCTGTCGGCCAAGGTCTATTACGGCGACTCGCTGCTGCCGCCCAACGCCGTGCGCACCGAGGTGCTGCCCGGTGCCACCGACGACGCCCTGACGCTGCGCGTCATCACGTCGATGGCCGTGTCCGAGCCCATCCTCGAGGTCGTCGTCGGCATCGCCTGCGATCGCCACTTCTCGCGCCGCTTCTCCGTCTTCGCCGATCCGCCGACGCTGGCGGCGGGCCCGGCCCAGGTGGCGCCGCCGCCGCAGGCCGCCGCGCCCGTCGCGGGCACCGCCCCGGTGGCCGTCGCCCCGGCGCCGTCGGGCTACGGCACCGCCTACGCGGCCGACGGCAGCGCCAGCGCGGCCCGCGGCACCCGGCCGCGCGTGCTGCGCAAGGGGCCGACGATGGCCCTGGCCAACGAGATCGGCGCGGCCGCCGCCGCGCGCCGTCCGGCCACCGACCACGGCGTCGCCAAGCGGGACGCGCGCTCGACGCCCGCGCCGGCCGCCGGCTCCCGCCTGCTGCTCGAGCCGGGCGCGCCGCATCTCAGGCTCGACATGGAAGAGCCCGTCATCCCGCCGCCGTCCGCCGCCTCGGGCGCCGCGCCGGGACTGGCCGGACTGGAGGACGACGACGTGCGGCAGCTGATGGCGCTGCAGCAGAGCCTGGACAACGCGCGCCGCGACACCCAGTCGCAGCGCGACCAGACGGCCCGGCTGCAGGCCGAGCTCCGGCAGGCCAAGGCCAAGGCCGACTCGGGCGATGCCTGGACGCCGTGGCTGCTGGCCTTGCTCGCCGTGGCCGCGGCCGCCATCGCCGGCCTCGCCTGGAAGCTGCGCCAGCAGACGCGTGTCGCGCACAGCGACTGGTTCAACCAGTCCGCGCTGGGGCCGGCCACTGCCGTGCCGCCGGTCGCCGATCTGCCGCCCGCGGCGCTCGTCACGGCGCCCGCTGTCGCGGCCGCCGACCGCTCGGTGCCCGCCGCGCCGACGCCGGTCGAGGCGCCGCTCGCCGACCTGCCGCTCCTCGACGAAGGCGACGCCCGCGGCGTGCCGGTCGTCGACCATTCGGCCACGCGCCCGTTCGATCGCCATTCGCTCGCGGCCGCGGCGGCGGCGGGCACACCGAGAGAGCTGTCCGTCGAGGAATTGCTGGACCTGGAGCAGCAGGCCGACTTCTTCATCGCGCTCGGCCAGGAGGACGCGGCCGTCGACCTGCTGATGTCGCACCTGCGCAGTGCGGGCGGCCAGAGCCCGCTGCCCTACACCAAGCTGCTGGAGATCTACCGCCGCCAGGGCGACCGCGCCGCCTACGAGCGCACGCGGGCGCGCTTCAACCGCCGCTTCAACGCCTACGCGCCCGACTGGGACACCGGTCCGACCGCCGGCCGTTCGCTCGAGGACTATCCCGAAACCATCGCGCAGCTGGAGCGCGCGTGGCATTCGCCGCTCGACGCGATGGCGATGCTGGAATCGCTGCTGTTCAAGCGCGACGACACCAGCGAGCTGTTCGACCTGCCGGCCTATCGCGACGTGCTGGTGCTGTACTCGCTGGCGCGCGACCTGTGGCAGCACGGCGGCGGCCTCGGCGGCACGCAGATCGACGTGCTGCTGCCGCTGGACGATGGCAGCGTGCCTGCTGCCAGCGTCACGGCCTATCCGAGCGCCCGCGAGGTCAACGAGCGCGCGCTGCCGGAGGACGACCCGGGGCTCGACCTGGCGTCGGTCGACGTCGAGGGCGATACCCGCCACGGGATGCTCACCCGCTTCGAGATGACCGGCTTCGACGCCGGCTCGTCGGCCGGCGATCTCGACATCGAACTGCCGTCCTCGGGCGACGTGCACCTCACGCTCGACGAGCTGAGCCTGGCGCCGGTCGCGCCCACCCGCGCGAAGGCCGATCCGCGCGACTGGCGCGAGGGCGGCGAACCGCCCGATCCCGACCAGCCGGTCAAACGCTGAACGCGCCGGCGGCGCGGCTCAGGCCTCGAGCGCCTGCAGGCGGCGCAGTGCCTCGTCCAGCGTCGATTCCTTCTTGGCGAAGCAGAAGCGGATCACGCGCAGGTCGGGCGCCTGGTCGTGGAAGGCCGACATCGGGATCGCGGCGACGCCGACCTTGGTGGC
The DNA here is from genome assembly GCA_019510465.1 of Burkholderiales bacterium. Lineage (GTDB taxonomy): Bacteria > Pseudomonadota > Gammaproteobacteria > Burkholderiales > Burkholderiaceae_C > Scleromatobacter. The sequence goes on from JAEKKH010000066.1 coordinate 11,315, forward strand.
CAGCCATTCGCAGAACGCGAGGTCCCCGTCGTCGGACAGCGCCGAGTAGTCGACGCACTGGAAGTAGGTGCCCTCGCAGGGCAGCAGCTTCAGTGGCGTGGCGGCCAGCCCGGCGCGGAAGCGGTCGCGCCGGGCCTGGTAGAACGGGGCGAGCGTGCGCCAGTGCGACGGGTCGGCCAGGAACGCCGCGATGCCGTGCTGCATCGGCGCGTTGACGGTGAACACGTTGAACTGGTGCACCTTGCGGAATTCGCGCATCAGGGCCACGGGCGCGGCGACGTAGCCGACCTTCCAGCCGGTGACGTGGAAGGTCTTGCCGAAGCTCGACACCACCACGCTGCGCGCCGCCAGCTCGGGCAGGCCCGACATGCTGGCGTGCTCGATGCCGTCGAACACCATGTGCTCGTAGACCTCGTCGGACAGCACCAGTGCGCGGGTGGGGGCGAGCAGCGCGGCGAAGCGCGCGCGCTCGTCGGCCGTCCACACGGTGCCGCTGGGGTTGTGCGGCGTATTGACGATGACCAGGCGCGTCCGGGGCGTCAGAGCCTTCGCGAGCGCGTCGAAATCGGGCCGCCAGGTGCCCGGCACCAGCGGAACGCGGATCACGTTGCCGCCCGCCAGCGTGATCGACGGGCCGTAGCTGTCGTAGCACGGCTCCAGCACGATCACGTCGTCGCCCGGATGCACGAGCGCGAGCACGGTCGACAGGATGCCCTGCGTGGCGCCGGCGGTGATGGTGATCTCCGACTCGGGGTCGTAGCGATGACCGGTGGTCAGCGCGATCTTGTCCGACACCGCCTGGCGCAGCGCGGGGATGCCCGTCATGGGCGGGTACTGGTTGTGGCCGGCGCGCATCGCCGTGGTCACCGCGTCGACGAGCGCGGGATCGCAGTCGAAGTCCGGGAAGCCCTGGCCGAGGTTGATCGCCCCGGTCCTCGTGGCCAGCGCCGACATCACGGTGAAGATGGTGGTGCCCACGCTGGGCAGCCGGCTCGCGCCGACGAGGTCGTCAGAGGTCATAGGTGTCTTCCACGTCGCCGCCGAGCGCGCGCAGCAGCAGCGGGCGCGTGAGGCGGTCAGACAGCAGTTCGGCGAACGTGAGGACGTAGCCGCGCAGGTAGGCGCCGCGGCGGAAGGCCACGCGCGTGACGTTCTGGCCGAACAGGTGGCCGGCCGGGCGGCTCACGAGCTCGCCGCCGGGCGGGTCGTCGCGCACCGCCATCTCGGCGACGATGCCGACGCCGAGGCCCGACTTCACGTAGGTCTTGATGACGTCGGAGTCGATCGCCTCGAGCGCGATGTTGGGCTTGAGCCGGCGCTGCGCGAAGGCGGCGTCGATGCGGCGGCGGCCGGTGAACGACGGGTGGTAGGAGATCAGCGTCTCGCCGGCGAGCAGTTCCAGCGAGATCTTCTCGACCTGCGCCAGCGGGTCGTCGGCGCGCATGACGACCACGTGCTGCCATTCGTAGGCGGGCAGCGAGACCAGGTCCTCGGGTTCGGCGAGCGACTCCGTGGCCAGGCCGATGTCGGCGGTGCCGTCCAGCAGCATCTGCACGACCTCGCTGGGCGAGCCCTGGTGCAGGCTGACCTGCACCTTGGGGAAGCGCCGCCGCAGCTGCGCCACCGGCTCGGGCAGGACGTAGCGCGCCTGCGTGTGGGTGGCGGCGATCGACAGCCTGCCGGCGTCCTGCTTGGAATATTCCTCGCCGATGCGCTTCATGTTGGCGACCTCGCGCAGGATCACGTCGATCGCCTTGAGCACCTCCTGGCCCGGCTCGGTGACGCGGCGCAGGCGCTTGCCATGGCGCACGAACAGGTCGATGCCCAGCTCCTCCTCGAGCTCGAGGATGGCCTTGGAAATGCCGGGCTGCGAGGTGAACAGGGCCTTGGCGGTCTCGGTCAGGTTCAGGTTGCGGCGCACGGCCTCCTGCACGAAGCGGAACTGGTGCAGGTTCATGTGCCGATCCCGTCGAGCGGGCTGTGGGCGGACGCGAAGCTCAGTCCGGCGAGGTCGACGGTGGCGTCGGCGAGCGCGGCGATCACGTGCGGCGTCTCGCCCAGCGCCGGGTGCAGCGTCCAGGCGACGCCAGGATGGGCCTGGCGCAGGCGATCGAGCTGCGCGGGCACGTCGCGCCGCACGTGGCCGCCCATGCCGAGGAAGGCCGGCACGATGGCGACCTGCGTGCAGCCGCGCGCGAGCAGGTCGGCGGCGGCCTCCTCCAGCGTCGGCGCCATCAGCTCGAGGAACGCGAGCTGGACGATGGCCTCGGGCGCGCGCGCGCGCACACGGGCGGCGACGGCCTCGAACGGCGTGGCCCAGGACGGGTCGCGTGCCCCGTGGGCCAGCAGGATGACGGCTTGGTTCATGTGTGCGTCCCTCGCGCTGCTCGCCCTGCCGCCGGGCGGGAGGGCTCGTCCTTCGCGCAGCCGTGCCGGTTCGACGTCATCGATACCTCACCAGCCACGCGAACGCCGACATCGACATCAGCAGATAGATGACGCTGGGCATCGACGCGGCGATCCAGGGCGTCCACTCGTGGAGCATGCCCAGGTGGCCCGCCACGTTGTTCAGGAGCACGAAGCTGATGCCCAGCATGATGCCGCCGAACACCTTCACGCTGACGCCGCCGGCGCGCGCGTGCAGGTAGGCGAACGGCAGCGCGAGCGCCACCATCACGAGGCAGGCGAACGGGTAGAGCACGCGCTTCCAGAACTGGATGCGGTAGGTCTGCGTCGACTGCTCCTGTTCGGCCAGGTGCGCGCTGTAGCGCCACAGGTCGAGCGCGCCCATGCTCTGCACCGGCAGGATGGAGGCGGTCGCGACGGCCGAGGTGAGGGTGGTCGGCCAGGCGAGCTGGTCGAGATGGCGAGTGTCGACGCGCGGCTCGTTGGCGTCCACGCGCGGGATCCAGCGCGTCTCGGTCACGTCCTGCAGCGCCCATTCCTTGACGGTGCGCCCGCGCGGCACGACGGCGTGCTCGGCCTGCAGGCTGCGCACCTCGCGCCCGGTGGCGTCCATCTCGAAGATGCGCACGCCGGTGAGCTCGCCGCTCTTGCCGACGCCGCGCACGTTGACCGTGATCGATCGCTCGCCGTCGGGGTCGGCGCGCTTTTCCTTCAGCCAGGCGCCGGTGCGGCCCACCGCCAGGCCCATTCCGAAGCGTGCCTTCAGGAAGCTGGCGGCCTGCTCGCTGTGCGGCGTGACGTACTCGCCGAGGCTGAACGTGAGCACCGCGAACAGCAGGCCGATCACGCCCAGCAGGCTGAGCGCGCGCCCGGGGCCGAGGCCCGCCGTGCGCAGGATCGTGAACTCCGAAGACTGCGCCAGCCGCGCCATCGAGTAGATCGTGCCGATCAGCACGGCGATCGGGAACAGCTCGTAGACGTGGCCGGGCTGCTCCAGCAGCACCGCGAGCGCGGCGGCGCCCATCGTGTAGCCGTTGCGGCCGACGCGGCTCATCTCGTCGACGAAATCGATGAAGAAGAACAGCGCGATGAAGAAGATGGTCACGAAGAACACGGACCACAGCACGTCGCGATACAGCAGCTGGCGGACGGTCTTCATGCGGCCCTCCGGCGCAGCAGGAGCTTGAGCGGATGGATGACGGTGGCGTGCTCGCGCCACCAAATGAGGCCGAGCCCGAGCAGGAACGCGGCGCCGTGCAGGCCCACCAGCGCGACGACGATGTTGAGCTTGCCCGCACCCACCCAGGCCTGGGTCAGGTTGAGCAGGTTGTAGTAGATGACGAACGCCAGCGCCGCGAACAGCAGGCCCCAGTTGCTGGCGCGGCGCGGATTGGCGGCCGACAGGCTGATGCCCATGAACAGCAGGTTGGTCGCGCCCAGGATCAGGCCGAGGCGCCACGCGAGCTCGCCCATGTAGGCCCGGCCGCCGGTCAGCACCAGGTCGGCGGTGTCGACGGCGCGCGGCGAGGGCGCGTTGGTGGACGGCCCGCCGCCGGTGCCCGCGTGCACGCGGTAGTTCCGGAACTCGACATGCGTGTGCTCGCCGGACGCCTTGTCGTTCTGCTCCATGTGGCCCGAGTCGAGCACCAGGAAGCGCTCGTCGCCGATGTTCTCGATCTTGCCCGACTGCGACACCGCCACCGACTCGCGCGTGCCCGCGTCGTTCATGATGAAGACGTTGCGCCCGCCGCCGGCCGCGTTGCTGGCGGCCTTCTCGACGAAGAACACGCGGTGGCCGTCGCCGGACGACTGGAACTGGCCGGGCGACGCGCGCAGCACGTCGGCGCGCTGCTCGAAGCGCTGGCGCAGATCGTTGTACTGGCTGTAGCTCCAGGGCCAGACGAACAGCATCAGGATGCCGATGAGCACGATGATGGGCCAGCTCGTGCCCACCACCGGGCGGATGAAGCGCGCCAGGCCGATGCCGCTGGAGAACCAGATCGCCATCTCGCTCTCGCGGTACATGCGGCCGAGCGTGAGGATCACGCCGATGAACAGCGACAGCGACAGGATGGTGGGCAGCGTCTGCAGGCCCAGCAGCGTGAAGATGAAGACGACGTCCTGCGGCGCCACCGCGCCGTTGGCCGCCAGGCCCAGCGTGCGGATGACCAGGTTGGTCATGAAGATGGTCAGGATCACCATCAGCGTCGCGGCGAAGCTGCGCGCCAACTCCTTGCGGACCGTCGAATCGAATAACATCGCGCGATTATCTCCAATCGACTGCGAAT